>JAZDKY010000092.1:0-34076 GCA_043802525.1 bacterium
CCCGCGCGGCTCACAGAGCCGCGGCTACACTTTGATGTTTGCCGCGGCGGACAGCCGGAGGCTGTCCCTCCAGACCCAAGTACGTCTCTTGCCCGGATTCTTCGCGAAGCGCGAACAATCCGCCGCTCCGCGGCCGTGATGGATGCGGCTGTGCCGCATCCAAACGGGGCTGCCACGTTTGCAACGCGGTGCGACACCGCGTTGCATCACGTCTTTGCCTGCGGGCGCGTCCGCGTGCCCGCAGGCAAAGCGGCCCATTCATGAACGCTTCTTGTTCATGAACAAGCCGGGTTAGTGGGTATCCCCCATTCCCCCGCACGGTGCAATCCAGATTGACGATCGTCAATCTGGATTGATCGTTCCGAGGAACGGGTCACTCCGCACATGCGTGCAGAACGACCCGAATGGCAGCAACCGTTGCAGGCTTTGGCGAGAATCGCCATGACACGCCGTATTTCGAGCCGGTCATGCTTAGGTTGATGCCCATGGCCTGAGGCGGGCAAGCCCGACGCGGCGCGGGCTCGGTGAGCCGTCACGATGTTGCGCAAACGTCAATAGAGCATGAGCCGCATAACCATGAAAGCTACGACAAGAACGAGAACCATCATGAAAATGGCGCGGATTCCAGACCTCCTGACATAGGGGCATGACATTCTGTCCGCTTTTCACCGTTTTCTGACCTCGTGAACGTCGTACCGCAAAACCAGGTTGGTGCCCGGAAACGTAGTTGCCGTCGCGTTCAGTTCTCCGCAGAGCGTTGCGAGAACACGGGTGCGGTGCGGTGAACTCAGCGGCGCGACCAGAACCCGCAGTTCCGTCTCGCTGACCTCAATGTCCGCGGCGGATGCGAGCGCCGACTGGATGAGCGTGCGGCCCTCATCCTCCGCACGCTTGTAGTGCGGCGTGACCAGCCGGAAGAGGTCGCTTTCCACTTGATAAGCGACCATTTTCAGCAGGCTTGTGAACTGCATGCGCTCGGTCGCGAGTTTGACCACCGGACCCAGGACGACCTGCCCCACGGGTAGTCGGCGAGGAACGGCCGCCCGTTGAATCTCCAGCTCTCTGCAGCGCTTCACCGCTTCGAGGATCTTCTTGCCCAGTTTGCCGTGAGCGATCTTGAAACCGCGCATCGTGGGACGCCGGCTCTCGGGGTTGAGCAACGCCTTCAGGCCGTACTCCGCCGGCAAGACCTTCAAGGTCGCTCGGGCCTGCCGAAGTTGCCCGTCCAGCACGTTCCACTTCGGATTGGGAACCTCGCGGGCGCACTCAATGACGCCACTGGCGACCAAAGCGGGCATGGCCAGGAGCACCCCGGCGCCAGGAATCGCCGTCCCCGGACGAAAGAGCGGGGCCGCGTCATCGAGCAACCCCAAGTAGGCCATGATCCGGTCGAGCCGGCGGTCCGACGTATCGTGGTCCATCGAGGGGACCAGCGGCAGGTCGGAGGACGGAAAAGCGGACAGTTTTGGGTCCGAGGCTGGCGGGGCTGATGGTGGCGGTGGCTCGGGGTCAGCAATCGAAGAGGCGGACACATTAGGACGGGAACTCTCGCCCGCCAAAGGGAGCGACCCCTCCACCCGTTCGGGCTTCGTCCACCCCATCCGACGCAGAACGTTGCGTACAGCCTTCTCTGTCACGCCCATACGCGTGGCGATTTGACCGTTGGAAAACCCGAGCCCCTTCAGACGGGTCACTTGGCGCGTACGAGACGCGGGCAGGCGCGGATGTCCCTTCGGGTAGCCTCTGCCGCGGCCGAGCGCGGACAGGCCCCCCTCTTCAAAGCACCGCTGGTGCCGTCGCACACTTCGCGCAGAGCAGCCGAAGGCGCGCGCGACATCTGTCTGCCCAGCCCATCCCTGATCGATGAGGCTGACCATCGCATGCGCCTCGGCCATGCGGTCGCCCAGCGTGTACTGGGCGATCACGACGCCCGCAACAATCACAACGCGATGTCCGTCTTGCGTCCGTACAAGACAGCTCCCGTTGATGAACGTCGTTCCGTCCGGCGCGCCCACTTCCGGAAACAACTCTCCCTGCCTGGGTGCCTGTCCCATGCGGAAACGATAGCGTGGCGGCCAAAAAAGCGGATAGTTTTGAGTCCGAGCTGTCGAACGACGGCCGCACGGTATCCCCACGGAGAACAGACGGCCTCGCAACCCAATGTCCACGGCCTAGACGGGGGGAGTGAAGGAGTATCCTGCGAGAAAAAGCAGGAGACCTATGTCAGGAGGTCTGAAGTCGGACAGTCGGCCGCCTCCGTCCCGCCTCGGAGGCGGGACTACGGCGAGCCTCGCCGTAGTTGAAATCGCGCGATGCGCGATGAAATGAAGGCGGGATGCTGTCCCTCCCCCGGACCGAGATGGCGTCTGGAGGGCCACGCTCCGTCGTGGCCGATTCGGACAGCCAGAGAGGCTGTCCCTCCAGACGGAGATGGCGGTCAGGAGGGGCAGCCGGCCGCCTTCGCCAAGGCTACGGCGCGCCAAGGGAGGTTGCCCCTCCGGGTTATGACCTTGTCCCCGCCGCCGAAGGGTAAGTTTCAGGCTACCGCCACAACATCGCCGTGTCACCGAGCCGCACGGTGCGGCCCGCATCCTCCGGCATGTCGGAATCCGCCGTGATCTCCGCGAGGTCGCGAAGGATGAATTGCATGAAGATTTCCCAGCTTTCCATGCCCGGCGTTTCCATCGTCACGAAGATCGGATGGCCAAGCCAACCGTACGGGCGATCGATCACCGGCGCTTCCTTCATGAACGCATCCGCGCGGTGGAAGCGGCGCAGGACATCGTCAGGACCGCCCACCACGCGGTCGTTGAAGATGATCAGGCCAGGGATGTCCTCCGTGCCGATATACTCGATCTGGTGCTCGCCGGCATCCCCGATCGTTCCGTCGAGATGCACAAAGATGTAGCCGTCTTCCACGTCGGAACGCGCCAGGCCGCCACTGCTGACTTTCAGGTTCCCAGGCTCGATGACAACCTCCAGCGGGTCATCCAGCGTTCCCATGAACTCCGCGTCAAACGTCGCGTCCGCGGCGATAATGTTGTCCGCAAAGCCATTGTCGTCGACGAGGCCGCCGTTGGGCACCCCGATGTACAGGTTGCCGCCCGCCTGGATGAGTACCGTCGGCGTGCCGCCAGCCGCGTTCTGCACGATCGCAACATCGCCACCGCCCTTGATCAACCCGATGTGGCCCACGTTGAGTTGGATCGGGTCGTCAGACCCGATATCGCCGCCGGCTTCCATGATGAGTTCGGGCGACGTAATCATGGAACCTTCGTCGAAGATGTTGCGGCTAACATCGAACTCGGCCAGGCGCCGCGCGTTGACGATGCTCATGTAAATCGTGCCGGCGGTGATATCGACCGTGCTCGCCGCGATCTCGTCGAACTTCAGCGTGCCGCCGATGTCGGCCGTCAGGTCGCCGCCAGCCGTGATGTCTCCGCCCTCGTAGTTGTCGCCGACCACGAGATCGATGTTCCCGCCGGCCTGCAGCAGGGCCAGTCCGTTGACCGAGCCACCAACCGTGATGAGCGCGTCGCCGCCCGCCTCCACCCGGTTCCCGGACAGATCGCCTTCGACGTCGAATTGCAGGAAGCCCGCGGAATCAACACCGTTGATGGTTGGTGCAAAGGCGACGGGCATACCTTTCGCACACTCCGGCACGCCGAAGCGGAGCAGGAGCTGATCCACCTGGCCAACACGGACAGAATTCAGTTCGTGCAGGTAGATGTCGCCGGTGTCCGTGACAGCCGCAAGAGTGCCCGCGTCAACGTCAAACGGATCTTTCGCCGAGCCGATATCCTGCTTTGCATTCAGCGAGACCTGGTCTGCCACAATGGAACCCTTGCCGGTGATCGACTTGCGCGTTGCATGCACGAAAACTGAGCCACCCTTCACCTTGCTGTCGATCTTGATGCTCTTGGCTTCCATGACGATCCCGCCGAAGTAGGACATGACCTTGCCCTTCCGCGACAGTTGGAGCTTGTTGGCGGCCTTGAGCGAGATATTCCCAAAAACGGTCACGATGCTGCCGCCGTACTGCTTAATGTTTTCGCCGGCGACGTAGATGTTGCCCGACTGGGTCTGGATCTTGCCGGTCAGCTGGAGGTAGTCGCCGCTGCCGTCACCGTCCTGGTCGGCCCAGAGCGCAATGGCTCCGCGGCCGCCTGTGGAGATTTCCGTGGCGTTGGAGTTCACGATGACCGACTTGTCCGCGATCAGCGAAATGTCGCCGCTGCCGGAGATGACGTCCGCGTCGATGACCAGCGAGGAATTCGTCCCGTTCGCCACCACGCAGATGGTGCCGGTGCCGTCAACATGGATGCCTACGTAGTTGCTCGGCGACAGACCGTCGCTGATGACGATCGTGCCGTTGACGGTGCTCAACGCCACGCCGCCGTTGTTGGTCGTAACAAGGTCGCTCACAGCAGCATTGGTGATATCGAGCGTGGATCCGTCACCGGTGACACGCTCGACAACGACTTCAGGTACCGTGTCAATCAGGGTGATGCCCTGGTTCTCCACGTTGACGCCACCGGGGCCTCCGCGGGCCGCAAGGAACCCGGTAATGATGTCGAGCTGGTTCGTCGAGGAGCCCACCCCGTCGCCGGCGAAGAATTCGACGTAGGGCGACAGCGTTTCCTTGTGGGCGTCGCCACCGTCCAGAATGCTCCCCGAACGCGAGATCACGACAATCGTGTTGCTGAGCGTGATCAACCCGCCCAGCGTGACGTCGCCCTCCGCCGCATAGCGGATCGGGCCGTCGTTGGCGACGGCGAGTGCGCCGTCCGCCATGAAGAGCGAACCCGTGAACGCTTCCACGTCCACCGAACCATTCCCCGCGCTGATCACGTCTTCGTACTGCCGGATGCTGTCATCGGCAGTAATTGTCGTGTTGCCGTCAACGACGAGGATCATGTTGCTGAGGACGACGTCGCTGTTGGCGCCGTTCGCATCGAGCCAGATGTTGCCCGCGCCGATATTGACCACGGCAGACGTGACCGTGATCGACCCGTTGACGGTGTCGACCAGGATGTGCCCGTTGCTGGCAATGATGCCCGACAACACGGGCGTATTGGTCACGCTCGTCGTGCCATCAAACCCGACAACGTTGACGACTACCGGGCCCACGGATCCGATCGTCACATCGTCGCTCTCGGTGATCTTGACCGTGCCATTGGCCGCGAAGGCGGTGAGATCGTCCACAGTCGTTTCGATGCCGTTCGTCGTCGTGCCGACGCCGCCGTTCTTGGAGATGAACTGCGCCGCGTGCGCGACGACATCCGTGTGCGTGTCGCCGTTGTCGAAGATGGAGCCATCGAGCGCGACGAGGGCCACCGTGCCGGTCCCGGCGTCGATGCCGCCGATGAAGATGTTCGTGTTGGCGGCATAAAGTACATTGCCGCCATGGCTTTCGGTCAGGGCGCCGTCGGCCATGGTGATCGGGCCGTCGAACGTGACCGCGCTGACATCGCCGCCGAACGTGGAGATGTCGCCATTCGTGTTCTGGAACAGCGCCTCGCCGGAGACAATCGTGATGTGCCCGTTGCTCGAGCTGACCGGCGCGTTGAGGGTCGCCTGGGCGCCGTACAGCACGCTGTTGACCGTCCCCGTGGCCGTGGCCAGCAGGACGTTACCCCTGCCGTCGGCCGCGATGGCGTCATTGACCGTCATGGAGCCGATCGAGGCGAAGACGATGGCCCCGTCGGCGCGCGTCGTGAAGCCACTGAGCGTGGGCTCGGCGATGATGTTGGTCGTGCCGTCAGCCAGGATGCGCTGGACCGTGACGGTGCCGACCGTACCAACCGTCACGTCACCGCCATTGATCATGTTGATGCCACCCTCACCCGCGATGGCCGCGACGGTCCCGATACCCACCTCGAGCGGATCCTCCTGCCCCTCGCCCAACACGCCGATGCCGCCGTTGGTGGCGAACAGCGAGGCGCTCACGGCAACGATCTCCGGCAGTGAATTGCCGCCGTCCAGGATCGACCCCAGCGTGGACGCGACGCTGACCGAGCCCTGCGTCGAGATCAGGCTTCCCATCGTGATGTCGCCGAAGGCTTGGTAGCTGATATTCCCGTCGTTCGCGAACGACAGGCCGCTGTCCGTCATCAGGATTTCTCCCGCCAGCGCCTCGACATCGATGGACCCGAACGTCTGCACGATCACGTTCGTCGTCTGGACGATGGAGTCCGCGGCCAGCAGCGTGATGTTGCCGTTGTTGGCCACGACAGGGCTGAGGATGATGAGGTCACTGCCGCCACCGTTGGCCGCGATGCGGACATTGCCGTCCGACAGGCTGGCCACCACGCCTTCGATGCTGATCGATCCGCTGATGGTGTCGACCAGCACATTGCCGTTGGTGGAGATCACGCCGGTGAACGCGGGGGTGTTGGTTGCAATGATGGTCGCATCCAGGAAGACACCATTGAGGCTGATCGGGCCCACGGTCCCGATGATCAGGTCATCGTCTTCCGTAATGTTGACGTCGCCGTACTGGGCCAGCGCGGCCAGGTTGTCGACATCGGTTTCGATGCGGTTGTCCGCGGACCCGACGTGGCCCGTCAGCGCGAAGAACTGCACGTCGTGCGCGACAACGTTCTGATAGGTATCGCCGTTGTCAAAAATGGATCCCTTCAGCGCGACAACGGCCACCTGCCCGGTTCCCGCGTCGAGACCGGCAAGGAACAGATTGGAGGCCGTGATGTAGCCAATGTTGCCGCCGTCCGTGATCGAGCGGACGCCGTCCTGCATGACGATCGGGCCGCCCTTGCTCAGCACGACGATATCGCCACCATCGGAGGCGATGTCGCCACCGATGTTCTGGTAGATATCCTCGCTTCCGTAGATCGTGATAGAACCCGCTTCCGCGATGATGTTGGTGTTGATGGTGATGCGGTTGAGCGCCCCCGTCTGCGTGGCCAGCAGGATGTTCCCGCCCTGCTCGACCTGCACGATGTCGTCCACGGTCATGGCCTCAAGATCGGCGACGACGATGGAGCCGCCGCCCGTGGCCGTCAGACCGCTGAGCGTCGCGCCGCCGATCGGCATCACGGTATTGTCCGCCTGCACGCGGGAGACCACAATCGGCTGCACGGTTCCAAGGGTCAGGTCAACGCCACCCGCACCCAGGTTGATGCCGCCATTGCCCGAGACGGCGGCCACCGTCGTCACGCCAATTTCAAGCGCGTCGTTCGTGGGCGCCACAGCCCCCACCTGGCCAATGCTTCCGCGCGGGGCCCAGAACTGGACATTGCTGGCGACAACGTTCGGGTAGGATTCGCCCGCGTCGGTAATGGAACCGTAGTTGGCCATGACGCTCACATCGGCCTGTGTGGAAATGAGCGAGCTCAGCACAATGTTGGAGTAGGCCTCGTAGCGGATATTGTCCGCCGAGACCGCCAGCGCGGAATCCTTCATCACGATCGAACCGGCATTGGCGTCGACGTCAATCGTGCCGCCGGCGAGGGTAATGATGTTCGAGTTCTGGTTGATGTTGTTGCCGGCCGTGACGCTGATGTAGCCGTTGCTGGTTACCAGGCTGTCCACGGTGATGTTGGCCGCGGCGTCATAGCGGATGTTGCCGTCGCCCGTGAAGGTCAGCGAATTGTTCGACATCGTGATTGACCCGGCCTCGGCGTCGAAGTTGATGTAGCCGACGCCACCGCTGATGACGTTCGTGCTCTGCGTGATCGAATCGGCCGCCGTCGCGATGATGTTGCCGTTGTACGTGTAGACCAGCGCGTCGACGTGGATATCGCTGCCGCCCCCGTTCGCGTCCAGAACAACGTCACCGTCTTCCAGGTTGTACACGGACGCCTGCACCGAAATGCTGCCGGCAATCGTGTCGACCAGGATCTCGCCGTTGGTCGCGATCAGGCCGCTGAGCTGCGGCGTGTTGGTCGGAATCACCAGGCCCTCGGGTCCCACCGCGTCGACAGTCACGGGGCCGACGGCGCCGATGATCACGTCGTTGTCTTCGTGGATATGGATGCCGCCATTCCCTGCGTAGCCCGCAAGGGTGTCGATGCTCGTATCCAGCCGGTTCGCCACGGAACCCACATTCCCCGAGGGCGCGATCAGCTGCACGCTGGAACCGATGAAGTCCTTGTGCGCGTCGCCGTTGTCGATGATGTCGCCCAGCAACGCAACGGCACTGACCTGGCCCGTGCCCGCATTTATGCCGCCTACGTACAGGTTGGTCTCCGCGAGGTAGAACACGTTTCCGCCGGAGCTGGCCGACAGGGCGCCGTTGGACATGACCACGTCGCCCGATTTCGCGATCACGGCAATGTCGCCGCCCGCGGTGGTCACGTCGCCGGCGGTCCCCTGGTGAACGTTGTTGCCGCCCAAAATCGTAATGTTGCCGCTGCCCGAGCTCACGGTCTGGTTCAACACAACATCGTTCACCGTGCTCGTCGTCGTGTTCGCAACCAGGACATTGCCGGTGCCGTTCGCGGATACCGGCTGTTTTACCGTGATCGTGCCATTGCCGAGGGCCACGATCGCGCCGTCGTCTATCGTCGTCAGCCCCGTCAACGTGGATCCGCCGACCGTCGATACCGAGCCGTTCGCCTGGACCCGCTTGACGGTGATTGCCGAAACCGTGTCAATGATGACGTCACCGCCCATGGCGAGGTTGATGCCGCCGTTCCCGGCCCTGGCGGCCACGTTACTCACGCCGATCTCGAGCGCATTCGCGTTCGTGCCCAGCACGCCGATACCGCCGTTCGGGGCGTTGAACTGGGCCTTCTGCGCCACGACGTCGGGATGCGCATTGCCCCCGTCAAGGATCGATCCGTTGAGGGCGATGACGGACACGTCGCCCTGCGTCGCGATCAGGGAGGATACCGTCACGTTCTGTCCCGCCTCGTAGCGGATGTTGTCGTTGCCGGACAGCGAGATCGCCCCGTCCTTCATCGTGATGGATCCGCTGTTGGCGTCCACGTCGATCGTGCCGGTGGCGAGCGTGATCAGGTTGGAATTCTGGTTGATGTTGTTGCCGGCCGTGACGCTGATGTAGCCATTGCTCGTGATCAGGCTGTCGACGGTGGCGTTCTGCCCGGCGTCGTAACGAATGTTACCGTTGCCGTTGAACGTCAGCGCCCTGTTCGTCATCGTGATCGAGCCGCTGTTCGCGTCGACGTTGATGTACCCCACGCCCGCCTGGATGATGTTCGTCGCCTGGATGATCGAGTCCGCCGCCCGCACGTCGATGTCCCCGTTCTGCGCCACCACGAGGCTGCGCACACTGACGTCGCTGCCGCCGCCCTTGGCGTCGATGACGATATCGCCGGACCCGATGTTCGCCACGACGCCACTGATCGTGATGGAACCCGCCACCGTCTCCACCTTGATGTTTCCGTTGGTCGCGACGAGCCCGGAAAGCTGGGGCACGTTCGTGGTTGTCGTCAGGCCGTCCGTTCCCACGATGCGGATCGGGTTGGTGTTGACCGTGCCGAATACGACGTTGTTGTCCTCGGTGAGGTATATGCCGCCGTTGCCCGCGTAGGCCGCCGCCGTCCCCATGTCCGTGTCGATCCGGTTCGCCGCCGTGCCCACGTATCCGCTGGGCGCGACGAGCAGCGCCTTGGTACCCACAATGTCCTTGTGCGTGTCGCCGCCGTCGATGATGTCGCCCGTAAGCGCCGCCACGGACACCTGCCCCGCCCCGGCGTTCAAGCCACCGACCGTGATGTTGGACGGCGACACGTAGAAGATGTCCCCGCCGCCGCTCGTCGTCAGCGCGCCGTTGGCCATGGTGAGGTTGCCGGCCTGCGCGGCGACGACGACGTCGCCGCCGGTGGTCGTGATGTCGCCGTTGGCGTTCTGCGTCACCGCCTTGCCGCCGGCGATGGTGATGCTGCCGCTTCCGGAACTCACCGCCGCGTTCAACGTCATGTTGTTCACCGCACCGGTCGAGTTCGCGAGCAGGATGTTCGCGTTGCCGCCGCCGTTGACGGCCGCGTTCACCACGAAGGAACCGTTGTTCACGGTGACGATGTCGCCGCCGCCGGTCGTCTGGTACCCGGTCAGCGACGAACCGCTGAGGGCCGACGATCCACCACTCGTGCTCACGCGGTTGACATTGATCGCACCGACCGTGTCGATGATGACGTTGTTGCCGACGCCGAGGTAGATGCCGCCCGACCCGGCGGTCGCTGCAATATTGGTTCCGCCCATTTCAAGCTGGTTTGCGCTGCTGCCGACACCGCCGTTGACGGCGGAGTATTGCACCTTGTGTGCAACGACGTCTGGATGCGTCTCGCCGTTGTCAAGAATCGAGCCCCCGGTCGACGTGATCGACACATTGCCCTGCGTCGCGATCACACTGCTGACGAGAATATTGCCGCCCGCGTACAGGCGCGCATTGCCGTTGCCCGCGACGGCCAGCGTGCCGTCCTTCATGGTGATCGAGCCGCTGGTTGCCTGCATGTCGATCGATCCGCCGGTCAGGCTGATGATGTTCGAATTCATCGTGAGGCTGTTGCCCGCGATGACCGAGATGTTGCCATTGCTGGTGATCAACTGCTGGGCGGTAATGTTCTGGCCCGCCGAGTAACGGATGTTGCCCGAGCCGGCAAAACCGATGTCCCCCGCGGACATCGTGATGCTGCCGCCCGCCGCATCGACAACCAGCGCACCGCCTTTCGACGTCGCCAGCGTTGCGTTTTGCGACACGGAATCCGCCGCCGAAACCTTCACCATGCCGTTGGATGCGTAGACCGTATCATTGATGTTCACGTCGCTGCCGGCGCCCTGCGCGGTTAACGTGATGCTCCCGACGTTGGCTTGGATGACCTGCTCATTGATCGTGATGGTGCCGTTCTGGGCCGTCAGCGTGATATTGCCCGACCCCGTCGCCACGAGGCCCGTAAATGCGGGGATGGACGTCGAGAAGGTCGAACCCGTCGCGCCGGCACCCGTGATATTGACCGTGGGCACCACGCCAATCGTAATGCCGCCGCCGCTGCTCACCTCGGTCAGGCTGATGCCGCCGCTCGAGGCATAACCTGCAAGGGTGTTCACGGAGAGTTCCAGCCCGCTGATCGAGCCATTGGTCGCCAGCAGCATCGCCCGGTTGCCCGCGACGTCCACCGAGGAGTCACCCGCGTCGGTGATCGTGCGACCCAGCACGACCACGGTGCCGGCGGGCGCATTGAGCCCCGTCACATCGGTGTTGTACGACGAGACATAGAGTATGTCTCCGCCGCTGGACGTGGCCGAACCGCTGCTGCTCATGTTGATGCTGCCGCCATCCGACTGCACCACGATGTCCGCCGAGGCATTGATGTCGCCGCTCTGCTCCACGTAGGTGCCCGCCACCGTAACGCGGTTGCCGGTCAACTGCCCGTCCTGGAACACGGCGGTGTCCGCCGCCAGGATGATGTCGCCACTGCCGGCACTAATGGTGCCGCCGTAGATCAGGATCTGGGCGTCATTATCCGTCGCCACGGTGACATCGCCGCCACCGGAACTGAGCGTGCCCCAGAGGAAGGTGTGGCCGTTGGCCTGCCCGCGGCCGCTGACGACGACGATGTCACCGCCCTGGGACGTCATCGTGTGGTCGATCTGGATCTGCTTTTCCGCGAGCAGGTAGATGTCGACCGAATCGCCGCCGCCGTTGCTGTCCGTGAAATTGCCGTTGATGAAGAGGTTTCCGCCGGCGTCCAGGAGGAAGATGCCCGAACCGCCGATGCCGTTGTAGTTGATGTTGTCCTCGACCGCGATCTGCCCGCTTCCCGAGCCGCTGATCCCGCGCGTCTGGATCGCCATCGCGCCGTGGTCATCCATCAGGTCGTGCATGGTGTCGACGTCCATGTACCCCGGGCTCTCGATCGGCACGATGCGCTGCAGGCCTTCGTCGAAGGTGATCGTGTAGTCGCAATCAAACCCGAGGAAGTTGCAGTCCTCGCGGTCGCCGTGGTCGTCGATGTAGAAGTTCGGCGGGTCGATGTAGTACGTGCCGCTCTCGCCGTGCTCGGCATGGGTCGACGTCCGCCCCTGCAGGTCCATCTGCATGTAGCCGCTGGTCTCGATGTAGCCGCCGTCGCCCGACTCGGTGCCGCCCAGGGCTTCCAGCCGGGAGCCGCCCTGCATGTACAGGCCTTCTTCCGAGATCACAATCACGTCGCCGCCATGGCCGTTCAGGCCCGCGTTGGCCGTGACCAGGCCGTTGCTGTTCATCACGATGACCTGCGTCGCCAGGATGTTCACCATCCCGCCGTCACCCGTCGTGCCGTCAGCGTGAACTTCGCCGTACTGGCCCACACGGACGCCCGCGAGCGTCACGTCGCCACCACTGCCCTCGGGTCCATCCTCGTCATCCGGCCCACGCGTTGCGGTGATCGTCCCCCAGTTGTAGACCAGCCCGTTGGTCATGACCGCGGTCTCGCTGTAGTCCGGCGGCGCCGCTTCCATGGGTTCCGGCTGCGCGATCGGGATATCGCCATCATCCGTCTCGGCAGTTTCAAGGACCAGATCACCGGCCAGTTGCCCGCCCTGCGCCAATTCGTTGCCGGCTTGCGCCGCCGCATCGTCGGCCGCAGTGACGCCCCCCGCCTGATCGGCCTGGGCCTGCGCCTCGGCCTGCGCATTGCTGATCACGGCCGCAACGTCGTATCGCCCGGTCGCGGAATTCGCCAGGTCCTCGTTGCCGTCGATCACCAGCCGGATTTCACCCCCCGCTACGCGGTCGATCAGGACCGATTCCTGGCCTGCGGCCAGCACCACACTGCCCGCGCTGATGCTGCCATGGTTCTCGACGTTGCCGCCGACCAGGTACACGCGCCTGCCCGAAAGGTGACCCTCGTTAATGACCGAGCCGCCACCGCCCGAGAAGTACATGTTGCCCGCCAGGAAATCGCTGTCGCTCATGTTCAGCCCCGACGCGACCAGCGCCCCGACGTCCACGTGCGCGCTCGAGGTGAAGAGGATGCCGTTCGGGTTGATCAGGTAGACGTGGCCGTTCGCCAGCAAGTCGCCCGCGATCGTGCTCCCGCTCCCGCCCGTGACGCGGTTCAGGATCGCGGCCGAGGAGCCAGGCTGCACAAACCGCACGCTCTCGGACGAGTCGATGCTGAAGCTGTTGTAATTGACGATCGCCGAGCCGGATTGCTGCACGACCACCATGTTGCCGCCCACCGTGTAGAAGCTCACGTCGCCGTGCGTGACGTTCTCACCATTCGGTAACGCGCGCACGGGCTGCACGGGCAGCACCGCCAGGAGGAAAACGATGACCCACACGAGCAGCCGCACCGGCTTGCTTCGCAGGATCGATTTTTTCATAAACATGACACTGCCTCCTCCCGCCTAAAGCATGAACTGCAGACTGAAATGGCCCCGACCCGTCGTGTCCGAGTCCTCGGTTTTCTCCAACGGGAAACCCCAATCGAGCCGCATTTGGAATCCATTGCCGATCGAATACCTGAGCCCCGGGCCCACGCTCAACAACTGGTAATTATCGTCCTCGCCGGCCACCGCGTCCTTCAACATGACGTAGGCGCCGTCCAGGAAGAACACGAACTGCAAGCCCTCGTAGTCGATGTACCGCTTGTCGTTCGCCGGCTTGCCCATCCAACGGGGAATCGTCGAAGTGTGCCGGATCGGCGTGCGCAACTCGACGTTCGCCACCAGCCCGTCGTCCGCGAGCACTTCGTTCTCCAGGTAGCCGCGCACCGAGTTCTGGCCGCCGACGCCCATCTGCTCGCCCGGGATCAGCGGTTCGGTCGCATACTGTCCCGCAACGCGCGTGTAGAGGATCCAGTCCTTCTTCGGATCCTGCTTGTCGCGCAGGATCGGCCGTACGCGCGCGATCTGCAGCTTCTCGATGATGAAGTCCGCGCTGGCGTTCTGCCGCTGCGACTGCAATTCCTCGTCGTCCGATGCACCGAGGAATCCACCCTGGTTGATTTCCGTTGCCCACATCAAGGTCGTGCGTCCGCCCCGCTTGTCAGGCTGCTTCGTCCCGTAGGACACGGCCAGCACAAGCGGCGTCACGGCCGCCTCGGAGCTGAGCGAGTCCTCGTCGCCCGCTATGATGAGCGTGTCTTCGATAATGCTGTGCGTCAGACCCAGCGAGACGTTCAACAGGCGGCGGTTGTCGTCGATGAAGTTGTAGGAGCCCTGCACGCCGGCAAACCACCCGTTGCCTTCAAGATCAATGCCCTCGACCACGTTCTCCGTCGCCAACTCGGAAATGCCTCCGAACACGGAAACACTTCCGCCCTTGCGCCAGTTGTGCGGCCGATAGTAGCTCAAGGCCGTCGACCGGATCGTCGACAGGTCGAGCGACGCCGGCGCGCTCAACGTCAGCACGTCGTCGTGCTTCGTCAGGTTGAGGTACTGGAGCGTCAGCCCGGCGCGCCACTCTTCGGTGATGTCCGTGCCGCTATTCGCAAACTCCAGCATCGCGTGGAAGGGCCGATCTTCCCTGACCTCGAAATCCATGTCGACATGCCGCCGCTGGTCGTCCCCTTCGCCCTCCTTGCGCACCGTCAGGTCCACGTCCGTCGTCAGGTCGGGATGCGAGTTGAACGCATACACCGTCCCGTACAACTCGGAGTAGTTGAACGGCTGGCCCGGCTTGAGCGCCGACAGCCGCCGCTGCAACTGGTTCTCCGTGTACCAGCGGCCCTTGTACGGCACCGTCTTGTCGCCCTGCCGCTTGAACAGCGAAATCTTGCCGATGCGGCCCTGATCCACCACCAGCGTAAGCACGCCATCGACCACCGCGGGCGACGCGGGCCAAACGCGGGCGACGTAGAAGCCCTTCTTAATGAGCGCGTCCTGTGCCTTCTGGGCCAGGGCCTTGATCTGGTCATCCGTCAGCGACTTGCCGACCGCCTCGGCCTCGACATCCTTGCGCACGCCTGTGTGGTCGAGCACGTCCGCGTCGCCCTTGACCTGCACGAGCCGGATCGCCTCCCCGCCTTCTTCGGACGCTGCTACCGCCGCCGCCTCGGGTTCCGTTGTTGCAGGGGCTGCCTCTTCCGCGGGCGTTTCCGTTGCGGACGCCGACGCTGCTTCAGCCGTCGTCCCCGTCGCAGCGGCGGTCGCGCCGACCTTCATCGCCTCCTCGAGGCTGACATCCGGCTCGTTCTTCACGGGTGCCGGCGCGGTCACCGCGCCCTCTACGGTGCTCATCTCGCGCCCCATCTCCGCCGACGCCTTCGCGTTGGCCTCATCAATGAGCGCTTGGTGCTCCTGCGCCTTCGCGGGCATGGCGACCGCGAGCAGCGCGGCGGACAGGACAAGTATGGTTGCGTAGCGGATCACTTTGTAACAGCCTCCTGCGCCGGGTTGGTCACCGATGCCGTGCCGGCGGGCACGGGCACCAGTTCATACAGCGTGCGCGTACTCTTCTCGTAGCGGTACTCGCGATCGCTCGTGATCGCGTACCGGGCCACGAGCTGCTGCTGGATGTTGGACGCCTCGATCTCCTTCTCATTCTGGAGGAGACGGAGAATGTTGATTTCGTCGCTGGACAGCTTCTTCGACGCGACGAGCCGCAGGAAGCGCGTCTTCCTGTCCTCGGTATCCAGCTTCAGATGCTCTTTCCTGTCGAAATCCTTCTCCGGATCCAGGGTCTCGGCATCCCCGGCGACCGAGGCGTTCCTGGTTAATTCATAGATCGTCGCCGCGTCGTCATCGTAGTGATAGTTCGCGTCGGGGTTGATGTTGAATTCCGACTCGAGATCACGCGTAAATTTCTCGACCTCGAGGTTCTTCTCCTGCAGCAGGCGCGTGATGACCTGGAAATCCTCCTGGACCCGCCGCTTCGCGCTCGTGATGGCGAGGAACTCCTGCTCGGCCTTCGCGTCGTCAAAGTGAAGGTGCGCGCGGCGCATCAGCGCCCGCCCCGACGCGCTCGTCGGCTGCGCCTTGCCCGTTTGATTCGGGGGCATCACCACGTTTCTCTGCGTCTTGTCCTTCGAGCCGCTGAACCATCCGGCATCCGCCCCTACCGCGAACAGCAGGCAGGTCATCGCCAAAGCAATTTTTGACACATTCATTTTTTGCCCGCTTTCTCTTCGCACAAACGCGCCCTGTACTTCACCGACCGGTGTAGCCACGCCTCTGCGAGGCGTGCCCGACGCGGCGACACCATGCCGCATCCAACCCGCCGTGCCCGACGCGACTCGCTACGGAACCAGCACAAACGGCATCGAACCCGGCGTGCCCAACTGGAACGTCTCGAACCCGGCCGTGCTCTGGAGCAGATACCAGGTCGCGCTGTTTGGATCAAAAACGCCATAGTCGCACTTGTCGTCACCGTCGTAATCGCCCGGCAACGGGATGACGCCGTTGTACCCAAACTGGAAATTGATAAAGCCCGCTGTGGTCTGCAGCACGTACCAGGCACCGGACTGACCGTCGAACACCGCGATGTCCGCCTTCTCGTCGCCGTCGTAGTCGCACGGCACCGGAATCACGCCGCTGTACCCGAACTGCTGCTGCAAAAAGCCGGCCGTGCTCTGCATGATGAACCACGTAAAGGGTCCGGAATCGAACACCGCAATGTCGTCCTTGCCGTCGCCATCGTAGTCCGCCGGCACGGGCACCGCACCTTGGTAGCCGAACTGGAACTGGAGAAAGCCCGCCGTGCTCTGCATGATGTACCACATGCCCGCGGGCGGATCGTAGACGGCGATGTCCGCCTTGCCGTCGCCGTCGTAGTCAGCCGGTATCGGCGTGACCCCTGAGAAGCCGAACGAGTAGGTCAGGAACCCGGCGGTCGTGCGCGAGATGTACCAGACCGCGGCCACCGGGTCGTACACCGCGAAATCCACCCGGCCGTCGCCGTCATAGTCCGCGGGAACCGGGATGACGGTCCCGAAGCCGAACTGCTGCGTGACCGTCGAGCCCGAGCTCTCCGCGATCGTCCACACGTATGTACCGCGCATAATCACGCCGACATCGCTCGCGCCGTCGCCGTCAAAATCGTTGGGCGAGTTGCCGTTGACCACCGGCGTGGCAAACGAAATCGCGTTGTTGTTCGTCACCGGATCCGGATCGGAGCTGTACACCGTCGCGACATTGGTCAACGCAGTGCCCGCGCCCACCGCCGGAGCGGTGACCTGAATCGTGAACGAGGTCGACGCATGGTTCGGCATCGTGCCGATCGTGCACGTGACCTTCCCCGCGCCAAACGTGCAGTTCGGCGGCGCGGAAACAAATGTGACGGCCGAGGGCAAGGCATCCGTAACCACCACGCCCATCGCATACGACGGACCCTTGTTGCTGACCGTGACCGTGTAGGCCAGCGGCCTGCCTTCGAGGACCGGGTTGGGGCTCGAAACCTTGGTCACGACAAGATCGGCCGACGCGAGGATGACGGTGACGTTGGTGACGAAGTTGTTGGTCGTGTTCACGTCGAAAAGGTCGCTGACCGCGCTCGCGATGTTGGTCAGCGATCCGCGGCGGTTCGACGCCAGGCTGCCGGAGATGAAAAACGACTTACTCGCGCCTTCAAACATATTGCCGAGGTTCGTGATGACCGTGCCCGTCGGCGTGATCTCCGGCGGCAGCACGTCGGTGACGATCACGTTGGTCGTATGGCTCGGTCCGCGGTTGGTCACCGTGACGCGGTAAAGCACGGGCGAACCCGCGACCAGGCTGCCGGCCACCTGCTTGGTGACGATCAGATCGGACATCATCGTCAGCAGCACCTCGGCCGTCTCCTCCGCCGCACTGTACGCCGTCAGGCCGCCATTGTTGGTGACCGGAACACCGGTCTGCCCGCTGAACCGGCCGTCCGAGCGGTCCCAAGCCCGGAACGTGATCGGCCCGGACAGGCCCGTGAAATTCGCGGTGGGCACGAAACGAATGCGCCCGGAGTCGGCAAGGACAATCGCCGACGTCTGCGACGGATTGAAGAAGTTGTTCCAGTTCGCACCGCCATCCGTGCTGAACTGCCAATGGCCGTTACTGGTCACGGTGGCTGTCACGGCAATGCCCTCGGGATCGCCCGGGTTCGCATCCGTGATCCGGTCCCCGCCCGCGCTGGCGATGACGTTCGAGACCGTTTCTCCGTTGTTGGTGAACGCGTCCTCGAACAGGCTGGGCAGGAGCATCGCACCGGTGTTGTCGAGCCCCGGCGCGATATTGATGCCGAGCTCTACGATCTGGACCGATGCCGTCTCGGACGCGGCGCTGTACGCGCTCGCGCCGCCGTTGACCGATACGTCAACGCCCGTCGCGCCGATGCCGAAAATGTCCGTCTGGTCCCACGCGCGGAAAACGACCGAAACCGTGCCGGTGAAGCCCGCGCCCGGAACGAACCGCAGCTTCGCGTTGGGATCGAGTTGCAGCGCCGCGGTGTCCGAAACAGCGGCGACGCTGGACCACGTACCGCCGTTGTTGAGCGAGTACTGCCACGTGCCGTTGCTGTTGTCGCGCGCAATAAGCGCGATGCCTTCGACCGCCCCGGCGTCGGCGTCCGTGATCCGGTCACCGCCCGCACTGGCGATGACCGCCACGACCGTGTCGCCCACGCTGTTGGTGTCGTCCTTGACGATGGCACTCAAGGCCATGGCGCCGGTGTTGTCGAGGACAGGGGCCACGTTGTTCGGGATGACCGTGAGCGTCGAGGTTTCCGTGGCGGTGCTGAACGCCGTCGGGTCGCCATTAGCCGTCACGTTGATACCGCCCTGCCCGTTCGCGCCCTGTGTCTGGTCCCACGCGCGAAACACGATCGACACCGTGCCATCGAAATTGATGATCGGGATAAACCGGATCAGCGCGTCGGGATTCAGCAGCACCGCAGCCTGGTTCGACACGGCACCGAAGCCCACCCAGTTCGAACCGGCGTCGATCGAGTACTGCCACGTGCCGTACGTGTCGTCGACGTCGACGACCGCTACGCCCTCCAGCGCCCCGGCGTCGGCATCCGTGATCCGGTCGCCGCCTGCACTCGCGATCATGTTCGTGACCGTGCCGCCCGCGCTGTTGAAATCATTTTCGATGATCGACGGCAGCGTCATCGTCCCCGTGTTGTCGAGGACGGGCGCGCTGTTCGGCGGAATCACACTGACCTGCGCCGTCTCGATGCCCGTACTGAACGCGGTGACGCCGCCGTTGGCGGAAACGTCCACGCCCAGCTGGCCGTTCGCGCCCTGCGTTTGGTCCCACGCACGGAACACGACCGTCGCCGTGCCGTTGAATACGGACCCGGGCACAAACCGCAACTTCGCCGACGCGTTGAGCAGGGTCGCCGAAACGTCCGACACGGCGCCGAAATTGTTCCACGAGAAGCCGCCGTCCGTGCTGTACTGCCACGCACCGTTGCTGTTGTCGCGCGCAATCACGGCAAAGCCCTCGACCGCGCCCGCGTCCACGTCGGTGATCCGGTCGCCGCCGGCACTCGCAACGATGTTCTCGATGGTATCGCCCGGGCTGTTGGTGTTGCCCTGCGCGATCGCGCTCAGCACCATGTCGCCCGTGTTGTCGATGACGGGCGCCGTGTTGTCCGGTGTCACGGTGACCTGAGCGGTCTCGGTATTCGTGCTGTATGCCGTGGGATCGCCGTTGATCGAAACATCGATGCCCGAGTCGCCGGACGCGCCCGCGCTCTGGTCCCACGCACGGAACAGGATCGTCGCTGTGCCGTCGAAGTTCACGTTGGGCGAGAACCGGATCAGGTCGGCATCGGCCACCAGTACCGCGTTGTTGTCGTCGGGGCTGCCCACGTTGTTCCAGTTCGCCCCGGCATCGATCGAGAACTGCCACGTGCCGTTGGTGTTGTCCGCGCCGATGATCGCGAGGCCTTCCACGGTGCCCGGGTCGAGATCGGTGATCCGGTCACCGCCCGCGCTGGCGATGACGCTGGCGACCGTGCTGCCGCCGTTGGTAAAGTTGTTCTCCAGTACATTGGCCAGTGTCATGGCGCCCGTGTTGTCGAGCACCGGCGCTTCGTTGGCGTTGATGACCATAAGCACGCCCGTTTCGATCGCGCTGCTGAACGCGTTCGATCCGCCGTTGACGGAAACATTGACCCCGGTCTGGCCGTTCGCGCCGATGGTTTCGTCCCAGGCGCGGAAGAGAATCGCGGCGGTGCCGTTCGAATTCGGGACCGGCATGAAACGGATGACGGCCGACTCGTCGAGCAACGTCGCCGCCGTGGCGGAGACCGCGCCGAACGTGGTGAACGTCGCCCCGCCGTTGGTCGAGTACTGCCACTCGCCCATGCTGTTGTCGCGCGAGAATACGGCGATGCCCTCGACCGCGCCCGCGTCGGGATCGGTGATACGGTCGCCGCCCGCGCTCAGGACGAGGTTCGACACGCCGTCGCCGACGGTGTTGGTGTCCTCTTCCATGATCGACGTGAACGCCATGTCGCCCGAATTGTCCAGCGTCGGCGCGTCATTGACCGGGTTGATCGTGATCGTCGCGGTTTCGGTGTTGGTGCTGAACGCGGCGGTGCCGCCGTTGACGCCCACGTCGGCGTTGGTCTGGCCGTTGAACCCGGCCCTCTGGTCCCACGCACGGAAGACGATGTCAGCCGACCCGTTGTAGTCCAACGCGGGAACGAACCGGACCCGCGCCGTGCTGGCGAGCAGGACGGCGCCGCCCTCCCCGACCACGCCGACGTCCGAGAAACTCGTCCCGGCATTGGTCGACCACTGCCAGGCGCCGTTGCTGTTGTCTGCGCCCATGATCGCGATGCCTTCGGGATCGCCCGGGTCCTGGTCCGTGATCCGGTCCCCGCCCGCGCTGGCAATGATCGCCGACACTGCGTCCCCGGTATTGGTGGTGTCCTCATTGATCGCCGTGAGCGTCATGGCGCCGGAGAAATCGAGTTCGGGCGAATAATTTCTGTCCAGCACCTGCATGACGATGGTGCCGTTCGTGGTCTTCGGCCCGCCCGCACCGGTGAACCCGTTGTCGCTCATCACGAAGCTGATGCTGCCGGTGCCCACGAAATTCGTTGCGCTCGAGAAGTACGACGTCGCGATCGCGACGTTGGCGTTGGAGATGGAGGCCTGGAACGCGATACTCGTCGTCCCGTTCGCGCCTGCCGTCACGGTCAGCCCGTTGGTATTGCCCAGATCAAACGTCCCGTTCGTGGACACGATAGAGACCGTAATGAACGTGGTGCCCGTCGTCGTTTCCGCGAGGTCCCTGTCCACGAACGCGCCGGTGAGGTCGAGGAGGATGTTGGTGTTCTGGTTGCCGCTGACCAGCGCGGGGATGCCGAGGAGCGGTCCGTCGTTGACCGCCGTGATGACGATAGTGACCGTGCGGCTGGTCGAGAGGGCTCCGCCGGAACCGCTGTTGCCCAGGTCATCCGCCACAATGACCACCGTCGCCGTGCCGTTGTAATTGGGCGACGGCAGGAAGAGCAGGCCCGACACGGCATTGTTGATGTTCGTGACGTTGCCGCGGATCACCACGTTGGTGCTGTTCGTCTGGGCCGCGTCGCCCACCAGGAAAGTCAGGCCATTCGTATTGGACAGGTATACCTTGCCGTTGGTCGGGAAAAGCGAAAAGTCCAACTGGTAGGCCGGCGTTTCCGGAGCATCCACATCGGAAACCGAATACGGGATGAAAACCTGTCCATCCTCGTTCGTCGTCACGGCTTGAGGACCGCTCAACACCGGGCGGTCATTGACCTGCGCTACATTAATAAGGAACGTGTTGGTATCCCCCTGCGGTCCGCCCGTCCCGTTGTGCCCCAAATCGTTGGCTTCGATAAAGAACGTCTCGGCGCTGCCGATATTCACATTGTTCGTATTGAGCCGCGGGGCGTAGGTCAGGTTGTTCAGGCCGTTGTTGATGTTGGTGATGTTGCCGCGGATCGTGAAGAACGACTGCCCGTTGCCGTTGGTGAGGAAGGTCAGGCCGGCCGTGTTGCTCAGCGTCACCACGCCATGGGTCGCGCGGATGTTGACCACAAGGTTGCTGCCCAACACGTCCGGGTCTGCGACCGATATGCCGGCAATCGCCTGCGTCGAATCCTCGTTGTACGCGAACGGCCCGCCCGGGGTCGTGAGCACGGGCGGGTCATTGGGACCCGTAATCGTAATCGTCGTCGTATTGGTCGTCGCACGCGCACCGGGCGAGCCGGTATTGCCCAGGTCGTTCGCGATGATCCGCAGCGCGTCCAACCCCGACGAGTTCGCCATGGCGGTGTACGACAAGGTGGCGAGCGCCGTATTCAGGTTCGTGATACCGCCGCGGAACGTCGCGCTGCCCGAACCATTCGCGCCCGCTTGGAGCGTCAGGCCGTTGGTCGTGCCGAGCCGCACGGTTCCGTTGGTCGCCGCCCACGTCAGATCCATGTTTCCCGCGCCGACGTCGACATCGGCCAGGGAAATCACCAGCACGCCGGAAAAATTCGTCGCCACCCCTTCGAACGCACTCGCCGCCCCGGGCTGCGTGATCGACGGTGCATCGTTCACGGCACTGACCGTGATCGGGATCGACACCGCCGCCTGCTGCGGACCATTGGACCCGCTCGCGCCGAGGTCGTTGATGTTGAAGTTGAGGGTGTCGTTCCCGTTGAAGTTGTTGCTGCCCAGGTAGGAGCTCCCGCTGAGCGCGTTGTTGAGCTGGAGCAGCGTACCGCGAAAGGCCATGGCAGACGTCCCGTTTGCGCCATTCGTGAAAGTCAACCCAGCTGTTCCGCTCAGCGTGAAAATCCCGTTGGTCACCGACAGGTTGACGACCAGGTTGCTGGACGGTCCTGCGTCAGGGTCGCTCACCGAGATGATGCTGCCGCCGGAGAAAACAAACGACACGTCCTCCGTCGCGGAGACGGACGCGGGAGCCGTGATCGACGGAGGAGTATTCGTCTGGGCCAGGACAGGCCCGGACACGAAGGCCAGCAGGACACCAACGAACAGAAGGCGCTCTTGGAAACGTCGAAGATTCATGGCACCTCATTCCAAAACCGCTACGCACAATCAGCCGTATCAGGGAATCCCTTGTGTGCGTATCAAGCTATTCCTGACCATTATGATGTTCAACACATTCTCTGCCGGAAGGTGTGGGATTGCCTGAAGGCTTGGATACGCAAGCAGATGCGTAAACGCGGCATGGTGCATCGCGTAGGGCATACGTCAACTTGCAGCAATAAAGGTTTGTCGGTCAATCTGAAATTCAATTCTTTCACCCGGTTCTGTTCCAGGCCCCGTCGAGGGGCTTGCTCCTTGGGCGCGCAACGTTTAGCGTCACGCCATGGCTCTCTACACCGGCGAGAACGCCAACCCCGCCCACTCGCTGCACTACTCGTGGACGGGTTGGACGGAAGAAGACAGCCGGATGCCGGCGATTCCACAAGACGTGATTGCCGGCCTCGCGAACGATTGGACAACGGACGATCTGACGCTCGTATCCCACGCCTGCACGCGAGACAGCGTCCAGTTCACGATGTCGACACCGCCTCACGTGGTACCCGCCGTGTTGGCCGCAAGGGTAAAAGGACGACTGCAATACGTCCTGCGACGCGCGGGAGAACCCACAACGTTCAGCCGCAAACTTGCCGTCCGGTCCCTCGGCGAAAACCGCCGTGCCACCGTCGAACGATACATTCGGGACCAACTCCTGCACGTTGACCTCTGCGATCCGCGCATGCATATCGCCGTGAGGGGCGGCGTGGAGTCGTCGCCTGCCGAAATCGCCGTGGCGATACAGAACGAAACAGCGCGCGCCGCACTTGGCTGCCGTGTGTGGCGTGACCAATTCTACGTCGGAACGTTCAGTGAATATGACCTCGATGCCGTCAGGGACTGAACCTCGTTCACCCGTGACGCAAGGTCACGGGGATCAGGAACCGCCCGCCCCTCGTGAGGTTGACGTCGATCCCGATCGCGCCATGGTGTTCCAAATCCAGTCCGGCCAGGACCTTGCCTTCGACGAACTCATGGCCCGGTACAAGAAACCGGTCCTCAATTTCATCTACCGCATCGTCGGCAACGCCGACGATGCCGACGATCTTGCGCAGGACGTGTTTGTCCGGGCCTACCAGAACCTGCCCCGCTACCGCTTCCGACCCGGGACCAGATTCTCCACCTGGCTCTTCCAACTGGCCCGCAACGCCGCCATTGACCACCTGCGCCGTCGAAAACATATTTTCCAACCCTTGGAAAATTCGGAGACGAAATTTCCGGGCATTGGAAAGACACCCGCCTCCGATTTCCAGGCCCTGGAAATCGGAGCGGCCATCGCGAGTGCCGTTGCGGCGCTACCCGAGGATCAGCGCACCGCGCTGATCCTCGCCGAGTACCACGACATGTCCTACGCCGAAATCGCCGCGATCATGAACTCGTCGAAGAAATCCGTCGAATCCCGCCTCTACCGCGCCAAGCAGGAGCTACGCGACCGTCTGCGCCACTTAACAGTTTGATGAACGATCGTCGATCAATCTGTTAGGTGCCACCAGGCGCTGCTGCTCACCGACCACGGCGAGCAGGTATCGCGTCGGCGTTCAACTCCGCACGCCATGATCAGGTACAAACCCGGAGGGGCAGGTTTACCCGCCTTTGGCGGCGCCGGATTCATGCCAGAGTTCGTTCTTCAGCCGCTCAAACACATGGAAGACGATGGGGCAAATGGAACAGTTCTCGACCGCCTGAATCAGACGAAACACGAACTCGTTTCGCTGTCGTGCAAGTTCCTCAACGCGTTTGGGATCGGTTTCCAGTTTCATTGTTTTCCTGCAGAACGACCGCGCTCTGGGGCGGCGCGAAGCGACATACCCAGCAACGCGTGGTCCTGCATCTCATTTTTCTTCTTCCCAGATCACCTGAACATTTCCATTCCGCTTGATTCCGCACGTCAGAATGAATCGGCGGTCGTCGGGATAGTGATGTCGCTTGAACTTCCGCATTTCGCTGATCAAAGCTTCGCAGTCCGCTGACTTGAGTTCGCCTCTGAGAGAACTGTTGTGTCTCTCGAATTCCATCAGGATGCTCAAGTACTCCTTCCCCGCGCCCGTCCGTCGGGCATCAACTTCCCGATTCCATGCGACGGACGCGAGCAAGAGGGCGGCATCGGCAGCCTCGTCGGAGACGTCATCGGACGGTCGCGCGAGGACGGTCTCAGCCATCGCAATCACGCATCCGGAAAGTTTGTCATCTTCCCGCTTCATCTCGTCTGGTGCAGAATCTTACGCTTCAGCCTCGAGGTGGCGCCGCGGCACCCTCAATGCGCTGGTTGGCCGCAATCTATTGTGCTTCGCCGTCAAGCTGCATGCGTTTGTCGACAAACGCTTCCATCGCGGATTCCGCTTTCGAATAGAGGCCCTCCGTCATCCAGCCGATGGGTGCTTCAACAGCAATTGTTTAGGACATTGCCCATGAGATTAGCACGCGGCACCGCAATGACGCGAAAGCGTAGTCGGGCACCCTTAAATGTCTTCTGGCTTTAGACCGGTATGCTTGGCGAGACGGGAAAGCATCTTCGGGCCGATTTCGTCAGAGTCGTGAAAGGCAAAGACAAAATCGGGCCAACCAGAGCGTTGAAGGATCTTGTGCGACGTGCCGAGCTGACGCTTCACCGACCAGCCGATACGAAGGAGAGCCGCGAGTACGCGGCGCGATTTGGAAGAGGGCCAATGGCTCATGAGGGAATCGCGAACAATTCCCGTAACACTGGGATCTGTTCTCCATGTTCGAGCCTGTCCGCCAGAACCCGGAGAGCGATCGCTTCTACTTTATCGACGGCGTCCTGACGAGATTTGCCATAAGCCATAACACCCGGCAATTCAGGTACTTCCGCAAGCCATCGACCGTCATCTTCTTGTTCAATTTCCAGTTTCATGAAGGCGTCCTTTTGCAGTCGATCACGATAAATAGATACCCGCTTTCCAGTGGCTTGGCAAGCTGGCCAAGGTGCCCAACGTCACGGGGGGCGCATGTCACTTCCATAGGGGTTTGTCCGGTTGACTTTCAATCGAGGGAACCACTGAATACACTGAGTTCACTGAAGGTTCAGAATCTTTTTTCAGGGGTAATGGGGTCAGGCCTTGTTTAATGCTTACGGCTGATTCTGATTCGTAACCGTGCATATCGTCCACTCAGTTTCTTGTCTTTCTGTAGACGTTCAGACAGTTCCGACAGCTTCCGGGAGATCGTCGACCCGTCCCGTAGCCCCAACTGCACCGCGACCTCACGCTGTGTCAACCCCACCTCCTCCTTTAACAGGTGCATCGCCACAAGACGAGCATCCGAGGTGCTTCTTCGCCTTGTCAATGCCGACCTGTCCACCCCGAACTCTTCACATACGGCCCGCATCGCCTCATCCGAACTAGCGGGCACCTCAATACGTCGCATCGCGGCATCCAGCGGCTGGCCTTGTTGGCCAATCAAACGTCGGTACTGCACATCCACCCACCGGCAGAACGGACCCGTCCCTATCGCCTTGCTCGACGCTTTCCATGCGCTCTGCACGTCCTCATCGTCCTTCGCCAAACCCGTCTCCACATAACGACGGTAGGCCACGTCCCTCCGCCCCCTGCCCTGGCCAACCAGCTCGCTTAACGGACCATGATCCACCATCTTGTCCTTCGTGCTGGTCCATCCCGCATACGAACGGTAGCTGCTCCATCCATACCCCCTCAACAGCTTCCTCTTCTCGTCCAGGGGGCGATTCTTTACCCCCTTGATCTTCACCGGATTCAGATGGACGTACCGAGTCAACGAAAGCAGATACGCATCGCCTTCAACCAGTTTCGCCTTGTAACCCCCACCGTAGAGATGCCCACTGCGACGGTGTTGGGCATTGAACCAAGATGTCACGCCGCTCATTCCCTCGCGATGTAACGTGGTAGATCGCCCCCTCGTACTGAACTCTCAATGCCCTCGCCATGAGAGAACGCTGTCACAGCCAGTCCCGCCCGTGCAACCATTAAGCATTAAACAAGGCCTGACCCCTTGCCCCAAAGGCCTGTAGGCATTTAGAGGTGGAAGAGAGGAAAAGGCTTCGATCGCGGCGTCCTTCGATTAGGTTTTGTGTAGGGAAACAAACCGAAAGGAGAAGACGTCATGACGACCGAAGCCCGAACGAGAATATATGCGGGTCTGGACCTACATGGCAATAACGTGGTGTGCAGTCTGCGCGATGAAGAGGGACACACGGTGGTGAAACGGAAAGTGGACACGTCACTCGACGCGGTGATGGAACTGCTTGAACCGTATCGCGCGCGCATCGCATGCGTGGGAGTCGAATCCACGTTCAACTGGTACTGGCTGGTGGACGGGCTTGACGCGGCGGGGTTTCCGGTAGTGCTGGCCAATCCGGCGAAGATGGATCAGTACGGTGGCATCAAGGTGACCAACGATGAAACCGACGCGGGCTGGATTGCCGAGATGATGCGGTTGGGCATTCTGCCGGAAGCCTACGTGTATCCGGTCGAGGCCCGTCCCCTGCGCGATTTGTTGCGCCGCCGGCAGCTCATCAACCGGCAATGCACGCGCACGATCCTGAGCCTGCAATCCATGGTCACGCGGCACACGGGCCAGGCCGTTTCAAGCAACAAGCTGAAGCGATGGACGCGCCGGGAAGTGGACGCGACCTTCGCGGATCTCCGCAACCGCGCGGCGGCACTTTCCCTGGTGGAGACCGTACGGTTTCTGGGCAAACAGGTGGAGCAGTTGGAAGCGCTCGCCCGTGCGGAACTCAAGCCGGATAAAACGCTCCAGCGGTTGATGACACTGCCCGGCATCGGCGACATACTCGGCATGACCATTCGCTTGGAAAGCGGCCCGCTCTCCCGCTTCTGCGACGCGGGCCACTACGCCTCCTACAGCCGCGGTGTACCCAGCATCCGAACGTCCAACAACAGCAAGAAAGGCGAGAACAACCGCAAGAACGGCAACCGCCATCTGGCTTGGGCTTTCATTGAGGCGGCCAACTTTGCCGTGCGCTACTCGCCGGAAATCAAGAAATGGTACGAGCGGAAAAAAGCGCGGTCCAAGGCCGTGATTGCCCGCAAGGCGCTGGCCTGCAAACTGGCCAAGGCCGCGTTCTATGTCATGCGGGATGAAGTTGCATTCGATGTGAAAAAGATGATTGGAACATGAACGCCGTGGATGGTCCGCCGCAAAGCAGCAAGGGGTTTGGAGCAACCAACGGACTGAATGCGCGCGGCGGACGATCCTGTTTCATCCGGGAAACGTTGCGCCACGGTTTTGCCCGCGCCGCGAACCGATCAGGGGTTGGACGCGTCCTCAACGGAGCGATCCACAGGACTGACAACAACGAATGGGATCGGCGAGGTACAGAGAGCTTTCTGGGTTCCGCGCATGCGGGACAAGGGCGTGTCCGTGAAACCGGACAGCGGTTCGATGCGGAGAACCGTCAAGAAGCCTAAAACCGAATGAGTGACTGAACAAAACCGAGCAACGAAAGATCTGATGGCAAACGGCGGACGCAATGCACCGGGTGGGATGAACAATCAAGCGAGGACGATGCGGCTGAAGTTACGAAACTCCAGCGAGGGGAGTTTTTGTCTCTTGACTGTCACCTCTAATGAGTGACCCCTTGTCCCATGGCCCCTTGTCCCAGAGCGCGCCGGACGCCTACGATAGAGTAGGCGGGTGACGAATCACCCGCCTGCTCTGCCCTGCCCGCAGATGCCCCGCGCCGGGGCTGGGCCGACTCCGGTTGCCGTTCGTCCGGAATGACAAATCATTTGATCCACGAAATGACGTCCGCGCTGTCGGACGCGGTCGAACTCGTCCCGGTATCGGAGAACTTCACCCCCACCGCCGGATTGCTGCTGCGAACGGTGTAGGAGTAGCCGCTTAATGTCCCACCATGTGGCGCTATGAACGGCACATCGAACCAGCCCATATTCATCGGCGAAGTCGTCGCGCTTATCGTGTCCTGCATGACGTACGGCGCTCCCTGCACGGTGGAGAGCCGATCCTGGTCATCGTAGCAGACAACTTCCCACTCCCCCCAAGGAGTGTAGGATGCCGAGTACGTACCAAGCGTCATCTCCACTTCGTACTTCTCCCGCCAATCCAACGATACGTTGCCCGATGTCTGAGCAGAACCCTGATACGCGCCCGTGTCGCACGACAGGGATGCAACGTAACTTCTGCTGGCATCCGCGTTTATCCGGTAGATCGTGGCCGCCACGGACATGTTGTAGTTCTGGGCCTTGACCGTGAAGGTGTAGTAGTCTCCCGCGCTAACCCAAAGCGACGATTTCGTTGTTCCAACCCCCGTCTTGAAACCGCTCGACTTCCATGTAACCGTCTCCGTCCACTTCTCCGTGGCCGTTCCTTCCACGGTTGCGGTGTAGCTGAAACTCCCACCGACTTGCACGTATTCTTGGGCGACCTCCACCGCGGTCAGCGCCCGGTCAAATACCTTCACTTCGTCAATCCGACCCTTGAAGTGAGTGGTGCCGGACAACGAGTTCTGACCAATATGAAGCGGAGAAGATGATGGCGACAATACTCCATTGTATAACCCAGACAGAACTTCTTTGCCATCCTGATAACATCTCCAAGTTGATCCATCCCATGTTACAGCAAGATGATACCATGTATTGTTTGCGATGTTCCCTTTCGTAAGTCCAAGTGATTTCCACCCGTTGCCGTTATCACTAAGGAGCAGCCCAAACCCACCCTGATAAACACCAAACCAATAACACCCGCCATTCGGACCATCTTTCACCACGACCGGTTGGTTCCCTCCGGCATTTCCACTATTGACCCACGCCTCTATGGTAAGTGCTTTAGCAACGTTAAATGCTGGTGGGTTTCCCATGTTTACATGATCATTGACACCGTCAAACTGCAACGCGCCCTCGCGCTTTCCAGTCGTCCATGCGGGCCCGTTGATCAACATTCCGTTGTTTTGATTAGCGGATAGGTCATTGGCGATGGTCCCGGACCCTTCGTCAAATGTCCAGTAAGCCACAGGCCCGCTGTACTGCTCCGCGATTTCCTGTTGGCTCAACGCCCGGTCAAATACCTTCACTTCGTCAATCCGACCCTTGAAATGAGTGGTGCCGGACGACGAGTTCTGACCAATATGGAGCGGAGAAGCTGATGGCGACAATGTTCCATTATATGACCCAGACAGGACTTCTTTTCCATCCTGATAGCATCTCCAGGTTGATCCATCCCATGTTACAGCAAGATGATACCATGTGTTGTTTGCGATGCTCCCTTTCGTGAGTCCAAGTGATTTCCACCCGTTGCCGTTATCACTAAGTAGCAGCCCAAATCCACCCTGATAAACACCAAACCAATAACACCCGCCATTCGGACCATCTTTCACCACGACCGGTTGGTTCCCTCCGGCATTTTCACTGTTCACCCACGCCTCTATGGTAAGTGCCTTAGCAATATTAAATACTGGTGGGTTTCCCATGTTCACATGATCATTAACACCGTCAAACTGCAATGCGCAGCCGCGCTTTCCAGTCGTCCATGCGGGCCCGTTGATCAACATTCCGTTGTTTTGATTACCGGATACGTCATTAGCGATGGTTCCGGACCCTTCGTCCAGTTTCCAATGCCCCACCAGTCCGCCCTGCGCGCTCAATGCGCCACTTGCCAGAAACCCGGCAATGGCCAGTCCTAATCGCATCCTACCGACTACCGACATGATTTTCGTATTCATGGTAGCTCCCGCTGGTTGTGGTCTATCTGCTCCCAATCTGCTTCTTTGACTAAAGGGAACGAACTCCATCCCATTTGAAACACCAAATTCCTTATGTCTCTATGTTAGAAGTCGTCTGGGCATCGGATTTCTTCCCGGAAAAGGCGGCCTTGCGTAAGAATTCTTCCGCGTTCGCACCCGACTTGTCGGGGCACGCTGTTGAGGGTAGTCTTTTGGCCTGATCACAGCCTCAAACCTGAACCGCGAATGGACCCGTCTTCGCACAATCGCTTCCTCCGTCGCTCTTCGAGATTCCGCCTTTGCCGAGACTTTCGCCGTCGCCCTCCGGGCTTCCGTCTTTGCCGAAGCTTCGGCGGACATAATGGCGAACACGTCGGCGGACAGGCGCAAATTCATTGAAGGAATCTGTTTTCGGTGTTTTTCAGTACTCGGTGGTTTCAATCAGATTTGTGGAATATGCTTCTCCACTTGACTAAGGTTCCTTCAAATCAGTCAATGTTTGTGGGGATTTGCACGTAGCGATTCCCAGGAGTGTTTGGAAAGCGTCCATTGGGGGTTTCCTGCGGTGAACACCTTAGTCAAGTGCATAAGCATATACTCGCAAATATCTTGCCCACGCCCTCTCGTTTGGAACCATACCGCGAACGACCACGTTCTATGCTCTAGACTGGTTATACTGTAAGCGCTTTCATTATGCAAGCCTTTTGTTTGCACTTTATGCTTATGAACTTGACTGCTGCCACGTTTGCAACGCGGTGCGACACCGCGTTGCATCACGTCTTTGCCTGCCCTGAGCGGAGTCGAAGGGCGCCTTTTTGCGGTTCATCCGGTAGTCTTCGCAGCTTGAGAAGATGCCGAACGTCAGCAGGACCGGCAGCCCATCAACGACGGCGCAACGAGGCAACTATCACTGTGTCGCGATCTTGAGCGTGCGCAGATTGACTCCATAGCCGCCGGCAGCGACTACTTTCAGTTTCACCGTGTGCAGCCCCGGCGCCAAGCTGCCAATAGAATAGGGGCCAGCCCACGCAAAGGACGACCACCAACCGGTGTCCTGCGACCGGAAGACGCCCTTGGATGCGCCGTCGACATAGATCTCAATGCTGTTGCCCGCAACGTCATCCGAATATTCCATGCGTAGCTGGGCATTGAGAATCCCCTTCTCAAGACTTACGTCGTACAAATACTCATCCCCTTGACCCCAACTGGACCCGCACCAACCCCCTCCTGCCACGTGCAGCGCACTGTACTCGCGGTAAAGGCAACCATTTGCCGTATTCAGGGAGCCCAAGCGGTCAGGCCACGCACAGGAACGCGACACTTCGAAATAGGATGAGTAATAGAGGTCCTGCCCGATCTGTGATTCGGTGAGCGCTCGGTTGTAGATCTTCACCTCATCTATGGCCCCCTTGAGGTTTTCCCCGTTTCTCGTATAGATCCGCCCAATCTCCAGGCTCGCGCCATCCGTGTCTCGCAAGCTCCCGTTCGCCGTGCCCCTGGCTGCGAGAGATCCATTCACATAGATTCTGCGATCTTGTGAAACCGCGTCATACGTGAATGCCAGGTGATACCACCGGCCGGCCACAAACGGCACCGACGCATCCAGGTCGTTGTTGTAGAAACCAAACCGGAGTGTCGTTGAATTCAGCAGCACAAGGTGCAGACTCTGATTGATTCCGTATCCGCCGGTCTTGCCGATCAGACCCCTGGTTCGGCTGATGTCATCGAACTTCGTCCACAGCGTGATGGTGAAACTGCTGCCGTCAAGCTTCAGGGCACTGCCGTTCCCGCAGTTCACATAGTCGTCAACACCATCCAACTGAAGAGCGCCCTTTTCCGACCCGGCAACCCAGCAGTTCGCGGGAACCATATTCATCAGCGTGCCGTTGTTTTGATTAGGCGTTGAGTCGAAGGCCGTCGTGCTTCCGCTCTTCTCGTCGAGTCGCCAATAAGCGGCCATCCCGGCATATTTATGGTCATTAAGGATTTCCTGCGCCGTCTTCGCCCGGGCTTGGATACTCACTTCATCGACCACGCCCTTGAAGTTCCGTCCGAGACCCGGATAGTAGCCGTCCCCAATGCATATGTTTCCTTCCGGTGTGTAGTAGACATCGCCGGACACAGCGGTCTCTCCGGCAAGAACACCGTTCAGGTAATGCCGCAGCTTGGTTCCTTCCTTCTGAACCACAAAGTAATTCCACTCGTTGGCCTTCAGTTGGGTTCTGAGACCGGATCCCTGCCAGCTACCGTCGAGAGCGCTCTTGTAGACAAAGTAGTACTGATTCGCATTGTTCCCGTTCTGCTCGATCACATAGCCCTGATTGAATTGGTACCCGCCGAGCCTGTCCCAATAGTTCCCACCGAGGATGTCCGCATACGACTTCTGGGTGGCGTCCGGCTTGACCCAGAGCGATATCGTAAGATCCTTCGCCGGCTTGAGATGGTATCCGTTTCCGCACTGGACGTAGTCGTTGACCCCGTCGAAGTTCAAACCGGACCCGAGTTTCCCATCCGTCCAGGTGGGACCGTTCATCAACAATCCATGGCTGAACTGCCCGGATGAATCGGCGGCCAAACTCCCGTTTCCTTCGTCCATCGACCATCGCGCGGAAGGATCCCACATATCCCGGATTTCCTGGGACGTGAGCACGCGATCAAAAATTGCCACCTCGTCGATCGCGCCTTTGAAATTTCGGCCGGCGCCCGGGAAGAACCCGTCCCCGATGTATACGCTTTCTCCCGGCGTGTAATAGATATCGCCGGCCACGGTGGTCTCGCCGGCAAGCAAGCCGTTAAGGTAGTGGCGCAGCTTCGTTCCTTGCTTCTGAACCACAAGGAAATTCCACTCGTTGGCCTTCAGTTGGGTCGTGAGACCGGATCCCTGCGGGCTTCGGTCGATGGAGCTGTAGTAGGCAAAGTAGTACTGATTCAGGTTGTTCCCGTTCTGCTGGATCACATATCCTTGACTGTTCTGGTGCCCGCCGAGGATGTCCGCATACGTCTTCTGGGCGGCGTCCGGCTTGACCCAGAGCGCCATCGTGAAATCCTTCGCCGGCTTGAGGTGATATCCGCTTCCGCAGTTTACGTAGTCGTTCGTGCCGTCGAACTGCAGCGCGGCGCCGCATTTCCCATTCGTCCAAGCGGGGCCGCCGGTCAAAAGCCCGTGGTTCAGGTGCCCGGATGAATCGGCGACAACCAACCCGCTACCCTCATCCATCGGCCAGGAGGCGGCAAGACTCCACATGTTCCGGATTTCCCGGGGCGTGAGCGCACGGTCAAATATCGCCACATCATCGATCGCGCCATTGAAAAATCGTCCGTCAGACGGTAGATATCCCGTCCCGATATATATGGCTCTTCTGGGAACTTGGGGGCTAATTTAGAAATCGATGCGACGTTATCCGGCGGCGTTGAACACGTGCGTTGTTATAACCCGCTCCCATGGAGGGAGCGATGGCAAGGAAACGCGCGCGAGCAAAGCGATGGACGGT
>JAZDKY010000093.1:0-40429 GCA_043802525.1 bacterium
ATCACAAATCCAAATTCAACACCAAAAGCTTCCGGCAGCGGTTCCTGTCTGCGCGCGGCGGTAGCGAACGGCTCCATGCGCTCATTTTTGCCAAAAACCCTGATGTGCTGGACTTGGGGAAATGAAAGGACGCGTCCTAGCGAACGCTACATGGGCGCGTATTTGACATCTGCCGGGGCATCGATTAACCTACATTCAGTGAAGCGGTTCGGGCTATGTGGCTCAACCGCTTGATTTTGGGACTTAAACCGGACCAAATTTGTCGCATATGGTTACGCCATGTTGATGTTGAGCAAGAAAGTCGAATACGGGTTGATTGCGGTGCTGCACGTGGCGTCACTACGTAGTGGCGAACTTGCCACGGCCAAGGAGATCTCGGATCACTACGGGATACCGGGCGACTTGTTGGGGAAGGTTTTGCAGGCGCTGTCGCGGGACGGGATTGTCGAGGCGGTGCACGGCGCGAAGGGCGGGTACCGGCTCCGGAGGTCGCTCGATGCGATGAAACTCGGGCAGGTGATCGAGGCGGTCGAAGGACCGGTATTCATCGCACGGTGCCAGGAGGATCCCGCGAACTGCGGGCAGTTCCACACGTGCAACATCAAGGAGCCGGTGATGCAGATCAACGACCAGCTCCAGACCTACATTCACGGTATTTCGCTGGCGGCGTTCAGGAAGCCGGCGGTGCCGACGACGGCGGTGCAATCGTAGTGCGGGTGGGTCATGACGGACGAACGTGACGAGAATCCGACGCAGGATGTGAAGGTCGATGCGCAGTGGACGCCCGACGGCGTACGCGACGTGCTCCGCTCGGTGCTCGATCCCGAGCTGCACATGAACATCGTCGACCTCGGTCTCGTGTACGGCGTCGACATCAACGACGGCAACGTGAATGTGCGGATGACGTTGACCTCGCCGGCGTGCCCGTACGGGCCGTACCTGCTGCACCAGGTGAAGGACACGGTGCTGAGTTTGAAGGGCGTGAAGGATGCGCAGATTGAAGTGGTGTGGGATCCGCCGTGGGGCCCGGACAAGATGTCCGAGGACGTGCGGCTGGAGCTGGGTTTTGATGTCTGAACGGAGAAGAGGGAGAGCTTGCGATGAGTGATTTCGAGATCAGGAACCTGTGCGCCAGGACCGGCGGCAAGCCGATTCTGAAGGGCGTGAACCTGCAGATCAACAACGGCGAGGTCCACGCGCTGATGGGCCCGAACGGCTCGGGCAAGAGCACGCTCGCCAATGTCATCATGGGCCATCCCGCCTACGAGGTCACTGAAGGCGAGATTGTTTTCAAAGGCGATAATATCCTCGAACTCGCACCCGAAAATCGCGCGCGCCTCGGCCTGTTCCTGGCGTTCCAGTATCCGCTCGCCATCCCGGGCGTGAGCGTGGCGAAGTTCCTGAAGAGCGCTTCCGATGCGATCCTGGGCGACAAGAAACTGACGACGGCGGCATTTCTCAAGGAGCTCAAGGAAAACATGGCATTCCTGGAGATGGATCCGGCGTTTGTGAATCGCTACCTGAACGAGGGTTTTTCCGGCGGCGAGAAGAAGCGCATGGAAATTCTTCAGATGCTCGCGCTCAAGCCGGCCATGGCGATCATGGACGAAACCGATTCGGGCCTCGACATTGACGCGCTGCGGATCGTTTCCAAGGGCGTGAACCGGCTCCTCGGTTCCCAGTTCGGACTGCTCGTCATCACGCACTACGAGCGTATCCTGAATTACATCAAGCCGGACCATCTTCACGTCCTGATCGACGGCAAGATCGCCATGTCGGGCGGGCCGGAAGTGGTGAAGGAACTCGAGATCAAGGGATACGATTGGGTCCGCGAGAAGTTCGGGCAGGAAATTCTGGTGTAGTGGTGTAGCCATGCCGAAACTGGAAACAGACAGCAAGCTGGTCGACGCGTACCGCTTCGGCTTCGTGACGGACGTCCAGGAGGACACCGTACCCAAGGGCCTGACCGAGGACACGATCCGTCACATCTCGACGAAGAAGAACGAGCCGGAATGGATGCTGGAGTGGCGGCTCAAGGCGTTCCGCTGGTGGCAGAAGAAGTTCGAACCCACGTGGGCCCGGGTGGACTATCCGCCGATCGACTACCAGGACATCCGCTACTACTCCGCGCCGAAAGCGCGCAAGCAGATGAAAGACGGCGAGATCGATCCCGAGCTCGCGGACACGTTTGCCCGGCTCGGCGTGCCGCTGCACGAGCGCGACCGGCTGGCCGGCGTTGCTGTGGACGCGGTGTTCGACAGCGTTTCCGTCGCGACGACCCACACGAAAATGCTCGCGGAGAAGGGGATCGTCTTCTGCTCGTTTTCCGAGGCCGTGCAACACCACCCCGACCTCGTGAAGAAGTACATCGGCACGGTCGTGCCGTACACGGACAACTTCTACGCCTCGCTGAACTCCGCGGTCTTTACGGACGGATCGTTCTGCTTCATCCCGAAGGGCGTGAAGTGCCCGGTCGACCTCTCGACGTACTTCCGCATCAACGCGCGGGAAACCGGGCAGTTTGAGCGCACGCTGATCGTGGCCGAAGAAGGCGCGTCCGTGTCGTACATCGAGGGCTGCACGGCGCCGGCGCGGGACGAGAACCAGCTCCATGCGGCCGTGGTCGAACTGATCGCGCTCGACGACGCGCAGATCAAGTACTCGACCGTTCAGAACTGGTATGCGGGCGACGAGGAGGGGAACGGCGGCATCTACAACTTTGTGACAAAGCGCGGGCATTGCCGCGGCCGGAATTCGAAAATCTCGTGGACGCAGGTCGAGGTCGGCGCGGCGATCACCTGGAAGTACCCGAGCGTCATCCTCGAGGGTGAGAATTCCATTGGGGAGTTCTACTCGGTCGCCTTCACGAACAACAAAATGCAGGCCGACACGGGCACGAAGATGATCCACATCGGCCCGAACACGCGCAGCACCATCGTGTCGAAGGGCATCTCGGCCGGGCACTCGCGGAACACGTACCGCGGCATGGTGCAGGTCCTGCCCACGGCGATTCACGCGCGCAACCACACGTGCTGCGACTCGATGCTGATCGGCGACAGGTGCACGGCGAACACGTTCCCCGTGATCGAGGTCGAGACCAGCACCGCGGTGACCGAGCACGAGGCGACGACGTCGAAGATCAGCGAAGAGCAGCTTTTCTATGTCCGGAGCCGCGGCATCTCGGAGGAGAACGCGACGTCACTGATCGTGAACGGATTCTGCAAGGATGTGTTGAAGGAACTGCCGCTGGAGTTCTCCGTGGAAGCGGTGAAGCTCCTCGATCTCAAACTGGAGCACAGCGTCGGTTGACATTTCGCGGGTAGGGCGCCCCGATCTGATCGGGGAGCCATGGACGGATCGGCGAGCCGTCACTGCCCTGGATAGGATGAGTTGGTAGGGCGGGTCCGTTCCGGACCGCCGGGATGGGGGTGGAGGACGGCGGCACGGCAGGGACGCCGCGCCCTACCTCAAGACAGGGCCAGGCTTATGACGACGATGCGATTGACGGCGAGTGAGGTGCGGGATGACTACGTGCCCGGATTCGACGAGGCGGCCTTCCGGGCGCTCGCCGGCCACGGGCGCGAACCGGATATCCTGTCGAAGAAGCGCGAGGAGGCGTTCGGCATCTACCGGTGCATTCCTTCGCCCACGACGCGGGACGAGGAATGGCGCCGCACGGACCCGGCGACATTTTCTTTCGCGGGGCTCAAGCGGCTGCCGGACCTTGTCGCCGGCCCGCTCCGGCAGAAAAGCCCCTGGGACGACCAGTTCGACGTGGTGGTTTCCGTGTCCGACGACCGGCTGTCGATGGAAGACCCGTCGGGCGTGCTTGGCACCGACCGGGCGCAGGTGATGTTGCTCGCGGATGCCGCGCGCACGATCCCGGGCGTGGTCGAGCAGTATCTGCAGGGCGCCGCGCAGCCGGATCGGCCGCGCAAGTTTGCCATGCTGAACGACGCGTTCTGGAACGCAGGGCTGGTGGTCCATATCCCCCGCAAGACGACGCTCGATCGCGGGATTCTCATCCGATACCAGCACAAGGCGCACGGTGGCATCCTGCTGCCGCGGCTGCTCGTTGTCGTGGAGGAGCAGAGCGAGGTCAAGCTGGTTGAGCATTTCCACTCGGACCATGGCGCTCAATTCCTCTGCATCAGCTCGCGCGAAATGTACGTCGGCCGGGGCGCGTCCCTGAAGCTGACGTCGCTGCAGGAATGGGGTGCGAACACGCGGCACATCGGCGAGGACTGGGCGCGCGTCGAGCGCGACGGGAAGGTCGATTGGAATACGATTTCGCTGGGCGGCAAGGTCAGCAAGATCATGGTCGGTTGCAACGTCTGCGAGCCGAACGGGAACGCGCTGCTCAGCGGCCTGTTCTTTGCGGACGGCGACCAGCATTTCGACCAGGGCACGCTGCAACTCCACGCCGCGCGCGACACGCACAGCAACCTGCTGTACAAAGGTGCGGTGAAGGACCGCGGCTACTCGGTCTACCAGGGCATCATCCATGCGAAGCCGGGCGCGATCGGGGTCGAGGCGTACCAGATGAACAACAATCTGGTGCTGAACGATGGGGCCCGGGCCGACTCGCTGCCCAGTCTCGAGATCGACGCGGACGACCTCAAGTGCAGCCACGGGTCGACCATCGGCACGCTGGACCGCGAGCAGTTGTTCTACCTTCGCTCGCGCGGGTTGAGCGACGTCGAGGCCCGGCGCATCCTGGTGGCGGGGTTCTTTGAAGACGTCGTGGCCAAGGTTCCCTACGCTTTCCTGCAGGAACGCCTGCGCGAGCATATCGAGCGCAAGATTGGGAAATAGCGCAACCACGAATGGACACGAACTAGTACGAATCAAGGTAGGGCGCGCTGGCCCAGCGCGCCGGAAGGATGCGGTGACATGGCCGAGTGGGTTGAAGTAGCAGAACTTTCGGAATTCAAGGAGACGGACCGGAAACTGGTGGATCTGGGCGGCGACAGGCAGATCGGCTTGTTCAAGCTGCCGGACGGTTTCTTCGCGGTGAGCGCGTGGTGCAGCCACCAGAAGTCATCGCTTGTGCATGGCGACGTGAGCAACCACGAGATCGAGTGCCCGATGCACGGGGCCCGGTTCGACTTGAAGACCGGGAAGAACCTGTCCCTGCCCGCGGTGCGGCCCATTGCCCGATTTGACGTCAGGGTTGACGGCAACAAGATTCTGCTGAAAGTGTGATGCCATGAAGACCGTGGAGGAGCGAAAAAAGGAGACACCTCCGCCGGAACGGTTTGATCCCGCGCGTATCCGCAAGGACTTTCCCATCTTGTCCACGACGGTGCGCGGCGGGAAGAAACTCGTGTACCTCGACAACGCCGCGACGACGCAGAAGCCGCTCGCGGTCATCGAGGCGATGGGCAGTTACTATCGCGAGATCAACGCCAACGTGCACCGCGGCATTCATCGCCTCGCGGAACTCGCCACGGAAAGTTACGAGGAGGCACGCCGCAAGGCGGCCTTGTTCATCCACGCGCCCAGCGAGCGAAGCGTCATTTTCACGCGCGGCACGACCGAGGGCATCAATCTGGTCGCCCATGCGTGGGGCGACACGTTTATCCATGCGGGCGTCGAGATCGTCCTTTCCGAGATGGAGCACCACAGCAACCTCGTTCCGTGGCAGTTGCTGGCGAAGAGGACGGGCGCGAAGCTCCGCTTCATCCCCGTGCTGGAGGATGGCCGCCTCGACATGGCGGCGTTCCGAAACCTGCTTTCGGACAGGGTCAAGCTGGTCGCCGTGACGCACGTGTCCAACGTGTTAGGCACGATCAATCCCGCGAAGGAGATTGTGGCGGCCGCGCACGCCGCGGGCGCGAAGGTGCTGATTGACGGCGCGCAGAGCGTTCCCCACATGCCGGTGGATGTGCAGGACCTGGGCTGCGATTTCCTCGCGTTCTCGGGCCACAAGATGGTCGGCCCGACGGGCATTGGCGTTCTCTACGTGCGCGAGGAACTGCAGGAGGCCATGGAGCCCTTCCTCGGCGGCGGTGAAATGATCAGCAAGGTCACGTGGGAGCAGTCGACGTGGGCCGAGATACCGCACAAGTTCGAGGCGGGCACGCCGAATATCTCCGGCGCGATCGTGCTCGCGGTGGCGATGGATTACCTGCGCGGCATCGGCATGGAGCACATCCACGCGTACGAACGGGAACTGACGGAGTACACAATCCGCAAACTCACGGATGTGCCAGGCCTCAACGTGCTCGGCCGCGCGCCGGAGCGGGGTGGGGCGGTCTCGTTCGATCTCCAAGGCATCCATCCGCACGACGTCGCCCATTTCGTCGACAAGGACGGGATCGCGGTCCGCGCGGGCCACATGTGCGCCCAGCCGCTGATGCGGAAATTTGGTTATCCGGCGTTGAGCAGGGCCAGCGTGTACTTCTACAATGTGCGCGAGGAGATCGACCAGCTGGTCGATTCGTTGAATCGCGTGAAAGGCTTTTTTTCCCGTGGACATTGACGACCTGTACCAGGAAATCATCCTGGACCATTACAAGAACCCCCGGCACGCGCGGAAACTGTCCGACGCGGAAGCGATGGTCGACGAGGAGAACCCGACCTGCGGCGACCACATCAAGCTCACCGCTCGCGTCGATGGAGGCAGGGTGGCCGACGTGGCGATCGACTGTACAGGTTGCGCGATCTGCACGGCGTCTTCGTCGATCATGACTGAGATGCTCGTCGGGCGCCCGATCTCCGAAGCCCGGCGTATGATCAAGGCTTTCACAGGGCTCATGCGCGGGGAGGGTGAAATGTCCGACGAAGAGTTGGGCGATCTTGCCGCCCTGCGCGGCGTCACGAAATACCCGTTGCGCGTGAAATGCGCGACGATGGGTTGGCACGCTCTCCAATCGGCCCTCGACAAACTTGGCGCGGCATAAGAATCTTTTCGCATGGGTTTGATCGCGAGAGTTTGCTCCCTGCCCGGTGTATTCCGCGGCCTGCACGAGTCAGGATTGGATCCGGACCCGTTCCGGCAGTTCGCGCACTGGTTCCGCTTCGCGAAATGCGCCCGGGTCTACATGCCGAACGCCATGGCGCTTGCGACGGCGTCGGCCGACGGGCATCCCTCCGTCCGCATGATGCTCCTGAAGGGGCATGACAAGCGCGGATTCACTTTCTTTACCAACTACGAGAGCCGGAAGGGGCAGGAACTGAGCGGCAATCCGAATGCGTCACTGGTTTTGCACTGGGTTGACCTGCACCGGCAGGTTCGGGCTGAAGGCCGGGTGGAAAGACTGACCGTGGCGGAGTCGGACGCCTACTTCCAGACCAGGCCGCGCGGGAGCCGGATCGGTGCGTGGGCGTCGAAGCAGAGCACGGTGATTCCGGATCGCGGCTTGCTTAGAACGAGCTGTGAGGAGATTGAACGGAAATACAAGGGGCACCCCGTCCCTCTTCCGCCGTTCTGGGGCGGTTTTCGCATTGTTCCGGAGCGCATCGAATTCTGGCAGGGCAGGGCGTATCGCCTGCATGATAGGCTTTGCTATGTCAGGGAAGGGGACGGCTGGTGCATCGAGCGGCTCTCGCCCTGACGTCATTCCGGCTGCCCGTGGGCAAGCGGGAGCCCTGGTCGCCTTCGGCGCCGCCAGAGGCGGGTAAACTTGGCCTTCCGGATGGCGCGGCATTTGCCCACGATCATATCGACTTGGGATGAGAGACGGATTCCGTCGTGTACCTCTCGACCTTCAGCGTCTTCGACCAGTGATCCGGCGCAAGCCCGGCTTTCATCTTCAGTTCCGTGACGAAGTCGCGCGGGTCGCACAAATGTTCCCAGACGGAGGGCAGGAATGTGGCGTGGTACCAGCCATCGGCGATGATCAGGCCGTCGATGTTCGGGCGCAACTTGGCTAGGAGATCCTGTTCATCCTTGCAGGGCAGGGGTTCGGGTGGGCTGAGGATGGAGATGTGGATGTCGAGTCCTTCCATCTCGTTCTTGGTCAGTGGCGGGAATCGTGGGTCGCGGAAGGCGGCGCTGAACGCGTTGTTGGCGACATCGACGCCGAGGGGAAAGCGGGCCTCGAGCATGCCGATGCAGCCGCGAAGCTGCTTCCTTCGCTCCAGTGTGACGAACGTCGCGCGGGTGGCGCGGAGTTCCTCGGGCAGGTCCGCGATCTTCACGGAGGCAGGCTCATCGTGCTCCAGTCCGTGGCGGATGGATTTGGCGGCGATGGCCAGGAGGCGTTGCCTGCTTTGGTTTGAGAGAGACATGATGGCGCGGCTTGCGGCTACACTTCCAATCACGTAAACACATACGCCCCGTAGCCGACGACCTGGTCGCGTGGGCCGACGGTGTCGCCGGAGTTTCGAAGATCGAGTGTTTTGGCCTTCAGGCCGTGCCGCGCGGCAACGACCAGCAGGCCGCTGAGCGGCACGCGGCCGCACGCCTGGTGGGGCTGGATGTCCTCCGGCTTCAGCGCCTCGATGGCCCGCGAGGTCGCCTCGTCGAGTTGTTTCGCAGTCTCGTAGTCGTAGTAGTGACTCAGGTCCGAGCTCACGACGATGAGCGTTTCCTTGCCGCCCCACACCTTTTCAAGCACCTCGCTGATCTCCTCAGGTGTTGCGTCGCCCACGACGAGTGGCAGGACCGAGAATTGCTCGAGCGTTTCCTGCAGGAACGGCAGGTGCACCTCGAGGCTGTGCTCCATCGCGTGGGCGGAATCGAGGACGCGGACTTGGGGCAGGTCGAGCACGGCGTCGACCAGCGCGGCGTCGACCGGCACGTCGCCGAGCGGTGTCTCGAAATAGCGCGCGCCGCAGACGGCGAGCCCGTGGAACGGCACGCGGTGCGATGGGCCGAGCAGGATGACCTTGCGGATGACGGACCGCGCGGCCCGGATCTGGGCGTAACCCGTGGCGGCGATGGGGCCCGAATAGACATAGCCCGCGTGGGGCACGACCAGGGCCTTGGGTACGGGGCAGGTCAGATCGACCTTGTTCAGGAAAGACGTCACCATGCCGTGGAGTTCGGTGCGGTTTTCGGGATAGAACATTCCCGCCACGGCCGGCTTTCGAACAGCGGCAGCCTTCTTCATGGCAACCTCCGAACAGAAGCTAGCACCGGGGGGGGGGCGTCGTCATGCCTATTCGCGGCGACAGAGCGCATCGGCTACAACGAAACGTTTGGCATCTTGCAGCCACGCCGCTCCGTCGGCGTGCCGTGCGACGGCGCGCACCGCAACACGCAGTCCTGAATTCTACAGGAGGCAACGGAGGAAACAGAGCCACGGTTTCCCTTTCCGTTACCTCAGTTAGCTCCTGTTCAATTCCGCGCTGACTCTCGGGGCCTCTCTCGGTGACTCTCGTGGTCGGACCACAACCCGCCTTGATTTCCAGGGGCTTCCGTCAAAACGGACCGCGTGAACGCCGTCTTCGATTCTCTTTTCGGGCCCGGAAAGCGCGCGCAAGAGGCTTGAGGCCCACGCGCGGGGGCCGTATATTTTCAGCGGCGAAAGGGGGCGGAGCATGCCCGCGGCAGCGATCAAAGACGTGGCGCCGACGAAGTACTGGGAGCCGTTGCTGAACGGCAGGGTCCAGTGCAATGTATGCCCTCATCACTGTCGGCTTGCCGAGGGCCAGCGCGGAGCGTGTTTTGTCCGGGCGTGCCAGGGCGGGAAGGTGGTCCTTGCCACCTACGGCCGATCCAGCGGGTTCTGCGTCGACCCGATCGAGAAGAAGCCCCTGAATCATTTTCTGCCCGGTACGCCCGTTCTCTCGTTCGGCACGGCGGGCTGTAACCTCAGCTGCCGCTTTTGCCAGAACTGGGACATCAGCAAATCGCGCGAGTGGGATACGCTCTCGGACGAGGCCACACCCGCGACCATCGCCCGCGCGGCAAAGGTCCTCACGTGCAATAGCGTCGCCTACACGTACAACGACCCCGTCATTTTCATGGAATACGCGATCGACATCGCGAAGGAGTGCCGCAAGGTTGGCGTGAAAAGCGTGGCCGTCACGGCGGGCTACATGTGCGACGAGCCGCGGCGCGAATTCTACCAGTACATGGACGCGGCCAACGTGGACCTGAAGGGCTTCACGGAACGCTTCTACAAGAACATCTGCGGTGGCGAGCTCGCCAACATCCTTGAGACGCTTGTCTACCTGAAGCGCGAAACACACGTGTGGTTCGAGATCACGACCCTGCTGATCCCGGATGAAAACGACTCGCCCGATGAGATCGACGCGATGACCAGGTGGATTTTCGGCGAACTGGGCCCGGACGTGCCACTCCACTTCACGGCGTTTCACCCGGACTACAAGATGCTCGATAAGCCCCCGACGCCGGAAGCGACCCTTACACGCTCCCGCGAGATCGCGATGCGGAACGGACTTCATTATGTCTACACCGGTAACGTGCATGACGAGGCGGGCGGGAGCACGTACTGTCCGGCATGCGGCAAGCGTGTCATCGGACGCGACTGGTACGTGATCACCGCGTGGAGTCTCACCCCCGATGGGCATTGCATGCATTGCGGGGCCGCATGCCCCGGCGTATTTGATGGCCCGCCCGGCACGTGGGGCCAGCGGCGCATGCCGGTGCGGTTGAAAGATTTTGCGAAAGTCAGGTAGGGTGCGGCACCCGCCTGCAACGCTGTGCGTAGCACTGCGGGCAGGTAGTGTTTCGGGCGAGCGTAGCATTGCGGGTAGGTCCCCTGCCGCGCCGCAATCCTTCTTGGACCCCGGCGGTCTCCGGGACCCGCCTTTACTCGAAAGCTGCGGCGAGGCACGCGAACTGCCCTACCTTTTACTTGTCCGCGCCGCTCGGAGTCTGCAATATCCGCTACTCAGTGTTGGAGACCTTGCCGTGTCGCATCGTGTTTTTGATCTCAAGGAAGTGGCGAACTATCTGCACATCGCGCAGGCGGATGTGCAGCGGCTCGTGCGCAACCGGGAAATTCCGTTCGAGAAGAAGGGTGATCGCCTCGTCTTCCGTCGTTCGGAAGTCGACGTGTGGGCCTCGCAGCGCATCCTTGGCCTGTCCGGCAAGCGGCTCGACGACTACCACAAGACATCCTCGGCGAAGACCTATGACCTGTCCAAGGACCATGCGATCATCGCCGACCTCTTGAAGGTCGAGTACATCGACGCCTCGTTGCGGTCCAAGACGAAGCCTTCGGTTCTCAGCGACATGATGGATCTCGCCGATCGTACCGGCCACGTGCAGAACGTGGCGGAGCTGAAGAAGACCATTCACCAGCGGGAGCTGATGTGTTCAACGGCCCTGTCCGGCGGCATGGCGTTGCTGCATCCGCACAGCCACCAGCCGTACCTCTTCGACGATTCGTTCATCGCGCTCGGCCGCACAATCCAGCCCATTCCCTTCGGCGCGCCGGACGGCATGGCCACCGACATTTTTTTCATGATCTGCTGCCAGGATGACCGCCTGCACCTGCACGTGCTCGCGCGGTTGTGCACGATCTGTCACCACACCGGGGCCCTGCTGGCCATTCGCGAAGCGGAGACCCCTCAGGACGTTCACGGTGCGCTGGTCGGGGCGGAGGTGGAAGTGATTCGCGGACTGGGATGATGGAGTATGGGAGTGTTGGGCAGCTAACAACACTCCACCACTCCATCACCCCACCACTTCATCACCCCAGTTCTTCCGGAAATACTCCATCGCGGATTCGTGCGTGAGGTCGAACCAGATCGGCGTCATCGACACAAAACCATCATCGAGCGCCTGCAGGTCGGTTCCCTTGGCGTCGCCGAGCATCTCGATCTGGCCGTCCATCCAGTAGTAGATGTTCCCGCGCGGGTCGACGCGCCGGTCGAACGTCTCCACGAAACGTGAACGGCCCATGCGCGTCAGGCGGACGCCCTTGACCTGGTCCAGCGGGAGGTTCGGCACGTTGACGTTCAGCAACGTCTCCGCGGGGAGTCCTTGCGCAAGGACCTGTTTCGCGAAGCGCTTGGCGAAATGTGCTGCGGTCGCCCAGTGCGGTTCCGCGAACGTGTTCATGGAGACCGCGATGCTCGGGATGCCGAGGATCGTGCCCTCGGTCGCGGCCGATACCGTGCCCGAATAGATCACGCTGATGCCCGCGTTGGGGCCCAGGTTGATGCCGCTGATCACGAGGTCGGGCGGTTTCTCCATCAGCGCGTACACGGCCAGCTTCACGCAATCGGCGGGCGTGCCGCCGACGGCGTAGCCGAAGAACGCGCCGTTGCGGTTGACCTTCTGTGTCTTGATCGGGTCCGAGAGGGTGATCGCGTGGCCGACTGCGCTGCGTTCGGTGTCCGGCGCGACGACATGGAGCTCGCCGAGGTCCTTCATGGCGTCGTACAGCGCATGGATGCCCGGCGCGTGGATGCCGTCGTCGTTGCTGATAAGGATGTGCATGGTCAGATTGTTGCTCGCATAGCACGCCCATAGGCCGCCGGGATGTAGCGTCGGCTTACCCCGCTGTGCGGGGAAGCCGATCGAGCCTGGTGATCTTCGCTTCCCCGGGATGGCCGGGGTAAGCGAACTCTACATCGGCGGCGTATAGGTGCATGGCTTTTCATGGTGGTGGATTAGGGTCCGCCCTGCGAGCCCTTATCCGGCGGTGTGGCAGCCATGAGTTTGCGCTTCCGGAAGACGTGGTCCGCAAACAGCGCCAGGCAGCCTGCGCAGATCAGGATCGCGGGAACCCACACGATGATCGCGGGCAGCGGCACTTCTGTAATGTACGGATGCTGGCGCGGGAAAATCAGGTACTGGATGCTGTTGGTCACCAACAGCGTAAACATGGCGATCATCAGGTAGTAGAGAAACTGATCCAGGATATCGAGGGTGGCGACACGTTCCGACACGCCGTTGATGTGCAGCAGCCTCCGCAGCGGGATGACGACGATCAGGAGCAGGAAGAGCGTATGTTGGAAAATCGTCGCGGGATAGCCGAGCTCGCAGAACGAATACCAGAGCAGGCACAGTGTAAGACCCGTGAAACAGCCCTGTGCCACGACCAGCATCGCGGGGAACCAGTCGTCCGCCCGGGCGATCCAGCGATTCGCCCACGGGGCGCGGCCCCGCGGGTTCTCGCGTTCGGCCCATGCGCTCCAGAGCATCATCTCGAGCGCGAGGCCCGCGCCCAACGCGCTCCAGATGCCCGGGCCCGCCTGCGGGCCCTTGACCAAAAGCAGGACGACAGCCGTGCAAACCGGCAGGGCGCCCAGCCACTGCGTGTGGCGGACGTGCGTGATGCCGTTGCGGTGTGAAGGCTTGAATTCCTCGAAGTGGTACATCGGCGGAAAAAGTACCGCAGGAAGCACGCAGCAGAAAGACTCTTTTCCGCCGCGGCCTTGCTCTCGTTCTTGCTCGTGGGGTCCTGTCTTGATCCGGGAGTCTGTTCGCCTGTAGCCGCGCAACGACGGGGCGCGTCGCCCTTCCGCCTTCGCTCGTTGATCTACGGCGGACACGTCGTGCGACGGCTACAGCGAGAACGCCAAAACCGGACACTACCCTCTTGCTCTTGCTCCTGCTCTTGCTCTTAATCTCCGGGGAGCAGGAGTAAGAGTGGAGACGCAAACCCAGATCGGACTCGCAACGCCCATCCGCTACCTCAAGGGCGTGGGTGAGGCACGTGCCGAGCAACTGGCCCGGCTTGATATCAATACCGTGGGCGATCTCCTGCTGACGCTGCCTCGGCGGTACGAGGACCGGCGGCAACTCCAGCCGATGAATGCCCTGAAGTCGGGCGACTTTACGACCGTCGCGGGTTCGGTCGTCTCCTGCGGCTGGGTCAAACCGCGCTTCGGCAAGGGCTTCTTCGAGGCGATCCTCAGCGACGGCCAGGGCGTGGTCCGCTGTCGTTGGTTTCAGGCCGCCTACCTGAAGGACCAGATCCGGCAGGGCGATCAACTGGTCGCCTGCGGCAAGGTGACATCTCAAAAGGGTGAGCCGGTACTGCAGCACCCGGATTTTGAGTCCGTGAAGGAGGACGGGGAAGCCTCGCTCAATATGGGGCGGATCGTGCCGGTGTACCCGCTGACGGACACGCTGCCGCAGCGGGCCATGCGGCGCATCACGGCGAATGCGGTCGACCGCTATGCTGCGCTGGCCGAGGAATCGCTGCCCGCCGAGACGATCGCCCGTTGGCACCTGCCCCCGGTGCGGGACGCCCTCGCGCACGTGCACTTTCCGCAAACGATTGGGGAGGCCAGGCAGGCCCGCTTCCGCCTGGTCTTCGAGGAGTTCCTGTGCGTCCAACTCGTACTCGTGGCGCGCAAGATCTACGCGGAGCGGTTCATCAACGGCATCGTGCACGACGCGCCCGGGCGCCTGCGCGGAGATTTCCTGAGATCCCTCCCGTTCCAGCTCACCATCGCGCAGGAGCGTGCGATGGGCGAAATCCGCGCGGACATGGCACGCCCGCACCCCATGCACCGGCTGCTCCAGGGTGACGTGGGTTCGGGCAAGACCGTCGTGGCCGTGGCCGCGCTGCTCGACGCGATCGAGTGTGGGTCGCAGGGCGCGATCATGGCGCCCACCGAAATCCTGGCCGCGCAGCATGCGCTCACGATGGCGAAATACCTCGCGCCGCTCGGGATCAAGCTCGAGCTGTTGACCAGCAGCCTGACCCCGTCCGAGAAGATCAGCGCGCGCGCGGCCATTGCGGATGGCCGGACCAGGCTGGTCATCGGTACGCACGCGCTGATCGAGGACCGCGTCGTGTTCAAGCGGCTCGGGCTCGTGGTCATCGACGAACAACATAAATTCGGGGTTGAGCAACGCGGCCTGCTGTACGAGAAGGGGGATCACCCGGACGTGCTGGTCATGACCGCGACGCCGATTCCGCGCACGCTCGCGATGACGCTCTACGGGGACCTCGACCTGACGATCATCGACGAGATGCCGCGCGGCAGGAAGGAAATCGTCACGCGGGTCATCAAGGAATCGCAACTCCCGCAGGCCTACGATTTCATCCGGAAACAGGTGGCCAAGGGACGCCAGGCGTACATTGTCTACCCGCTCGTTTCGGAGTCGGACGCGAGCGAGTTGAAGTCGGCCGGGACGATGTTCGAACAACTCGGGACGACGGAGTTCGCGGGGCTGCAGGTCGGATTGTTGCATGGCCAGATGAAGAACGAGGAGAAGGACCGGGTGATGGATCGTTTCCGCCGCGGGCAGATCCACATCCTCGTCGCGACGACGGTGGTGGAGGTCGGCGTCGACGTGCCGAACGCGACGGTGATGCTGGTCGAGAACGCGGAGCGGTTCGGCCTCGCGCAACTGCACCAGTTACGCGGGCGCATCGGTCGCGGGGAACACAAGTCGTTTTGCGTGCTTCAGAGCGCGTCGGCGGGACTCGATGCGTGGCAGCGGTTGAAGGTGATGGAGCAGACGACCGACGGGTTCCGCATTGCGGAAGAGGATTTCAGGATCCGCGGCATGGGCAACATCCTGGGTCGTGAGCAGAGCGGGGTGCCGTCGCTTCGCGTCGGCGACCTGCTCGCCGATATGGACATTCTCGAGGCCGCGCGAAAAGAGGCTGTCACGTTGATCGACAAGGACCCGACCTTCGAGAATCCCGATTACGAGAACCTGCGCAGCCGCGCGCGGGCCCTGTATCGGATCGTCGGGCCGTTTGTGAAGGTGGGGTGAGACCAGATCCGGACCGCCCGACCATCCCTTGGTAGGGCGCGGCGTCCCTGCCGCGCCGCCGTGTCCATCGCACCCTTTTGGCGGCCCGGGACCCGCGTTTGCTACGTAGCACGATCCGTGCGTCCCCGGCTTTCAACCATTGGAAATTTGTTGCTTCTTTTTCCCAATCATTGGAAATTTCGAACTCGCTTTTTCCAGCGATTGGAAATCTCTGCAAGCAGTCAGGTGCGAGGCCGCGTTCCATGCGGCGTTATTTTTATCTTGAGTTATTTAACCTTACAGTTTAAATAACTCAAATCATGCGATACGTACACAGGAGCTTGGAGCCTACCTTGAGGATGGCCCTGCGGGACTTTCCCGCGGTGGTGTTGACGGGGCCGCGGCGCGCCGGGAAGACGTTTCTGCTCCGGCACGTTCTGCCCAAAGCGGATTATCGTCTCTTTGAGGACCCCGACGTCATCGCCCGATTCCGCGCCGATCCCCGGTCGTTTCTGGATGCCATCCGTCCACCCGCCATACTCGACGAGGTGCAGAATGTGCCCGAAGTGTTCAGGTACGTCCGCGCGCGTATCGACCAGCATCCGCGTCGAAAAGGACAATGGTTGTTGACGGGTTCGCAGGAACTTGGGCTCATGCGCGGAGTTTCAGAGTCCATGGCGGGGCGCGCGGCCGTGCTGCAGCTCTGGCCAATGTCTGTGCGCGAGACGACCAAAGTCAATCTGCGGAGCGGCGGCTACCCGGAGGTGTTGGCGAGGCCCCGCGCCGCTGCATTGTGGTTCAGTTCCTATTTGCAAACGTATCTTGAACGCGATGTGCGGGGCATCAGCGCGATTGAGGACCTGGCCACGTTTCGCCGGTTTCTCGCGCTGGTGGCGAGCCGTCACGGGCAGATCCTGAACAAGTCCGACCTCGCGGCGCCGCTCGGGATGAGCGTCCCTGGCATCGGCAAGTGGCTCGACATCCTGGAAATGACGGCGCAAATCCTGGTCGTGCCCCCGTATTTTGAGAACCTCGGGAAACGATTGATCAAATCGCCAAAAGTTTACATTTCCGATTCCGGCCTGGCGTGCCACCTACTGGGCATTGAAACCGATGCGGAACTTGGCAGGTCGCCGTTTCTCGGTCCGCTCTTCGAGGGCTTGGTTGCCGCGGAGATTGTGAAGGAGCAGCTCCATGCGGGACGCCGGCGGGAGCTCTACTATTTTCGCGATCAACAGGGGCTTGAAGTGGATTTTATCGTGCCGGGAAAAGACGGGCGGATGACCCTGATCGAAGCCAAGGCATCGGGGACGGTCGTCCCGCGCATGGCCGAGTCGATGATGAAACTGGCCGCAACGATCCGCAAGCGGGCTGGCCGGCCGAATGCCGTGGACATGATCGTGGCCTACCGACCGACGCGGACGAGTCCGATTTCCCGGGTGATTGCGCCGGGCGTACGCGCAGTGCCCTGGCAGGAATTGCCGGGACCGTAGCGATGCCGGTCACTAATGAGGAATGAGTGTAGTTCGCTCCAGTGCGTGTATTATTGAGTGTAGTGAGCGAGAATCTAGGTGGTGCAAATACCCAACAGCTGAGTGGTCATTTGGTGTTGGGGATTTGCACTGCCTCGGGGTCGTACCCCAGGAATGAGACAATCCTCTCCCGCATGGCTCTCGATGGGCTGAAGTCCCCGACCTCCCAATTGTGGGCTGATTTTATGTTGCAGCCCAGCACCTTGGTCAACTGCTTCTGATTGTATCCTTTTGCAACCCGTGCGTTTCTGAGATGCTCGCCGAGCGTCTTGGGGGAGTCGAAACGCTGTTTGCGATGGCAGAAATATGCTGATGGGCGGGTCCGGGAAATATGGACTTGCCTCTGACATATTCCCAACAGCAGTATTCGCCACTGGTTGAGTCTGAGCTTCCGCGCCCCGCGACCCCGCCGGAGGCGGGGTGACTCTTGTGCCGGTCCGTCATCGGCGGGATCGCGGGGGCGAAACCTTCGGGAAACCAAAGGTTTCCCGAGAAACTGGCGTTCCGGCGACACGAGGTCGCCGGGGACGCAGACCGAAATTGCAGACTGACTCGCTGCCGAGATTTCAGGGCTCTATTTTCCTACCACTAGAAACTCCGTGCAGACATTCCTTACAGACTCACACGTCCACTTCGACAGCTTCGAGGAATCGGGCGAGTTGTACGACGTGCTGAATCGGGCGTGGTCGGCCGGCGTGCACCGGATGATCGCGGTCGGCGGTTCGCCGGGCGCGAATACGTTGGCGATGCTGCTCGCGCAGGAGCATGCCCACAGTGTCCGGGCGGTGGTCGGCTACGATCGGGACCTGGCCGGGCGCGACCCCTCGCTTTCGGATCTCGAAGCGCAGGCGGAGAATCCCTGCGTCGTCGGTATCGGTGAGACCGGGTTGGACTATCACTACCTGCCCGAGACTGCGCCCGCGCAACGTGAACTGCTCGGGCAGATGCTCGAGATTGCGCGGCACCGCGCGCTGCCGGCGGTCATCCACAGCCGGGAGGCGGACGAGGATACATTGGCGATGCTCAGGGCGCATGCCGCGCAGTGGACCGGCGAAGCCTCACGCATCGGCGTCCTGCACTGTTTCACGGGCTCGATCGCGTTCGCCCGGCAACTGATCGATATGGGGCTGATGATCAGTTTCAGCGGCATTGTGACGTTCAAGAATGCCGACGCATTGCGCGAGGTCGCGCTGTTCGTGCCGGAGGACCGCTTGCTGATCGAGACCGACGCGCCATACCTCGCGCCTGCGCCGTTGCGCGGGAAGCGCAACGAGCCGGCCTTCATCACACACGTGGCCGGGACGCTTGCCACGGTTAGAAAGGTTCCGTTACAACATATCGCCCAACAGACGACGCGGAACGCGAATCGCCTGTTTGGACTCGGGGAGGAAGGCACGCCATGAAGCAGACGAAGGATGTCCGGTACGCGGTGGGGGTGGATTTTGGCGGGACGTCCGTGAAGATCGCGCTGGTCAACGAGCGCGGGGAGATCAAGGCGCGCAAGAAGATCATCACCAGCACGCTCGGGAGCAAGGAGGCATGGATCGATGCGGTCGCCGCGGCCGTGGTCGAGTTCAAGGGGAAAGTCCAGGCTGGTGAGAAGCTGAGCGGGGTGGGCGTCGGCGTGCCTGGTTTCGTGGATTACGAACGTGGTTTCATCTATGACCTGCCGAATGTGCCCGGTTGGAAAGCGGTGCATCTGGGCCAAGCGCTGGGCGAGCGGCTCGGATGCCGGGTGCGGATCGACAACGACGTCAATGCCATGGCGATCGGTGAATGCACCTTCGGCGCAGGGCGAACCTACCAGCACGCGGTCTTCGTGACGTTGGGGACGGGGGTGGGCGGCGCGATCCTGATCAACAACCAGCTTTACCGTGGTGCGTTTTCGATGGCGGGCGAGATCGGGCACATGACGATCGACATGAACGGACCGAAGTCCGCACAGGGCAAAGGCGGCCTTGAAATGTACGTCGGCAACAAGCGACTTGCCGAGCGCGCGGTTCGGGAACTGGAGAAGGGGCGCAAATCCAAGCTCGATGAACTGTGCAAGGGCGACCGCAGCGCGATCACGCCGGAATTGATCGGGATCGCCGCCCGCGCGGGCGATGCGCTGGGGCAGGAGATTTTCGATTTCATGGGCGACTGCCTCGCCGCGGCGTTTGCGTCCGTGACCTACCTGATCCAGCCGCAGGCTTTCATTGTCGGCGGCGGCATTTCGGAGAATGGACCGACCCTGTTCGATCCCCTGCGGAAGCACCTGAACGAGCGGCTCAGCCCGTTCTTTGCCGAGCGGGTCGAGATCAAGATTGCCGAATTGGGTAACGATGCGGGCGTCATCGGTTGTGCGACGCTGGCGTTCCTGGAGTAGGCGCGTGGAGACTGCGGCGCGGCAGGGACGCCGCGCCCTACCCGGAGTGGTAGGGCGGTTCGTTCCGGACCGCCGGGATGGGTGTGGTGGACTGCGGCGCGGCAGGGACGCCGCGCCCTACCACGGCGGAGGATGAGTTGGTAGGGCGGTTCGTCCCGGACCGCCGCGTCGTGGAGTTGTCGATGTCATTACCGGAAAGAAGAAAGCTTCCGCACGATGTCCCGTCATGGGTGTCCGACGGCAGCCTGTACTTTATCACGATCTGCGGTCATCCGCGTGGCATGAATCAGTTCTGCTCGCCGAGCGTAGGTTCCAAGGTTCTCGAGGCCGCCGTCTTCTATCATGCTCAGCAGCTCTGGCATGCGAGCGTCTTCCTCCTTATGCCGGATCATGTGCATGCGCTTTTGTGCTTTCCTCGCGATGCGTCCATCAAGAAGACCATATCGAATTGGAAAGCATACGTGGCCAAGACACACGGTGTCCTGTGGCAGCGCGATTTCTTTGAGCATCGGCTTCGCAGCGACGAGAGCCATGTGGAGAAAGCGATGTACATCAGGAATAATCCGGTTCGTGCCGGTCTTGTGTCTTCAAGCGACAATTGGACCTATTTTTGGCAGCCAGACACGCCTTGGTAGGGCGTGGAGGACCTCGGCGCGGCAGGGACGCCGCGCCCTACCTTGGGTCGAGTACCGAGACAAGGGCACTTGCGTCCATCCCTCTGACCAGAATGCGTTTGGACCGACCGGTCTCGCCGGCGACGATCACGACGCGGGATGCCGCGATGTCGAGCATGTCGGCCAGGAACCGAACCAGTGCCTTGTTCGCCTTGCCGTCGACCGGTGGCGATTGAAGCCGTATCTTCAGCGCATCGCCGAGCGGGCCGTCGACGGAGTTCTTCGACGCGCGGGGGACGACGCGGATGGTCAGGACTACACCGTCAGGCGTTGATTTGATCCAGGTCATCTGAATCGTAATCGTAATCTTAATCGTAATCGTAATCCAGCAAGTGCCACGATTTGATTACGATCACGATTACGATTACGATTACGAAAGTTGAACGATGAGCATTTTCCTCCAACTTGCGGCGACGGACCCGCTCTATTTCTTTTCCTGGGTCATCATTGTCACGTTTTCCATCTGCGTGCATGAGTATGCCCATGCCGTGACGGCCTTGAAACTCGGGGACGATACGGCGGCGCAGGCGGGGCATCTTACGTTCAACCCGCTCATCCAGATGGGTTGGCAATCCCTGGTTGCCCTGCTGGTCATGGGCATTGCCTGGGGCGCCGTGCCGGTGAGTCCCTATCTTTCGACCCGGAAAAGCGCGCTGGTTTCCTTCGCGGGCCCGCTATCGAACATCATCCTTTGTGTCGTGTTCGCGCTGGCGGCGGTCGTTGCGGACAAATTTTCGGCGGGCGGGCCAGTGATTCAGTTCATCAACATGGCGAGCGTCGCGAATGCGATGCTGTTCGTCTTCAACATGCTACCGATCCCCATGTTGGACGGCTGGTTGGTCTATGCCCTGGTCATACCGGGCATGAATCGCATCGACCGGATGCAGTCGGGCAACTTGTCATGGACGCTGCTGCTCATCGTCTGCGTCACGCCGATCATCGACGCGGTCTGGGCGGCTGCCGGGATCATTGCGGGATCGGTCGTCGGCTTGTGGAGCAGCGTGTTTGGTCTGCTGGTGTAGGCGCACCGAGTGTTCGGCGGCCGGGTCGTTTACAGTCATGCACTTTTCCGCCATAGTATCCGGGTGAGCCCGGCTGTTTTCAGATACAAGGGTTGCCGGTTCCTTTACAATTACGGCCTCTCACAGAAGCAGATCAACGAATTGCAGAAAGTCGTCGAGGAGCGAGAACATGAAATCACAAAAGCTTGGCGAAAACATTTCAAAACCTGAAGTGACGCATATTTCCTCGCACGGATTCTGGCTCTATGTCGCCGAGCGCGAATATTTCTTGCCGTTCGTGCAGTACCCTTGGTTCAAGAACGCAACGGTCGAGAATATCCTGAACGTCACGCTACAGCACGGCGCCTATCTCCGCTGGCCCAATCTCGACGTTGATCTGGAACTCGAATCGCTTAAGCACCCAGAGAAGTATCCCCTCGTGTACCGATAGGCCGAGCTTGCGCAAGTGGGGCCGTAAGCAGAGCGCGGCAGGCAATGTTCGCCTTCAACCAGGTTCCCCGTGCATCGATGCCGGAACCACCAACGCCGCGCCCTACCTTGGACGATTGGTAGGGCGGTTCGTCCCGGACCGCCGCGGCTACACGACATTTGCGAGAATATCCTTCAGGGTCTGGTCCAGCGGGATACGTGGGGTCCAGCCTACGTCTGTCCGGATTCGGGCGGTGCTGATGCGGGCCTGGGTGTCGGTGGGGCGGAACAGCGACGGGTCGATTTCCAGCTTCGGTTTCACGCCGGCCAACTCGCACAGCTTGTCGAGGATGTGCCGGATCTTTACAAAACGATCGGTCGCTATGTTGTAGGCTGCTCCGGGTTTGCCTTTTTCCAGCAGGAGCCGGTACGCGTATACGATGTCGCGTACGTCGGTGAATTCGCGCTCGCTGTCCAGGTTGCCGACTTTCATGACGGGCTCGTGTTTGCCCGCGGCGATGGCGGCGACTTGCGTGGCGAAGGCGGAGACGACGAAGTCGGGCGACTGGCCGGGGCCGATGTGGTTCGCCGGGCGCGCGGTCATGACGGGCATGCCGTAGCGGCGCGCGTAGAGCAGGGATGTGAGGTCGGCCGACATCTTCGACACGGCGTACGGGCCCTCGGGCAGCATCGGTGCGTCTTCGTCGAGCGGGGTCCGGTGCGGCGGGTTGCCATAGATTTGCGACGTGGAGATCATGACCGCGCGGGCCTTCGGCGCGTGTTTCCGGAGCGCCTCGAGCAGATTGATGGTCCCGATGAGGTTGACCGACATCACGAGGTGCGGGTCGGTCCAGCCCTTGGGGACAAAGGCGATGCCGGCGAGGTGGATGCAGGCGTCGGGTTTGACCTCGGCGATGGCATCGGACAGTTCCGATGCGTTACTGATGTTGCAGACGATCGGCGAGGGCATGTCCGCGACGGGGAACTCGAGCAATGAGACGACTTCATGGCCTGCGCCAGCGAGTTCGCGGAGTAGATGGCGGCCGACGAAGCCGGCCGCGCCTGTGACCAAGACTTTCATGACAGTTGTTTTAATGTAGCCACGCATCTGCGATGCGTGCTGCGCGGCACGCAGTGCCGCGGCTACACCGAGGACGAGCGGGTATCGGGGTTACTACCTGATCTCGCGTTTCACCTTTTCCAGATCCGACTCGATCATCATCTTCACGAGCCCGGCGAGGTCCACCTTGGGGGACCAGCCGAGTTTCTTCTTCGCCTTGGACGGGTCGCCGAGGAGGATGTCGACTTCAGCGGGCCGCAGGAACTTCGGGTCGACGACGACGTAGTCCTTGTAGTTTAGGCCGGCCTCGCTGAAGGCCAGTTCGCAGAAATCGCGGACCGAATGGGTCTGGCCTGTGGCGATGACGTAGTCGTCCGGCTCCTTCTGCTGCAACATGTGCCACATGGCTTCCACGTAATCGCCCGCGAAACCCCAGTCGCGTTTCGCATCGAGGTTGCCCATGCGCAGTTCCGTCTGCAGGCCCAGCTTGATGCGGGCGACGCCGTTGGTGATCTTGCGCGTGACGAATTCCCTGCCGCGGCGCGGGCTCTCGTGGTTGAACAGGATGCCGGAAACGCCGAAGAGGCCGTAGCTCTCGCGGTAGTTCAGGGTGATGTAGTGGCCGTAGACCTTGGCCACGGCGTACGGGCTGCGCGGGTGAAAGGGGGTCTCCTCGTTCTGCGGGATCGCGTGGACCTTGCCGTACATCTCGCTGCTGGAGGCCTGGTAGAACTTCGCCTTCGGGCAGACGAACCGCATCGCGTCGAGGATGCGCGTCACGCCGAGCGCGGTGAATTCTCCGGTCAGCACGGGTTGGTTCCAGGACGTGTGAACGAAAGACTGCGCGGCGAGGTTGTAAATTTCGTCGGGCTGGATGTTTTCCAGCGCGTGCATGAGCGAAACCTCGTCGAGGAGATCGCCCTGGACGAGATTAACCTTGTTCTTGATGTGCTCGATGCGCTCCAGCGTCTCGGTGCTCGACCGGCGCATGAGGCCGTGGACCTCGTAGTTCTTGGAGAGGAGCAATTCGGCGAGGTAGGAGCCGTCCTGCCCGGTTATTCCTGTGATCAGTGCTTTCATATGTGTCCTTTTCTAAATCCTAATCGTAATCGCGATCGGGGAAATCGATTACGATTGCGAGGCCGACCCCTTTTCCCAACACTCCGTCAAAAACTTCAGAGCCCCGGCGAGTTCCTCCTTGGGGGTTCGCTGGGACGGTTCGATCACGCGAACAATATCCGAAGCGCCGAACCTTTGGAACCGTGGAAAATCGATGTGGCCAAGCGGCGGCATGACGTGGTCCATCGCGGGCGGGGCGACGTCGTGGACGTGCATGCCGACAAGCCAGGGCTGGAGTCGCTCGAGCCAGCGCTCCTGGTTGATGAAGCCCATGTTTTGCCGGATCTGGCCATGGCCGATGTCGTGCCAGTACCCGAGTCGCGGCGAATTCCGTGCCTTCAGGAGTCGTTCGAGTTCCAACTCGGTCGGGATCGACTCCCACGTCGGCAGGTTCTCGAAGCAGAGCCGGACGCCGGTTTCCTCCAGCACAGGCAGGAGGGCATCGATGCCCTTTTCGAGGTGCTGGAGTTGTTTCGTGACGTTCTTGTCGCGCTGCTCCTGCATGCGGAGGCGGCGTTTTTCATACAGCGGGCTGAACTGCTGGCCGGTAACGGCGAGGTCGAAGAGTTCGCGGCTGATCGGGTCCATTTCGACGTTACCGGCGTGGGTCACGACGAACTTCGCGCCGACCTCGGCGGCGAAGCGGATGGTGCGCTCGGTATGCTGGATGGCGCTCTGGCGGTCGCGCGGGTCGTTGCTGGCGAGCGTGAAGAGTTCCGGATGTCCGCGCGGGGCGCCGATCGGGACGGGGCAGTAGTTGTGCAGGCTCAGGACGGTGATCGCGCCTTCAGCGACCAGTTTCTTGACGCCGGGCACGAGGTCGAGCCGGAGGTCGTAACCGAGTTCGACGTGTTTGAAACCCAGTTCGATGATCTCGGCGAGCATGGTCTCGCCGGAGGCGTGGCGGGAGGCGTTCCAGTGGGTGGAGACGGCGAAGATCATGAGAGAAATCCGAAATCCGAAATCCCAAAGAAGTACAAAACGCTATCGGTTGCATCGTGAAAACAAAAACTCCCCGAGAGGGGCCCGGGGAGTTTGATGTCAGCCTCATTGAGGAAAGGGGCTTACATGCTGTTGGCGCGCAAGCGAGCGCGGGCCGACTTACGGCGTTTGCGTTCGCTGGGCTTCTCGTAGTGACGATGTGCCCGGATCTCCCGCATGATCCCTTCCTTATCAAGCTTCTTCTTAAGGCGGCGCAGGGCTTTGTCCACAGGCTCGCCTTTTCTCACCTTGATTTCTGACACGGTGACTGACTCACACTCCCTTCCGGTTAATAAATTTTAAGCAGTGGCCGGTTTTGAATGTCGTCTCCCATTTCGTAGGGCAGACCGTCCCCGTCTGCAACGCACTGCGTAGCACTGCGGGCAAGCCGTTTCGCCACCTGTCCAGAGCCCTGTCGAGGGGCGGCGCGCGGGGACCGCACGCCCTACCAGTTCGCAACGAAACTCAAAACAGGCCGCGACCAATTACAGGCGGCCAAACTAGGCGAACCTGCGAGCCATGTCAAGGCCGTCCTATGGAGTCGTAGGTGAAGCCAATAGCGCGCAACTCCTTGCCGTCAAACAAGTTGCGTCCATCAACGATCACGGGGCAGGTCATTACTTTCTTGAGCTTGCCGAAGTCAATTTCCTTCAATTCAGGCCAGTCCGTCAGGATCAGCAGGAGGTCCGCGCCGGTGGCGCATTCGATCGGGTCCTTGAAGTAGGCCTGATCGGGGTAGATCTGCTGGAACTTCTCCTTGGCGATCGGGTCCCAGAGCCGGAGTTTGGCGCCGGCCTCGATCAACTGGGGTACGAAGTAGAGCGACGGCGATTCCCGGACGTCGTCGGTTCCCGGCTTGAAGGCGAGGCCGAGGATGGCGATCACCTTGTCGTGGACGACCCATAGCTCGTGCTGGATCTTCTGCATGAGGTGCTCGCGCTGGGTCTTGTTGATCCGCTGGACTTCCTTGAGCAGCTCAAAATCATAGCCCAGCCGGTCGGCAATCTGGACGAAAGCGTCGACGTCCTTCGGGAAGCAGGATCCGCCGTAGCCCGCGCCGGCGTTAAGGAACTGCGGGCCGATGCGCTTGTCCAAGCCCATGCCCTTGGCGACCTGCTGCACGTCAGCGCCGGCGAGTTCGCAGATGCGGCTGACGGCGTTGATGTACGAAATCTTCATCGCGAGGAAGGAATTCGACGCGTGTTTCGTCAGTTCCGCGCTGGCGATATTCATCTCAAGGAAGGAGCAGCCGGTCTTTTCCACGATCGGCTCGTAGATTTCGCGCAGCAGTTTGCCGGCCCGCTCGCTCTCGACGCCGACGACAATGCGGTCCGGGTGGAACGCGTCCTCGATCGCAGTGCCTTCCTTGAGGAATTCCGGGTTTGACGCGACGTCGAACGGGATATCGGAGCGCAGGTACTTGGCCACCGTGCGTTTGAGCTGCTCGCCGGTGTTGACTGGGACGGTGCTCTTCTCCACGAGGAGCCGGTAGGAGGTCATGTTCTCGGCGACTTGGCGCCCGACCTGCTCGACGTAGGACATGTTGGCCGCGCCCTTATAGCCGGGAGGGGTGCCGACGGCGATGAAGATCGCTTCGGCGAAGTCGGTGCCGTCCTTGATCGATGAGGTGAACTTCAGGCGGCCCGATTCGACGTTGCGTTTGACCAGCTCTTCAAGGCCGACTTCATAGATCGGCATGTGCAACGACCTGAGCATCTGGACCTTCTTCTCATCGTTGTCGACGCAGAGGACCTTGTGGCCCCATTCGGCGAAACACGCGCCGGTGACCAGTCCTACGTAACCCGTTCCTACGACCGTAACGTTCATGGTGGAAAACTCCTGAGATGGAAATCAGGGCGCGAATCGTAGACAGATGGGTCGAACATTGCAATACCCCTCCACGCGTCGATGCTTCACCTGAATCCTTGGCGAACCGGCTGCGGCGGCCGGTTCGCCAAGGATTCGGGTGCCATCCAATCTGGTCGTCAGGCTGGACATTCCTCTCGTCTTTGCACTACGTTGCATCCGTTAGCCTTCCTTTACCTCAAGAGGAGATGACGATGGACAAAGTTGACGTCAAATTCGGCGAGTGGATCCAGCGCGGCTTCGATCTCTACAAGGCCAATGCGGCCACCCTCATCCTGGTCAACCTCCTGGCGATGGTGCTGGGCGTGCTCACCATTGGCATCCTGGGCGGACCCATGTTCGCGGGCGTCATCATGGTCACGCTCGCGCTCCTCGACAAGAAGGAGCCCAAACCCGAGGTCGGTGACGTATTCAAGGGGTTTGAATATTTCCTCCAAATGTTCCTGCTCTTCATTGTCTGGATGGCCGCAAGTTTTGTGGGCCAGGTGCTCCTGAATTTCATCCCCGTTCTCGGATATCCTCTTTCGATGCTCTATGTTTACTCCATTACGACGTGTGCCATGTTCGCGCCCTTTCATATCGTTGAACGGCGCATGGATTTTGTGCCGGCACTTCAGGCAAGTTTTGACATGGTCAAAACGAATTTCTGGCCCTTCTTTGGCCTGCTGCTCATCGCTTCCATCTTGAGTCACTTGGGCTTCATCGCGTGCTGCATCGGCATCGTTGTGACGATGCCGATCTACACGTGCATCATGGCCGTGGCCTACCGCGAAGCCTACGGCTCGCAGGCCGCGCAACCGGAGCCCGCGCCGGCGCCTGCCGGCTAAGTGTGTCGCGCGCCAGTCATCTAGCGCTCACCATCCTGTCGGGGCTCGCGCTGCTGGCCTCGGTGTTGCTGCCTCTGCATCCGCCGGATATCCCGGTTTGCGGGTTCAAGCGGCTGACCGGCTATCCGTGCCCGTTTTGCGGCATGACCCGTTCCTTCACGGCGATGGGGCATGGCGAATGGGCCGCGGCGGTACAGGAGTCGCCTGCGGGCGCTATTTTTTACCTTGCCACGATAGGCGTTTTGCTGGCCAGTGTTACGAGGCTTCTCCGTCCCGCCAAGGCAGACGGATTGCGCGACCAGAGTCGTGCCCGGGCCGTGCGCTGGGGAGTCCTGGTCGCGGGCACACTGATCCTGCTGGCGAGCTGGATCTATCGCCTTGTGATGGGCCTCAGGTAGGGCGGACCGTCCCGGTCCGCCGAACGCGGCGCGGCAGGGACGCCACGCCCTACCATCCGGCAACTACACCACGCGGATTTTTTTCTTGGCCAGATCGGCGTCGATCTCGGCCATGGCCGCGTTGAAGTGATCCTGGGCATTGCCCTGGAAGCCCTGCTTTTCCGCGCGGAAGTACGCCGCCTGTTCGATCAGGCGTTGGCGATCCGCCTGGGTGATCGTTCTGACTGGGGCTGGGGCCGGGGTTGGGGCCGACTTGGTGACCGGCGCGGCGACGGTGGCCGTCTTCGCAAACGACGTGGTCGTCTTCTTGGATGCAATTTTCGTTGTAGTGTTTTTCTTCGAGTTCATAGCCATGGAAATACTCCTTCTTAAGTCTAGATATGGCTCTCGGCTAAGACGCGCACTTTACACCCGTGCGCCCGGAGTGCAAGAGAGAATCAATAGAGTTTTTTTTGGAGCTTTTCATGACTCGAATTCCGGTTATCTTTTCAGGCCTTTGGTACAGGACAGGCCGGGTTCGGCAACAGGCTGAAAATGAAGACATTAGAGCAGATCCTCTCCGATTGGGCTTGGAGCGCCTTTGCAAAGGCTTTTCCCGGGACGCCCGCCGACGGCGTCAAACTGGACGTGCTCGCGACGACCGACGAATCGTTCGGCGACTACCAGTGCAATGCCGCCATGGCGCTTGGCAAAGTGCTCAAACGGAAGCCCCGTGAGGTCGCGCAGGCCCTCGTTGACGCGGGCGATCTCCCGGCATGCGTCGACCGGAGCGAAATCGCCGGCCCAGGTTTCATCAACTTCCACCTCAAGAGCGAGTGGCTCGCGGGGCATCTCGAGGCGCTTCAAAAGGATGAGCGGCTGGGCACCCCGGCTGCCGGGGAGGGGCACACGATCGTCATCGACTATTCCAGCCCGAACATCGCCAAGCCGATGCACATCGGGCACATCCGGTCGACTGTCATCGGTAACGCCCTCGATCGCATCCACCGCTTCCTCGGCTATCGCGTCCTGGCCGACAACCATCTTGGCGACTGGGGTACGCAGTTCGGCATCCTGATCATGGGCTATCGCCATTTCCTGAACCCGGACGCGCTGGCCGCCGACCCGATTGTCGAACTCGAACGCCTCTACGTCGAAAGTTACAACCGGGCGAAGTCCGATGAGGACTGGATGAGCCGGGCCCGCGCGGAGCTCGTGAAGCTCCAGCAGGGCGACGCGGAGAACCTCGCGCTGTGGCGGAAATTCGTCGACCTCAGCCTGCAGGAATTCGAACGCGTCTACCAACGCCTCGGCGTCCGCTTTGATCTCGTGCGCGGCGAGAGTCATTACAACAACCGGCTCCCGGGCATCATCGACATGCTCAAGACATCCGGTCTCGCGGAGCTGAGCGAGGGCGCGCTGGTCGTGAAGCTCGAGGATCTCAAACTCCCGCTCTGCATCGTGCAAAAGACCGATGGCGCGTTCAACTATGCGACCACTGACCTCGCGACCGTGCAGAGCCGCATCGAGGAATTCCATCCGGACAAGATCATCTACGTCACCGACGAGCGGCAGCAACTGCACTTTCGCCAGTTCTTCGCCATCGCCCGCAAGCTCGGATGGGAATCCGAGCTCGTACACATCTGGTTCGGCCTGATGCGGCTGCCCGAGGGAACGTTTTCCACGCGCGAGGGCAACGTGATCAAGCTCGAGCGCCTGCTCGACGAGGCGGAATCGCGCGCGCTGGCCATTGTGAATCAGACCAGCCCCGACATGCCCGCGGACCAGCGGGCTGCGGTCGCGCGGGTCGTGGGTCTCGGCGCCGTGAAATACGCCGACCTCAGCCAGAACCCGCAGAGCCTCGTCACGTTCAGCTGGGACAAGGCCCTTGCGCTCGATGGCAATTCCGCGCCGTACCTTCAGTACGCGCACGCGCGCATCTCGAGTGTGCATGACAAGTATGCGGAGCGCTTTCCCGGCAAGGATCTGTTGTCCTATCCGATCGTCGTTGCCGATCCGTTGGAGCGGCGGCTGGCCATCCGCGTTGCGCGTTTCCCGGGCATTGTCATGCGCGCCGCGGAAGCGTACCGGCCGAACATGCTCTGTGACTACCTGTTCGACCTTGCCCAGACCTACAGCGCGTTCTACCAGAACGTGCCGTTCCTGAAGGCGGACGAGGGGGTGCGCGAAAGCCGCGTGCGCATTTGCGACATCGTCGCCCGCACGCTGAGAACCGGGCTCGGACTGCTCGGGATTGAATCGCCGGAGCGGATTTGAGACGTTCATCCGCTTGACGCGGCTCGACCGAGACGAATACAATATCGTTGTGGGATGCAGATGAACGAGAGGCAGTCCATTCGAATCGTGGGTCGTCGAACGCCGCCAGTGAGTGATCTTTCCGCTGCGGACTCGTTGCTGAAACTCGTGGTTGGGTTGCGCGGGCGGAAGCCATTCATCCCCCGCGGCCTACACCGCTTTCACACCCACCAGGAGAAGGATGAATGGACGCTGAAGATGATCGCCCGCTAGAGTCGCGTCCTCCTACGCTGGATGACCTTCTGGACAGGCGTTTCTTTGAATCGCGCCTGAAGAAAGAAGAAACCTGACCTGTCTGCTTGCGCCAAGAGCCGCAGCTCACGGAAGCACAACCCCGCAGTTACGTCTGTACCGCGGACCTCACATCGGATCATGTCCACGATCCCGAAGTAGAATTTCGAGACCGAATGTCTGTACCCCCTTTTTTCTGAGGAGGTGATCCCGGATTCTCAGGGCAAAAAGGCACGGCGACGGCATCAGGGATTCGATGAATGAATCTTAAGGCACACTCTTTTGGCAGGATTGGCTGGAGTGTGGTCTATTGCTCGTGCAACCCGTGAAGACACTCCTCCTTATCACCGGCGTGGCCTTGGTCGGGCTGACTCCTGTTTCGTGGGCCGGCACATGGACTGGGCATGCCGCCGTCTCATTCACCGGCGCGTCCCACCGCGAGTACACGTCGCGCGTTCTTCATTGGTCGCCGGCGCCACCCGTGGCACAGCTCAGCCGTTTGATGCCAGGTCGTTCCCATAGTCCATGTCACGCGGAGGGTCAGCCCAAAGCCTGAGAGCCCCCGGGATTCGTACAAACGCCTCACTCACCTGTACGCGACGCCCGGCCGCAACGGCATCGTCTGCAGCCGTTCTGGTCCTCGTCGTTTTCCTTTTGCTCGCCGTGCCGCGCCGATCGAGCGCAGAGGACCGGGTCGACGTGAAGTACATGTACTACCAGGAGGACCACGGCCGCATCCAGGTACTCTCGCCGAGCGTGCTGTTTGAAGGCGACTTGTCTCCGACCCTGACCATCAAGATCCAGGGCGTCTACGACTCGATCAGCGGTGCATCCCCCACGGGCGCGCCGCCCATTAACCAGCCAAGCGCGACGCCGTTCCCGGCTGCCACGCCGTCCCCGGCGGCCACCCAGCCTTATTCCGTATACGTCAACGAAGCGCACGACAACGAGGACTCCGGTGCGGCCCACGACGATGGCGAAAGCGAGCGCGAGGGTGGTGGTGAGCGCGGCGGGGACCGTTCGCGCTTACGCGCGGCAGGATTCACCGTTTCGCCGTTCAGCCGCCTCGGCTATCACGCCAAGGCCGGTGCCACGCCGAGGCCCCAACCGGCTCCCGCGCAGGCACCTACACCTTCGCCTTCCTCGGGTGGCGGATACTCGTCGTCGGGCTCGAAATCCACATCGACGACATCCACGGCTGCGCCCGCACCCGCGCCGGCACCGAACGTGTCGGGCGCTGTGCCCGTGGCGCATTGGCATGGAGGACCCGACGGATACGGGACGATGCTTCTGTGGCGTGGGTGTAAACGACCGGGCGGTCTGCACGTCCGGCGACTACCTGTGGTACACGGTCATCAACGGCAAATCGTACGGACATATCCTCGATCCGCGAACGGGATTCCCGGTGAGCAACGGCTGCTTGTCCTGAGCTTGCCGAAGGGTCCCCGCCTGCGGGGCAGCGGGTTTTCGGCCGATTACGGGTATTTCACGCCGCAACCGTAGGACTTCGTGGCACCGGTCGTGACCGGTTTCCCGGCCATGGCTTCATCCAGTGCGGCGCTCACGTAGTTCTTCTCGTCGGGGATGTCGTCTTCGTCGGTCGAGGGCTTGTCGTCGATGGCGCCCTGGTAGATGAGCGTTCCCTCCGGGTTGATGACGAACATGTGCGGCGTTGTCTTGGCTTCGTACAGCCTGCCAACCGTGCCGTCTTCGTCGAGCAGGACTGCGGCCGCGGCGGATTTCTTCTCTTCGATCAGCTTGTTCCATTCGTCCGGCGTGTGGTTGCCCTGCTTGCCCGGCGTGGATGAGCAGATGGAGAGCCAGACGACGCCCTTGTCCCGGTATTCCCCCTGAAGTTTCTGCATGTTGCCCGAGTTGTAGTGCTTCTTCACAAAGGGGCACCCGTGGTTGACCCATTCGAGCACGACGAACGCGCCCTTGCAGTCCGATAGTTTGTGTTCCTTCCCGTGCGTGTCCTTGAGTGCGAAATCCGGCGCGGGCTTCCCCGTTTCAACGCCCTGCGTCCGCGCGCAGGACAGGGCGCCTAAGAGGAGTGCGAACGCAAACGTGGCCGGGATGGTTGTTCTCATGGTGAAGGTCACATCACTTCGGCTGCACGTATTTTTCCAGTGCGCCGATGATGATCTGCGGCGTGAGCGCCTGCGGGAGGATCACCGGCGCGGCGTCCGGATCGGACCCGTACAGCACGTACAGCGGCACGGCGGCGCGGTTGAATTCCTGCAGCCCCTGCGTCACCGCCTCGTTCTGGTCCGTCCAGTCCGCCATGAGCACGGTGACGCCGCGGTCCCGGAACGCCTGGGCGACTCCGGGATTCTCGACGGCTACGCGCTTGTTGACCTGGCAGATCGCGCACCACTCGGCGGTGAAATCGACGAAGACGGGCTTGCCCTCTTTCCGCAGCTCCGCGACCTTCCCGGCCGACCAGGGCTCGTAGGTCAGGTCCGACTGCCGCATCGCGGTGCGCCAGCCCATCACCAGCAAGGCGACGGCCACCGCGCGGGCGATCCATCTCGTCGTGTTTGACCGGTGCAGCGCGGCCCATTTGCCGAGCACCCAGAACGCCATGCCCACCAGCACCGCGCCGAAGAGAAGCTGGATCAGCGCGTCGATGCCGCCGTGGAGTTTCGCGAACGTGCTGGCAAACCATGCCGCGGTCGCGAGCATGGGGAAGCCCATGAGCTGTTTCATCGTCTCCATCCACGCGCCGGGCTTCGGGATGAATTTCAGCAGAGCAGGGAAACTGGAAAGGATTGCATACGGCGCAGCCGTTCCCAATCCCATCGCGGTAAAGGCCAGCAAGCCAACCGCAGTCGATTGCGAAAGAGCGAACCCGATCGCCGTCCCCAGGAACGGTCCGGCGCAGGGCGCCCCCGCCACGGTCGTCAGCAGGCCACTGAAGAAACTTCCCGCAAGACCCTTCTTCGCCTGCAGGCCGCCTCCCGCGCCGGTCAGCGCCAGGCCCATTTCAAAAACGCCGAACATGTTCAGGCCCAGGACCAGGAACAGGAAGATCAGCCCGAGGACGAAACCCGGGTTCGACATCTGGAAAGCCCAGCCCGCGTGCGATCCCTGTCCGCGCAGCGAGAGCAGGAGGATCGCAAGGACCCACATCGACACCATGACGCCGGCCGTGAAGGCCGCCGCGTGTTTGGAGGCATGGCCGTGTTCCTCGCGCGCCTGCTCGACGAAGCCGACGATCTTGAGCGAAAGCACCGGGAACACGCAGGGCATCAGGTTCAGGATCATGCCGCCCAGAAACATCGCCAGCAGGCCCGACCACAGCGTGAGCGAACCCTCTGCCGCAGCCGGGGGAGGGGGCGCTGCCGTTCCAGTGGCCGCAGCCGTCGCATCGACTTCGATCCCCGTGTCCTTATCGAGGCCTGCCACGACGCCGTGCAGAGCCGTGACATTGGACGTCGCCGATCCGGATCGTTGCATCGTCAGCACATACGCATCGTCGCTCTTCGTCCACTGCTGCGGCGCCGCGTAGTCGATGATGTCCTGGTCCTGCGGAAAGAAATAGACCTGGTCGGCCGGGGTCCGGGCCCCGGCGGCTGGCACGGCGCGAAGAAGGACCGAGTTCCCGGATGTTGAGACGTCGAAACTCCAGTCCGAGCTTTTGACCGGGAGGCGCGCTCGGGCCGTCTCGAAAAGTTTCTGAACCGACGTGTCCGTGGCGGGAACGGAACCATCGACGGGCAGGGAGAAATTCAAAGTCGCTTTGCCTGGAATGCACAGGTCCTTGCACATCAGCCAGGAGGCCTTGGCCGTGATGTCCGCGCTGGATGCCGTCGCGAGGTCCGCCGGCGTCCGGATCTCGACCAACAGGTGGATTTCGCCCTCGTACCCGTAGCTGACGAGGGGCGGTTCCTCGATGCGCGACGGCGTGGGCCACAAAATGGGACCCGCTTCGAACCCCTCAGGCAGCGACCACTTCAACTTCGTGCCGAGCCCCGAATCGCCCGCATTGAACCAGTACGTGTGCCAGTGCGGATCCATCTTGAGCCGGAGGGTGACCCAGAACGAAGCGCCGGGCTGGATCGACTTCACTTCGGGGATGAGTTCCGCCTCCACCGCGCCGTCGCGGACGGGAGCGGCCCGTGCGGAAAAGGCGATCAAACTGAGGAGGACGAGTAGACGTCGCATGGTCATGGGACACTATAACACAAGGTCTTGACCGTCAAACAGGTGTAGCCACGCCTCTGCGAGGCGTGCCGTACGTGTTCACGACCTATTGCGCGGCTCGCAGAGCCGCGGCTACATTTCGCCGATCCGGCTGTCCACGCCGCGCTCGAGCTCGCCCTGCTTCCTCAATTCCCTTTTCAGGATCTTGCCGGCGGCGTTCCGGGGCAGGGCAGCCATGAAAAAAACCTTTCGCGGAATCTCATGGCGGCCGAGGTTCTCGCGGCAGAAGGCTCGCAGGTCCGGCCCCGTCGCCTGGGCCCCGTCCTTCAGCGTCACAAACGCCACCGCGATCTCGCCATGCAGTGGATCCGGCTCGCCGACCACCGCAGCCTCCTTTACCGCCGGGTGCTTGTGGAGGACTTCCTCGATAATGCGCGGATACACATTCATGCCGTTGACGATGATCATGTCCTTCTTGCGGTCGACGATGAAGAAATACCCGTCCTCGTCCTCATACCCGAGGTCGCCCGTACGGAACCACTCGCCGAAGAACGACTCTTTCGTGTCCTCGGGTCTGTTCCAGTAGCCCTTCATCACATTCGGGCCGCGCACGCAAATCTCCCCGATCTGTGTCAGCGGCAGTTCAGCGCCATGCTCGTCACGGATCTCCATCTCAACGTTCGGAACCGTGGGCCCGATGGAGTTCAGTTTGCGCTTTCCGCCGATCGGATTCACGGCGGTGCAGGGCGAGCATTCCGTCGGGCCGTCGCCTTCGTAGATCAACCTTCCGAACTTGGCCTCAAACTGCTGCATGATCTCGGCCGGCAGCGCCGCGCCGCCGGACACGCAGTACTTCAAGCTCGCGAATTTCTTCACCTGCTCGTCCGGCAGCCGGAGCAACACGTTGTACATGCTCGGCACGGCGGGCAGGACGGTGACCTGGTGTTTCTCGATCGTATCCGCAACGAGTTGCGGATCGAACTTCGCGAGAGGGATCATGGTGCATCCGTTCAGCAGCGGGAAGAGCATGCCGACCGTGGCCGCGAAGGCGTGGAACATCGGCAGCACCACGAGCAGCACGTCTTTGCCCGGCTCCAGCTTCAGCGCCTCGCGAATGCTCGCGACATTCGATGCCAGGTTGCGATGCGTCAGCATCGCGCCCTTCGGGTAGCCGGTCGTGCCGGAGGTGTAGAGGATGGCGGCGAGGTCTCCGTCAGGAGCGTGGGAGCGTGGGAGCGTGGGAGCGTGGGACGAAAGCAGATCGGACCAGGCCACGTCGCTCGCCTGAGCCTTGTTTGCGCCGATCGACACTCGACACTCGACACCCGGCACGTGCACGCCGCGCACCGCGGCAGTCATCGCTTCGTGGTAAATTAGCGCGCGCGCCCCGGCGTCGTTGAGGATATAGGCGACCTCTTTCGGGTTGAGCAGGAGGTTGACCGGGACGACGGTGGCTCCCGCCTTGAGGATGCCGAAGTAGGCGATCGGGAAGGCGTCGCCGTTGACGCAGTAAAGGCCCACGCGGTCTCCGCGTTCGATGCCCCGCGCGACAAGGCCTGCCGCGGCGGAGTCGGAAAGGCGGTCAAACGTGGCAAAATCGACTACGCGATCGCCGAAGACGACGGCGCGGTTTGATGCGTATGTCTTCGCCGCGGCGCGAAGCAGGTCCACGAGTGAATCCATCGACTATTCGTCCTTGTCGGTTTCCTGCAATCGTTCCAAGTCCAGGCGGTCCTGAAGCCGGCCGGCGGCGCGAATGAATCCATGGGCATTCACGGCATGGCCGCCGATCACGACAAAAGGCACGCCATGTTTCTGGAGAATGTGAAAGACGTCGGATGCGTCAGCCATGGCTCAACTCTTGACGGCACGGCGCCGGAAGTTTCGACGTGTAAAAGCGGCCATCCCGGCCGGAGATTGCCGCAGCCTCTCGAAGGTCTCGGCTTGCAGCGCGGCGAAACGCGCCATGCGCGCCTCGGGGCTGATCGACTGCATCAGCCTGCGCGCATAGTGATTCCTGGCTCGTTCCGCTGCATCCATGCATGCCGAATATGCCACAGGCGCCCCGCGCGGTCGAGTGTGATGCTCGGGCTGGAATGCTTGCCGGGCAGCACAGGCGGATAGCGCGGGGCCTTTTCCAGGCATTGGAAATTCCGGCGACGTTTTTTCCAACGATTGGAAAACGTCAGTCGCCGTCTTCGTCGTGCGCCCCGGGCGCCGTTGAAGTGATCCACGCGTGCAGGATCGCCATGTCGGCATCGCCAAGGCGGGCGTCGGGATGCATGGGCACGTAGATCTTTGGCGGCATGTCCTTGCCCTCGATCTCCTCGAGGGCATTTCTCAGGTTCCGGGCCTGCTTGTCGGCAGAGAGCTTGTTCCACTCCGAGAAGTTCATCTTCCTGCGGGCCTCGTTCACGTCGTGCGTTACCAGCCACGACACGGGCGCGACGTGGCTGTACCAGGGCCACTTCGATTCGTTGGAATGGCAGTCGTAGCACGCGCGCCGGATGACGGCCTTGGCGTCGGCCGGGGCGGGGATGTCCCCGGTGACGGGCGGGTTGGTGCGCGCGACGGGCACGAACTGGATCAGGACAACCGCCGCGGCGAGGGCGACCAGTGCGCCACGCAGCAATTTCGTCCGGGATGTCATGAGGCCTTCCCCGCTCAGCCTTCCGTGACCATCTGGTCGTAGAAGGCCACATAGTCGTCCGGCGTCTTGCCGTCCCGGAACGCCATCGCGGCGCGCGGGTGCGCGTTCATCTGGCCTGTGATGTTGTACGGGATGGACGGGCCCCAATCGATACGCTGTTTGATCGGGAAAATCGTGTCGCGGATCAGCTTCAGGACCGGGCGCAGCTTGAATTTCGGGTTGCGCAGGAAGCCCAGCAGGATTTCCGTGTGACAATTGCCCGCGCCGCGGCCGAGGCCGAGCATCGTCGAGTCCACCCGGTTGCAGCCGAGGATGATGGCTTCGATCGTATTGGCGAAAGCGAGTTGCATGTTGTTGTGCGCGTGCATGCCGACTTCCTTGCCGGTGCCGTGCAGGGCGCGGAGGTACTTGCGCACAAGATGATCGATCTGTTCGCGGTAGAGGCTGCCGTAGCTGTCGACCACGCAAACGACATCGGTCGGCGCCTTGCGGGCAATCTCCAGCACCTGGTCGATCTCCGCTTCCTTCACGGTGGAAATGGCCATGACGTTCAGCGATGTCTCGTAGCCAAGCTCGTGTGCGTGATGGATCATCTCGACGGCCTCGGAAATCTGGTTCGCGTAGCAGGCGACGCGGAGCATGTCGAGGACGCTGTCCTTTTTCGGCAGCACATCGTTCTTCCAGTCGCTCTTGCCGCCGGCATCGATCATGGCGGAAAGCTTCATGCCGGTTTTCTTCGAGTCGTGGTTGCCGACGACACGCCGCATGGCCTCCTCGCGGCAATGGCGCCACGGGCCGTATTTCGACGTCGGATACTCCTGCACGGAGTTCTTGTAGCCGATCTCCATGTAGTCGATGCCCGATTCGACGCAGGCTTCGTAGACGGCTTTGACCTCGTCGTCCGTGAATTGGGAGTCGTTGATGAGGCCGCCGTCGCGGATCGTGCAATCGAGCACTTTCAGTTCGGGGCGGTACGTTATCCAGGGTGCTTTGTCGGTCATGGTGCTATCGCTCGCAGTGGTTACTTGGTGGGCGCACGGGGAACCTGGCCGCCGCCCTTCAGACCTTGCTGCATGAGCATCTGCTGGATCTTGGGCATGATCTCGGCCATTTTGGTTTGGTTCAGTTCCATCGATTTCTTCATGAGCTCGGGTTGCTTCTTGACGAAGGCTTTGCCGACGGGCGACGTGTAGAAATCGATGACGCCCTGGAGCTCGTCTTCCGTGAACGTCGTGGCGTAGAGCGCGATGTAGTCTTTCTTGATCGTGTCCCACTCCATTTCCTTGGCGACCAGGTCATAGACGGCGTTTGCGCTTTCGACGGACTTCGCGTTGGATTCCGCGGAGGCGCTTCCGGAGGCTGAGCCGACCTGCTTGGCCAGCATCTGCTTCACCATGGCGAAGGACTGCTCGAAGTTCTTCTGCAGTTCGGCCAGCGTGACCAGTTCTTCTGCGAGGGCTGTTCGTTGGGCGTCGTCGGCCCGGACGGGAGCGACGTGGAGGAGGGCGGTGACGAGCAATCCGGCGGTCAGTCGTTTCATGGTTCGTTTCCCTTCGAAAAGCGGGGGCATTTTGTCCGGAATCGCCTGCGATGTCCAGCGGCGGATGACGCCGGTAGTGCATCAGTTTGAATGGTTTCACACGTGGGTAGGGCGGCTTCGACTTGCCCGCCTGAGGCGGGCGAGCCGCCGCCCGCCCTGACTGCCTGCCCGAGCTTGTCGAGGGGGTCGAAGGGCGGCGCTTTCATCGAAAGCGCCCTACCAATCGGAGGGGCAATTCAAACTGATGCACCACCATCGCGCCCCAGGGGCGCGATCAATACGTGTATTCGCTGCCTCCGATGAATTCACGGATGAGCGAGCGGGGTGGCACGCATTGGTCGTTGGCGACCTCTGTCAGCTGGTCAAGCAGGCCGTGGACGCGCCTCGCGCGGATATACGCGTCCTGGCGCTTGGGCTCGTCGTGGTAGTGCTTGAGCGCTTCCGGGAAAAAGCGGAAGAGCTTGTTCTTGAGGATCGGCATCTCGTAGGGCATGGCGCTGTTGACGAGGTAGTCGACGGTGCCGATGAACGGGATGATGTTTTTCAACTCGCTGCGGCGCACGTAGTGCCAATGGGTCAGGGTCTGGAGCGGCTGCAGGTTGCGGTTCCAACTGTCACGGATCATGCGCCGCAGGAGGCGGTTGTCCGCCCAGCGCATGAAGTTGCCCTCGTTGTCGCGCAGCTGGCCGAGCGTCTCGATGTAGAGCTGGAATTTTTTCGAGGCGGGAATGCTCGCCGTCATCTTGTCGTAGAGCCCGTGCAGGCTGTCGATCAGCAGGATCTCATTCGACGCGAGCTTCATCTCGTGAACGTCGAGCGTGCGCTGCCCGGTCTTGAAGTCGTAGTCCGGCGTCCGGATGGTCTCGCCCTCGAGCAGCCGGCCCAGGTGATCGTTGATGAGGGCCAGGTCGAGCGCGTCCGGCGTCTCGTAATCGTAGTCCCCGAACTCATCCTTCGGGTGCATCTCGAGGTTGAAGAAATAGTGGTCGACGTTAATGGCCCGCAGGGACATGCCCGCGGCTTCCAAGGTCTCGCTCAGCTTGATGGTCGTCGTCGTTTTCCCGGAAGAGGAGGGGCCTGCGATGATCACGATCCGGACCTCGGGCAGGCGCTCGATAATCCGGCCCCCGCCGGCGGCCACCTCGTCCCCGTAGCGCTTGTCGCAGTCCTTGATCAGCTGGACGTACTTGCCGTCGGCAATGATCTTGTTCACACCGTCGACCGTCTCGCACTTGTGGTCCATGTTCCAGCGCAGGACCTCGTAGATCTTCTTGTACGGGATGTTATCCGACGCCTCGAACGTCATCATCTGGCGCGCGGACCGGGCCCGCTCGCGGTCGTGGCGGTAGATGATGTAGGCCCGCGCGGTCCTGGCATGGCCGTGCTTGATGAGCGTCGACTCGACGATGTCCTGGATGTCCTCGACGCTGGGCGGGGACTCGGGCTCGTAATTATGGATGAGGACCTTCTCGACGTCCCTAGCGAGCTTCTCCGACGTGGCCCGGTCGTGCCCGCCGACGGAGGCCGCCGCCTTGAAGATCGCCGTGGCGATGCGGTCGCGGTCATACGCGGCGACGTTGCCGTCGCGCTTCATGATCGTCTTGATGGGACAGTCAGAAGAACCCATCGCCTGCCTCCTGAGGTGTCGAGTGTCGGGTGTGGCGGGTGTCTATTACCCCGCGACCCTCGGCACACGACACACGTTCCGAATACCCGCCGGCCCGGA
>JAZDKY010000094.1:0-2787 GCA_043802525.1 bacterium
AACTGGGTGGGCAACGCGAACAAGCTGTTCGTGTACCTGGTGGACCACGGTGGGGATGCGGAGACGAACGGGTACTTCCGGTTGAACGGTTCCGAGACGTTGACGGGGCCGGTGCTGGACGATTGGCTGGACGCGATTCAAAACGCGTACACGACGGAAGTGACGGTGGTGCTGGACTTCTGCAACGCGCAGGTGCTGGCGAATGAACTGACGTACACCGGGATAGCCCAACGAATCGTGATCGCGTCGTCGGGGACAAACGAGCCGGCGTATTTTCTGGCTCACGGGCTGGTGAGCTTTTCGGACGCATTCTTCGGCGGGGTGCTGATGGGTCAGGATGTGTACACAGCGTACGAGCAGGCGCAGGAGGCGATGGGGACGTACCAGCAGGCGGGGTACGCGGATAACGGGAACGGGCAGGAAGGGACGAACGTGCTGTTGGGGGCGAGCTTCGTGGCGGGGAAGGATCTTCCGCAGATCGGGCTGGTATGCGGGCGGCAGGCGCTGATCGGAGGGACGACGGCGGGGTTGTGGGCGCGGGATGTGGTGTCGGGGTATCCGGTCGAGCGGGTGTGGTGCCTGGTGGTGCCACCGGGGCACAACCCGACGAACGGGGCGGACCCGGTGCAGAACATATCGGAGCTGGAGCTGACGTATTCGGCGGAGAATGGGCGGTATGAAGGGATCCACGACGGGTTTGCGGAGGAAGGCACGTACAAGATCATCTACTATGCGCAGGATGTATGGAACAGCGTATCGCTGCCGAAGCAGAGCTACGTGGAGCAGTTGGGGTATGACGAACGGATGATCGTGGTGGCGGGGGGCCCGACGCAGTCGGAGAAGCGCGTGGCGATCGAGCACTTGGCGGATCTCGCGTATCGCACGGTGCGCGCGCGCGGGGTCGCGACCAACCGGATCTACTATCTGAGCGAGACGGCGGGGACGAATGTGAACGCGGCATCCACGCTGTCGAATCTCGCGTATGCGATCACCAGTTGGGCCACCAATTCGGACAAGCTGACGGTGTACCTGGTGGGAGAAGGGAGCAACGAGCTATTCCGGTTGAACGATGCGGAATCGCTGGCGGCGTCGCAACTGGCGAGCTGGCTGAATGGCTACCAGGATACGAACCGGCCGGTGAACGTGGTGATGGACTTTGCGGGCTCGGGGGCGTTCGCCCCGTACCTCCAGCCGCCGGGCGAGTGGGAGCGAATCGTAGTGGCGAGCACGCGGTCGGGGGCGGGGTGCATGATGGAAGCGGATGGGGTGGTGAGCTTCTCTGAATATTTCCTGACGGAAATCTTCAGCGGCAAGACGATCGGGCAGGCGGAGACCAAGGCCCGGAAAGTGATCCGGCGGGCATCAGGCCTTCTGCGTCAACGTTCCGGGCTGGACGATAACGGGAACGGGATCCTGAACGAGAAGAACCAGGACGGCCTGATCGCCAACACACGATACATCGGCGCGGCGTTTGTGACGGGTGGTGAAGCGCCGAACATCGGGGAGGTGATAGGTCCGACCAGTCTGACCAATGAGACGAGCCTGACGATCTGGGCGGGGCAGGTCACGGACGCGGATGGGCTCTCGAATGTATGGTGCGACATCACACCGCCGGAGTACGAGGAGACGGGGGACCTGGTGCGGGTGGATCTTACGTACAACCCGGCCAGCAACCGGTATGAAGCGCTGTACAGCGGTTTCACCAACAGGGGGAGTTATACGCTGACGTTCTGTGCGAAAGACAAGGCGGGCGATCTTTCCGCCGCGGTGCAAAACGCCGTGATCAAGCGGGACCGGTACGAAGTGGACGACAAGCACAGCAAGGCACATCCGTTTAACGTGGGGACCTTCGAGCAGCATACGTTCCATGCGGTCAACGACCAGGACTGGGTATGGTTCTATGCCCAGACCAACTACGCGTACGACATGGAGACGGTTCATCTTGATACGAACGTGGACACGGTGCTGGACGTGTACTATCTGGACGGGGACGGACAACTTACCCTGGTCGATCACGTGGATGACTTCGGGATGGACGAGGGGGAACTGACGGGGCTGAACTTCCCGACGGAGGGGATGTACTTCGTGCAGGTGAGCCAATATGTGACGAACACGTGGCTGCCGGGTGGGTACGAGCTGATCATCGACATTCCGGCGGGAGACGGGGTGCTGATCGTGATCGCGGCGATCTGGCCGACGACGAACGCGTTGCCGACGGGATCGTTCGCGAGCCTGGACGGGGACGTGAAGCAGTTCAACGGGAGCGTATCGGTGAGTTATCCGTACGTGTCGGGGGGCACGCATCTGTTGGCGGTGTACTCGCAGGACGCGAACTACGTGCCGGTGGAGGATCCGAACTGGCCGGGCCAGGTGGGCAATCCGTGGAACGCGGCGTACGGGGATCCGAAGTATATCCAGGCGCAGCAGGTGCGGATCGGGCAGATTGCGGGATCGGTGGGGTACTCGTTCATCGGGAAGATCCGTGCGGACGGGGAGGTGCGGGACTTGGACACGCATGCGCGGATCGGAGGTGCGGGGATTACGTTCCTGGCGGCGAGCGGGTACCTGACCAACTACGTGATGGATGGGGACCCGTTCTATGCGAGCTACAAGACGCCATGGCAGAGCCAGGGGAACGGGCTGTTCCCTGGGAACGTGTGGCTGCCGGCGCAGACGTTGCATGTGAAGCTGACGGCGAGCGGGTACCAGGATCTTAATCAGAACAATGTGATTGTGGACCCTGCTCCGGGGGCGACGCCGAACCTGGGGACGAAGTACCTGGCGCCG
>JAZDKY010000095.1:0-7582 GCA_043802525.1 bacterium
AACTGTGGCCTTCAGCTTGTATTGCCGCTGGTAGTTCGCCGGATTCTGCCGACGCTTCACGCGGTAGTAACTGGCCGGGTATCGTTCAGGCCAAAGGGGAATCGGCATCCCCTTAGCATCGTCCTTAACCTCGAACCGTTCGATGCGCCAGTCCGTCCGGTCGCCGTCGTGGGATTGCTTTTCAATATAACCGGGCAAGTCGTTCACATGCCAGGGCGTGCATATCATCCGAATCCGCGCGTTCACGGGATCGCGCAGTCGCTGCTCGACAACCTCCTCAAATATCTTGTTCACGCTGTCGCGCTGCCCGGCTTGTATCGCCAACTTCGGCGAACATGGATCGTCGATGTAGATACGGTCATAACCGCGGCCGTTGATCTCGCCGGTGATGCCGCTGCCCTCAACGGTCGGCTCGCGGCTCGACCAGTTCGGGCGCGTAATGGTAAATCGTTCCGACGAATCACGCGCACCCTCACTCCGCTTCAACACTCGCATCCACGGATACAGGGCGCGCATTCGCGGCGAACGGAAGTATGCCTTCAGGAGATTCACTTCGCCCTTGGCCGTATCGACCGTGGCGTACAGGATCAGCGTTCGCAACTGCGGAGCCTGTGCAATGTCCCATAGAATCTGAATGCGAAAACTGCACGTCTTGGTATGGCCGGGCGGGGCCATGACGATTGAATGCGGGAACCGCTCGTCATTCCAAACAGAGAAGTAGCCCTGCTGCAACGAAGTCATTTGGAGGACGCCGCCCTTCTCGGAATCTCGGACGACATACACGCCGAAGTGCATCACGGATGAACGGGCCTTGGACTGCAAGACCCGCACACGGGCGATCATGCCAAGCCAACGCCTTTTTTTTGCTGGATCGAGCTTGTCAACAGCCTCGATGGCCGTCTCAAGCTCATCCAACTCCTTCTCGTTCTGATCCAGCAACTTCGAGGAACCAAGCCGCTCCAACGGCGTCATTGTCTGACGGGCGGCCTCAGTAAACGGAATGCCCGTATTCGATTCCCATTCGTCGGACCATATCTGCAAGAGCCGCTGGGCGTCGAGCGTCTTCAGGTATCGCGTGTCATCGGTCGGCAGTTCAGCGCGGGCCAGAATCTTCGCCCGCTGCGCACGGTAGAACCCGATCTCCTGCAACTTATCGGTGGGAATGGTCAGAAGCTCCGCTGCCTGCGGAGCCTCAACTGCCGGAGAGGCTGTGGAATCCGCCGCCATCGCTCGTATGCTTCGAGCATAAGTTGAACTTATGCAAAGATAATCTGTATTAGAGAATGGAAAACACTTGATTCTATTGAAGATAGGGACAATACTTCAAGGAAATGGAGACACGGTATGAGCAAGACGACAACCCCACAACAACTAGCAGCCTGGCTCGCGCAACCCGACGAATCGCTTATCAAGACATGGCAGGTCGCGTCGCTATTGGGACGATCCGGGCAATCCGTCATCAAGCTGGTGCGAACCGGCAAACTCGCCGCGCACTGCGATGAACACTGCCGATACTACTTCAGCGTCGGCGAAGTCAAGCGGTTCCTGAAAGCATGACCAACCGCCAAGTCAATCCCCGCTACTACATGCCCGACGACACGCTCGATGTCCACACCCCGCGCCTATACGCCAGCCCAGCCGCCGCCACGATCCGGGCCTGCCTCTCGCTGCTAACTGAAATGTACGGCGGCCGCTGGTCTTCGATGCCCAACTTCCGCCTCGGCGGCGTCTTGCTCGTTCACTGGTATTCCAGGGCCATCGTCTTCCTCGAATCCAAGCGCATCAAGCCCATGCCCGAAGGCTGGAATATGGAGACGCTATGAGCAAGGGCGCCTTCACCTGAAAAGTTTTTCGTAAATCACGCCGGAATTCCCTTGACCGACTTCGCGGGTGAACATACCTTGCGGGCGTGATAGGTCGTATGCTCCATTACGATAACCATTTCCAGGCCCGGCCGGAGGACTGCGCACGCCCGGCGGCCTATCACACCCGGCCGGAGCCTGGTCCATTGCGCGGACATGGCTTGCGAACATCCTAACCCGTCGCTGCGGTACATCGTGGCATCCAACGGGGTGCGGATGTACCTCCAGCAATGCCCGGATTGCGGCAAGCGACTTACTAAGGGATGGCTCCCTACACCCCCGGCTGGAGTGGCGGCAACGCCGTTTGACGCGGACCTCGAACGCCGGCAGTACAGGCAGGAGAGCCAAGCGCGCCAAGCCGAGTATGACGCCCAACGCCGGCGGGACCATGTTCAGTACGAAGAGTACATCTCCAACGACCCAGCATGGAAGGACAGGCGGCTGCGCGTCCTCAAAAGGGCCGGCTATCTCTGTGAGTGCTGCCTCCTGAATAGGGCCGTCGCCGTTCACCATGAAACATACGGTTCGCTCTACGATGAAATCCTGTGGCAACTCCGCGCCGTCTGCGACCCCTGCCATGCACGAATTCACGGAAGGATGGTCCCTGAATGCTCACTCCTCCGCTAGTTGACGCCGCGAGGCGGTATCTCGCCGCTGGACTCTGCCCGCTACCCGCCCGGCTCGCCGACAAACGCCCCGCGGCCACCGCATGGACGATGTTCCAGACCCACCCGCCGACACTGGCGGAACTGGACGGACTCATGGGCCGCCCCGACGCCGACGCGCTCTGTCTAGTCTGCGGGGCCGTCTCCGGCCATTTGGAGCTTTTGGATTTTGACGCGCAAGGCGAAGCCTACCAAACATGGGCGGAATTGGTAGAGGCGGAGTCGCCCGGCCTTGTCCGCCGCCTGATCCTAGAACGCTCCCAGAATGGCGGTATGCACGCCGTCTATCGGGCAAGCTCGCCAGTAGGCGGCAATGCGAAGCTCGCCGTCAAGGTCATTACGTCGCCGACCGAAGGCGAGACGCTGTACAAGGGCAAGACCTACAAGGTCCACAAGGCCGGGGCGAAGCTGGAGGCTTACCCAGCCATTATCGAGACGCGGGGCGAAGGCGGGATATTTCTCTGCGCGCCTTCGCCGAAGTACACGCTCGTACAAGGCGAGTTCACAGCCATACCCACGATTACCGACGCGGAGAGGGCGGTACTGATACGGTGCGCCAAGTCGCTGAATGAGCGGGTAGAGGCGCAACCGTTGCCAGCGAACGCCGCAAACGGCAACGGAGACCGGCCCGGTGATGAGTTCAACAGGCGGGGGAACTTGCGTGCAGTCCTCGTCGCGCATGGATGGACACTGGCCATACCCGGCAAGAACGAACACTGGCGACGGCCGGGGAAGAAAGACTCATGGAGCGCCACGTTCAACGGAGACGTGTTCTACGTCTTCTCCAGCAATGCCGAGCCGTTCGCGCCGGATACGGGATATTCACGATTCGGGGCTTATGCCCTGCTGGCGCATGGCGGCGATTACAAGGCCGCCGCCAAGGCGCTGGGCGAACAGGGATTCGGCCGACAAGCCGCCAAGCCCGTCACGGAGACGCCGGGAACGCCCGCCGCCAAGCCCAGCAAGACGCCCCCGCCGCCCGCCGCCGGCCAACTACGCCTGTTGACCGATCACCCCGACGCCGCCGCAAAGGCGTACATCGACCGCCACGGGACCGGCACGGCCGCCCTGCGCCGCCAAGCGGACACCTGGTTACAATGGAATTCCCGGTGCTACGTCGAGAGGGTGGATGCGGATATACGGGCTAGGCTAAGATCCTGGTTGTCGGCACAACAGCTTGTAAGCGGCAAAGGCACGGTGGTACACACGGGCATTCACGTGGTCAACGAGGTCTACGCCGCCGCCGAGTGCCTCTGCAACATCCCCGCCGAGGTCGAGCCGCCCGTCATGCTCGCCGGCGGACCCGCAATCTCGCACCCGCACAATATCATCGCATTCGCCAATGGCCTCCTCGACCTGGACACCGGCAAGGTCCACCAGCATACGCCCAAATGGTTCTCGCGGAACGTCCTGGAGTATGATTACGATCCTCTGGCCCAATGCCCGCAATGGCTCAACTTCCTCGCGGAACTTTCAGACACGGAGACCGACTGGCTGGACGCCCTCCAAATGTGGTTCGGCTACTGCCTGCTCCCCGACACGTCGCAACAGAAGATGCTCCTCATGGTAGGCCCGCCACGCTCAGGCAAGGGAACCGTCTGCCGCGTCCTCCAGAATGTCATGGGCAAGCATAACTACTGCAACCCCGGCCTCTCCATGCTCTCCGAGTCCTTCGGCATGGAACCGCTCATAGGCAAACTCGCCGCCATCATCCCCGATGCACACCTGGCGAGGCACTCGGACAGCGTGAGAATAATGGAAACGCTGAAATCCATCATCGGCGAAGACCATCAAACGATAAGGCCCATCTACAAGCCCGCCGTCAATGTACGCCTCTTCGTCCGATTCACCATCTCCGTCAACGAACTTGTCGTGTTCCCCGACGCCGCAGGCAGCATGGCCTCCAGACTCATCATCCTCCCCTTCAAACACTCGCACACCGGCAACGAGGATTACACTCTCGGCGCACGACTCGCCACTGAATCATCCGGCATCGCCAACTGGGCAATCGAAGGTATCCGCCGCCTCCACGCCGCCGGCAGACTCCTCCAGCCCACCAGTGGTAGCCAAATCGTCGCCGACTTCGCCCGCCTGTCCTCGCCAGTCAGGGGATTCGTGTCAGATTTCTGTGTCTATCCCGCGCCCAACGCCAGCGTAAGTTGCGGAGATATGCGCAATGCCTGGAAAGTATGGTGTACCGAGAACGGCAACGAGCCAGGGTCGGATGGCAAGTTTGCCGAGCGGGTGTACGCAGCCTGCCCAGAGATCAAGCGCGTTCACCGCGGTACTCGTGACTCCCGCCAATGGCGGTATGAAGGCATTGCTTTGAATGAATTAGGGACAAGCGCCGCGCTTCCAACAACTTACGGCAATCTTCCGCTTCCGCCTGAGTGATTCGGTGTACCACGGTGTACCGGTACACCAGCTATTGTACGCATGAACGGTGCTATAGATTGTATAAGAAGGTATCTGTAAGATGAAGAGGAACAAGAATACACAGATAGGAGTTACAATACACGGTGTACCAGTACACGCCGGTACACCAAAGTCCGTTACTGATACGAACAATATCCGATCACTTTTCCCAGAACTCGCCGTTGCCGACGCAATCGCCACCTTCCTCCATTCTCGAAAACCTAAACACGCCCCACCACCAAAGTAGATAATTTCCTATTCCAATCTTCCGAAAGAGGGGGGGGTTAGAACCAACTCACCACCCCCGTCAGGGGGGAGCCACCCCCTCTCGGTCTACACTCGCTGCTATCCCTGACTGGCATTCACCGGCCGAATCATGCCCAAAACATGGGGGATTGACTGATTATCGGGGCTTGCTTAAGTATCGAATCCATCGTAACTTACGCTTGCGACGTCCGATAATAGGTGGTATGTTACGCTCGCTGCTGGAGGCGTCCGGTGCGCTTTCGGCCCGGTTTCATGGGCGTTTGCGGACGTGGGCGAGGATGCTATCAGCATTGAGCATGCCCACCTGGCAGAGCCTGGCAGAGTATTGCCCCTCTCGGCTTGGTTCTGATCTTACTCCGCTATCATCGTTCTAATGGCTTGTAAACCGTCTTGAAAGCGTGGGCAAGGTTCTTGGCTGATTGCTTTCTTTCGGTCTTGCCGCGCGATTGTCAGTCTGCGGTCAAGGGCGTACCAGTCGCAAGGGGGAAATTCGCGTGTGCGCGGAAACCAAGCCTGACGGGCGAAGATGTTGAAGATGGTCGATGTCGCCTGCGGCGCGTGTTGTCGGCGGGATTGGCGGGGAATTCTGAAGATTCTCGGAAGATTTTTCGTTCGTTACTCTTTGGTTGTCAATCGCTTACGGTAATCTTCTATTTTTCTCTAATTCTCTGTTGACAATTCTGCCGATGATGTTATCATTACTATAGTGAAGGACAAGTGAATCGGCCCAGCCAGCCCGAAAACGGCCAAGAGGAATAGGAACATGATGGATAGGGAGACACGACTTGCGGTGGAGACGGCCGTTGCCGCGCGTGATGCCGCCCGCTTGGCACGACACAACATCCTGATGCTACATGACGCTCCGGTCGACATGCGGAGGGCCGTCAAGCCTCTTAGTGACGCCGCGGACCGCCTGGATCGGTACATCACGCACGAGATATCCGTAAACGCCTAGCCCCCCGCCCGTGGCCTTGTGGGCCTGGCCTTCGATGGCAAGACGGGCAATTAGGCCGCCGAACGGCCAGAAAGAGGATGAATATGGACACAACCGCGCATGACTTGATGGTCACACTGAAACGGCCGGGCGTTTCGCCCGATTCTGCCGCCTACCATGCTGCCGCCGCGTGGTATCTCTGCCATCCTGACGGCGTGGAGGGCCGAGAGATATTGCGCCTGCTGGGGGATGTGGAATTTAACTCCGTGAATGTTCAGTCAGTGCCGATGCTGTAGGCCGCCAAACCGGCCCGCCACGTTGGCTTGAGAGCCACGATCTCGGGGCGCGGTGATACCAAAGGTCGAACAAAAACAAGGAGAATCGGAATGGACACGAAAACGAAGATGAGCAAGATCGAACTCATAACAACGAGCATGGCGTTTGCGAAAAAGTATCCGATGCTCCAGCCGGCCGACGTGGCGGCGCTGATGCGGGCCGAACGGAGCTTGCATCGGCTCGATGAGTTGTCCTGCAACGTCGGCCTGGATGAGCGCGCCGAAGAGTTGGTGCGCAAGACAGAGCGCCGGGCGCAGGCAATCCTTGACAAGCGCGGCGCGGACGCCATTGCCTACCACCAGTCAGACCCGCGCGGCGGCGCGCTGGTAGTCGTGTCCCGCGCAGACCTGGACGGCCGCGACATTGACGCCAACTACACTATCGGCATCTATGTCTAGCCGTCCCCACCCCGCGCGCCAAGGGCGTGGATCGAATCCGACGCGGGGCATTAGACCCGGCCAAGCCGGGAGAAAAGGACAAAGAACATGGACGTAACGAAACTGCAAAAACTAGGAGCGTGCGCGGACGCAGTCGCATGGGCCAAGGAGCAAAAATCCGCCCAAGCCGCATGGGACGCCTGCGAGCGTGGCGATTGGATGCTGTGGCTACTTGGCAAGCTGGCGGGGAAGCCGGGTTCCGCTAAGCGGCGTAAGCTGGTCCTGGCCGCGTGCGCCTGCGCCCGACTGGCTCTGCGGCACGTCAAGGCTGGTGAAATGCGACCACTCAAGGCAATCGAAACCGCTGAGGCGTGGGCAAGGCGCGCGCCAAATGTCTCAATAGAGGACGTGCGCACCACCGCCCACGCCGCCGCCAACGCCGCCTACGCCGCCTACGCCGCCTACGCCGCCGCCCACGCCGCCGCCAACGCCGCCTACGCCGCCTACGCCGCCTACGCCGCCTACGCCGCCTACGCCGCCTACGCCGACTACGCCGACGACGCCTCCAACGCCTCCTACGCCGCCGAAATGAAATTACGAATTATCAATTACGGGTTAAAATTAATATGACACTCCAACTCATCGCTCACCCTATCCGGTTTCTTCACGCGCTGTACATCGCGCACCTGGTGGATTGCCAGTTCATCGGGTTCATGGAAAGCGGGC
>JAZDKY010000096.1:0-2719 GCA_043802525.1 bacterium
GTAACGGTGGGTGCAGATGAGTGAAGAGACCGGGTTTCCGGGCAGGGCAAACACCGGTTTCTTATCCTGTGTCCTTCCAAACCACATTGGTTTTCCGGGGCGCTGGTTGACCTTGTAGAAAATCATCTTCACGCCCAGCGACTTAAGCACGCCGGGTACGAGATCGAACCGGCCGACGGAGACGCCGCCAGTGATGATCACCATGTCGAAATCCTTCAAGATCTCCTTGAGGACGCGTTCGATCCGCCGCTGGTCGTCGCGCGTGTGGAACATGGAAACCTCCGAGCAGCCCAGGCTGGCGAGCGCGGCCCGGATGGCGTAGCCGTTCGAAAGCCGGACCTGGTACGACAGTATTTCCTTGCCGAGGTCCACCAGTTCGTCGCCGTTCGACAGCACGGCCACGGACGGGGCGGTGCTGACCTCCACGCTCGACAGGCCGATCGACGCGATGATTTCAATCTGCGGGGAGAGGAGCGTGCACCCGCTTTGCAGGAGAAGGTCGCCTTTCTTGCTGTCCGTTCCCTGCGGATGCACGTGCTGGTTTTTCTTGGGGGACGCTTTTTCAGAAATGGCCGATTCGGTGCCGTCGGTTTGGAGTTCCTCGTAGGGGACGACGCAGTCGCATCCTTCGGGGAGCACCGCGCCGGTCATGACCTCAATGCAGCCGGTCTTCCGGTCTTCCAGCCTGGCGCGCGGCTCTCCGGCCTGTGCGGTTCCCTCGATCTTGAATCGTCGGCATCCCTGCTTCCATGCGGAATACGCGATCGCGATCCCGTCCATTGTCACGCGGTCGTACGGCGGCAGATCGCGGTCCGCGCAGATATCCTCGCCAAGGATTTTCCCGTGAGCCCTGGACAGCGGGCACAGGACTGTCTCCAGGTCCAACGCGTGGTACAGAATCGTTTTTTCCGCATCCTCAACTGTAATCATAATCACCCGCCGATTTCAGACATCACGCGGTTCAAAGGGACGAAGTCGTGGGCCAAATCGTGCTCGCGAGGCTTGGACCGGAGCGCATCGCGGATCAGGATCTCCAGTTCGCCGTTCGTGGTGCCGGTCCGGAGCGGCGTCCGGAGATCGACCTCGTTTTCGCGAAGCAGGCAGAGCCGGAGGTGGCCGTCGGCCGTCAGCCGCGCGCGGCCGCACGCGGAGCAGAACGGCTGGGTCACGGAGCTGATGAATCCGATCGTCCCGGCCGCGTTTTGAAGGCGATAGAGCCGGGCCGCGCCGCCGAGGCGCCCCGTTTCGACCGGCGCGAGAGGGCCGAGCGCCGCCGTAATCGTCTCGCGCAGTTCCGCCTCGCTGACGATGCTCCCGCGCTGGAACCCGGAGAGCTTGCCCAGGGGCATGACTTCGAGGAAGCGGATCTGCCACGCCCGCGCCAGCGACATTCTGGCCAGCTCCACCGCGTCCTCCACGTCGTTGAAGCCGCGGATGACGACCGCGTTGATCTTGATGTCGAGCCCCGCCTCTTCCGCGGCGAGGATGCCGGCCCAGACTTCATCCAGGTTCCCGCGGCGGCTCATACGCCGGAATTTTTCAGGATCCAGCGTGTCGAGGCGGACGTTGATCCGGCGCAGGCCGGCGCGGGCGAGAGGGCCGGCGAGCTGCCGGAGAAGTATCCCGTTGGTGGTCATTGCGACTTCGCGGACACCGGACGTCTTGCCGATGCGGCGGATAAGGCCGGCGATGTTCTCGCGAACTGTCGGCTCGCCGCCGGTCAACCGGAACTTGCCGAACCCGAGTTTTGCGAAGACACGAACCAGCCTGCAGATTTCATCGTCCAGCAGAAGGTCCCCGCGAGGGCGAAAGACCATGTCTTCCGGCATGCAGTAGATACAGCTCAGGTTGCATGCGTCCGTGACGGAAATGCGCAGGTAATCGAACCGGCGGCCAAAACGATCGGAAACGTCCTGCGACGATTCGGCCGGATAGTTCTCTGTCAGGTCCTTGATCATAGTTCAGCGGCCCCGAGAAACTATCTGCGATAGACACGCATTAGTCGAAGTAGATGAACGCATCGAACTGGTTCAGATCGTTCGGGTCGACGGACAGTTCCAGGATCGTCCTCTTCCCTTCCAGGATGTCCACATCTCCGCGGAAAACGCGGTAGGTGTTGTCCTGGTCGACGACAACGCGCCGGGTATCGGGATCGAGGTCGTACCATTCATTGTCATCGTTGTCCACGCCGCCCTGCTCCGTTCCATCGATGAACACATTGCAGTCGTTCGGGGTGCGGTTGACGACGTACAGAGTGCCCTTTCCGGCGGGTGGATCGTGGTCAAAATCGTCGTCGTTGTAGTCGCAGCCCAGAAGAGTCAACGAAAGCGATGCGGCAAGAGCGGTCAACAGGAAGGTCTGTACGGCGCCAAAACCATTTCGCAATTTGAGCATGTCACACCTCGCGTGTTGTTGGAAAAAAGATACCGCGAACGACGAGGCTGAACAAGCCGTTTCAGGAAGGTTTTGTGGCGCAGGCAGGCTCAGCCTGCTTCGACTCGATGCCTTTCCTGACGATGGTGTCGTTGATGTTGTCGTACTTTGGGTTCATTGAGGCCAACATTTCCTCGCAGGCCGGGCACGCTCCGCGCTCCATGGAGACGGGGTAATGCTTGATGAAGTACTCTTCCACGTGCTCCCATTTCCCGAACACGGTCTTCACGCGGTGGCAATAGAGGCAGGTCTTGAGCAGTTTCCGGAGCAAGGCGCGCTGCTGCTC
>JAZDKY010000097.1:0-91256 GCA_043802525.1 bacterium
ATCACAAATCCAAATTCAACACCAAAAGCTTCCGGCAGCGGTTCCTGTCTGCGCGCGGCGGTAGCGAACGGCTCCATGCGCTCATTTTTGCCAAAAACCCTGATGTGCTGGACTTGGGGAAATGAAAGGACGCGTCCTACATCGCAGAGACTGCAAGTAGATTTCTCTTGTTCATGTACATCCCTCCAGAGCCAATCAGTTCAGCATGAAACATACCAATTGATGTGATTTCACATGGATGCTCGATCTAATGATGCGTAAAACTCGTCACATGAGTATGTTGTGTATTACAAGCGGAGGTGATCATGCTGGTTCAGTTTCGTCTCCAAGGTGCGAATGGGTCGGTTTCGTGTAAGCAAAGCCGACAGTTGAGCGTTGTTTCCAAAGGTGCTCCATGGTTTAGTACTTGCAGGTGAGGCGGTACTGCATGGGCGGGCCGTAATTTGGCAGCGCTCGTGAACGTGTAAGAAACGCTGACATCTCGCTTCGCTTGAAGGACTGGGACGGGGTACATGACGTTTGACTGCATGATCAACCTGGTGGCGGCCGGATGCGCGGCGGCCCTGATGATTTTCGTGCTTATCAGGGAGCCACGGTCCATCGTTCGAACCTCCTTCACTGCGGGCCTTTTCATCCTGGTAGTCGAAAGTGTGTTAGCCGGGCTCAGCGCATGGGCGTTGATGCCGGAGGGGATGCTTCGCTGGCAGGCGTACCGGTTGGTTGCCATTTCGTTCATGCCGCCGGTCTGGATTCTGTTCAGCCTGGTTTACGCGCGTGGCAACTACCAGGAGTTCCTGGATCGATGGCGGTCGGCGCTCAGGCTGGCGTGGGTTCTGCCGCTGTTCGCACTCGCCTTCATGCGGTCGTTGGTGACCGGTGTCATTCCCCTCGAAGACGGGCTGGATTGGGCAGCCGACTTGGGGACCGCGGGCATGGTGTTGATCGTCGCGACACTGGTCGGCCACGTCATCGTGCTGATGAATCTCGAACGGACCCTGCGCGCGTCGACCGGGACGATGCGGTGGCGGATCAAGTTCATGGTTTTCGGGCTCGGGCTTTTCTTTGCTGTCCGCATCTACTCGGTGAGCCAGTCGCTGCTCTATTCGTCGGTCAACCTCTCGCTCCATACGCTGAGCGCGGGGGCACTGATCGTGGCCTGCCTGCTGATGTTCCGCTCGCTTCTCCGATCCCATTTGCTCAACGTGGACCTGTACCTGTCGCACCGGCTCATTTTCTCGTCGTTCACGGTCATCGCGGTCGGCGTGTACCTGCTCGTCGTGGGTGTCATGGCGCAGCTCGTCACGCATTTCGGCGGCGCGGCCGCGTTCCCGCTCAAGGCGTTCCTCGTGTTCATCGCGCTGATCGGCTTGGTGATCCTGCTGCAGTCCGACCGCGCGCGGTTGATGTCGAAGCGGTTCGTCAGTCGCCACTTCAACAGGCCGCTGTACGACTATCGCCAGATATGGGCGGTCTTCACAGAACGCACGGCTTCGTTGACCGACAGGGAAGGCTTCAACCGGGCGCTCACGCGCATGGTGTCGGAAACGTTTGACACGCTGTCGGTCACCTTGTGGATGGTCGACGAGACCCGTGGGATGCTGGTGTTGGGCTCGTCGACGTCGATGTCCGACGCGCAGGCGCGCGAGCTGGGCGGCTTCGAGCGCGCGACGCCGCAGCTCATCACCGCGCTGCGCGCACAGGAGTTGCCGGTGGATCTCGACCGGTCAAAGGCGGACTGGGTGGATGCGTTGCGGTTGTGCAATCCCGATTACTTTCGCAAGGGCGGCACGCGCCTCTGCATGCCGATCAATGCGGGCGGCGAGCTGCTGGGCATCATGATCATCGGTGACCGCGTGAACGGGTTCGCGTACTCCGTCGAGGATTTTGACCTGCTGAAGACGATTTGCGACCAAGCCGCGGCGAAACTTCTCAGCCTCAGGTTGTCGGAGCGCCTCCTGCAGGCACGCGAGATGGAGGCGTTCCAGACGATGTCGGCGTTCTTCGTCCACGACCTCAAAAACACCGCGTCCACGCTGTCGCTCATGCTGCAGAATCTGCCGCGCCATTTTGAGGACCCCGCGTTTCGCGAGGATGCGCTCAAGGCGATGGGCAAGGGCGTAGGCAAGATCAACGACGTGATCCGCCGGCTCACGATGCTGCGGCAGAAGCTCGAGATCAGGCCGCGCGAAACCGACCTGAACGATTGGCTGCGCGGCGTGCTTTCGGAGCTCGAACGCGGCGGATCGGCTCCCGGGACCCAGGAACTGGGGCCGGTGCCGAGCGTGCGCATCGACCCGGAGCAGATGCAGAACGTGGTCACGAACCTTGTCCTCAACGCGCGCGAGGCGGTCCGCGATGGCGGATCGGTGCGCGTGACGACGGCGGAGAAAGACGGTTGGGCCACGATTGCCGTGTCCGACACGGGCTGCGGCATGACGCGCGAGTTCGTTGAGAAAAGCCTGTTCCGGCCCTTCCAGTCCACGAAGAAGGAAGGCATGGGTATCGGCCTCTTCCACAGCAAGATGATTGTCGAGGCGCACTGCGGGCGGATGGAGGTCGAAAGCGAACCGGGACGGGGGAGCACGTTTCGTGTGTTGTTGCCGTTGGCGAGGGAGTGACGCGTGCCGGGTGTCGAGGCAACGGCCTCCCCTCGACACTCGCCACTCGACACAAAGGTGAAAGGGCTGTGCCCAGTGAAACAGACATTGCTGATAGTCGATGACGACGAGGACATTCGGACCCAGATGAAGTGGGCCCTGGCGCACGACTACGACGTGACGCTGACGGAGGACCGGCCCCGCGCCTTGGAAGCCGTCCGGTTGAAGAGGCCGGATGTCGTCTTGCTCGATCTCGGCCTGCCGCCCAGCCCGAATACGCCGGATGAGGGCATGCTGACGCTCGGCGAGATCCTCGCGCAGAGCCCGGCGACCAAGGTCATCGTCATTTCCGGCCAGGGCGAGAAGGAAAACGCCATGCGGGCGATCGGGCAGGGGGCGTACGATTTCCTCAACAAGCCGATTGATGCCGACCTGGTCAAGATCATCCTCGGCCGTGTCTTTCATGTCGCGCGGCTGGAACGCGAATACCGCGACATGCAGCAGCGCCTGGGTACGGGTGATTTCGAAGGCATGATCGGGACGAGCCCGCAGGTGCAGAGTGTCTTTGCCTCGATCCGTAAGGTGGCGACATCCGATGCCCCGGTGCTGTTGCTCGGGGAAAGCGGAACGGGCAAGGAGATGGCCGCGCTGGCGATCCACCGCAAGAGCCGGCGCAAGGACGGCCCGTTTATCGCGATCAATTGCCATGCGATTCCGGAAACGCTGCTGGAGAGCGAGCTGTTCGGCCATGAGAAAGGCGCTTTCACGGGCGCGCATGTGCAACGCCTGGGCCGTATCGAAATGGCCTCGGGCGGAACGTTGTTCCTGGACGAAATCGGGGAACTCTCGCCGAGCCTGCAGGTAAAACTGCTCCGTTTCCTGCAGGAGCAGCACATCCAGCGCGTAGGCGGGCGCCAGGAAATCGAGGTCGATACGCGAATCGTCGCGGCGACGAACGCCGATTTGAAGACCATGATGGCCGAAGGCCGGTTCCGCGAAGACCTGTATTTCCGTCTCGCCGTCGTCGTCATTCGTCTCCCGCCGCTGCGCGAGCGGGAAGGTGATGTGCCGCTCATAGCCCACGCATTCCTCCACAAGTATTCCGCCGAGTACAAGAAGGACATCACCGCGTTCAACGCGCGTGCGGTCCAGGCGATGGAAGCCCACGCGTGGCCCGGCAACGTGCGCGAAATGGAAAACCGCGTGAAGCGCGCCGTGATCATGGCCGAGGGTAAACAGGTCACCCCTGCCGACCTGGAACTCGACGCGGCCGGATCCTCGCACGAGGGTCAGACGTTGAAGGACGCCCGGGAGGCTTTGGAGCGCGACATGGTGCGGCATGCCCTGACCCGTGCAAAGGGCAACATCAGCCGAGCCGCCGCCGCCCTCGATGTCAGCCGGCCCACGCTCTATGAGCTGATGGAGAAGCTCGGCATCAGGAGAGAAGAGAAGTAGTTATCATATTTCAGACTCAATGACCGTCTTGCAAAACCCCTGCGGACGTGACGGAGCGCGTCCCTCCGGTTTGAAAAACGGCCCATTTCCCTCACTGGAGGGTCGCGCTCCGTCGCGACCGTTTTTTCTGGCATTTATTCGCGGGTAGGGCGTGCGGTCCCTCGCGCGCCGTGAATAGGGAATGGCGGCCATGGACGGGCATCCCTTATCCGTGAAGGTGTCGGCTCTCTTTACAATCGTCTGTTGCGGATTTCGCATCTCGAATTGTGTCGATATTGGTGAAATCCGGCCAATTTCCGGTATGGCAGTTGTCGAAGGCAACATGTACCATGTCGGAATCGCTTACATCGAGCTTGGCATTTCTCTCACTCCTGCGATGGTGTAGTACTATTAAGAATGTTTGTTAATCATTAATTGGCAACATGTAACGCGTATACTCACGCAGGTGATCAAACGGATGGCACGCCTTGTGCTATTTCCATGATCGAGATTGTACCGTTTCTGAGACACCAGAGAGGAAAGTGATGAGCAAGAAATTGGTCGTGGTGTTGGCGGCAGTAGCGATGATTGTTGGAATGGCAACGGTTTCGCAGGCCCAAGTGAACGGCCCCGTTCCTGTTCCGGATACGACGGTCACGATCATCCTGCTCGGCGCGGCGGTGCTGGGTCTCGGCCTTGTCGGTCGCAAGCGCGAATAACCATTCCCGAAAAGAAGCCCTCCACCGGCTTCGCTGAGCGCTCACTGGAATACGGTGAGCGCTCTTTTTTGCACTGCTTTTCCCATCGGATAGGCCAAGCCGTGACTATTCGGAAATCGAGGAAACCGCAGATGTACGCAGATAGTAGGAGATTGTGGCATTTGATCGTCTCACCCGGATGGTGAGGTCATCGTTTCTTTTCTGGTTTTCCTAGTTCTCTGCATCTGCGACATCTGTGTGGATCTGTGGGCGAAAGATCCGTGATCATTCGTGCCTGCCTCGCCGAAGTCCTGATCTTTCCGGTGTGGTCGCACTTGATCTTACCGTACCTTCCGCCTTTCTTCGGGCTTGGAAACGGATATCCTGTCTCTCCGATGGACATGGGACCTTCCAGTCTGGCGCGTACACGAGTCCTGTTTCTCGGATACCTCGTGCTCGTGGTGGCGTTGTTCCACCGGACGATCGCGGAGCTGATCGCGCTTGTGCGGGGCAGCGACCTGTACTCGCACATGGCGCTCGTGCCGCTGATCAGCCTCTACCTGCTCCGGACGGAGCGCGCGAAGGCGCCGATGGCTGACGCCAGGCAGGGCCGCGGTACGGGTCTCGCGCTCCTGCTTGTCGCCACGCTTGCCTGGGGCGCGAGCGCGTGCGCCGGTGACGCGCTGTACCCGGTGGACCGGACCGCGTTGAACGCATTCGCGTTCGTGACCAGCATCCTGGCCGGTTACGCAGGCTTCCTCGGCATCAAGCGGGTCCGGTGTTTTCTCTTTCCGCTGCTTTTTCTGTATTTTCTCGTGCCCATGCCGGTGGCGGTGGAGCACGCGGTGAATGTCTTCTTCCAGCATTGGTCGGGCCTGGCGACGGATGCCTTGCTGCGGCTGACGGGCACACCGGTCTACCGCGTGGGCATGATCCTGCAACTGCCCGGCCTTTCGATCGAGGTGGCGGAGGAGTGCAGCGGCATCCGGTCGAGCGTCGTGTTGTTCATGACGAGCCTGCTTGCAGCGCACATGTTCCTGAAATCGCCCTGGCGGAAAGCAGTCCTCGTGGCCTCGGTTGTGCCGATCGCAATTCTCCGCAATGCGGCCCGGATCACCACGATCTCTCTGATGACCATTCATGTGAATCCGGATATGATCCACGGGCCGCTCCATCGGCAGGGCGGCACGCCGTTTTTTGTCCTTTCGCTGGTCCCGCTGTTCATTATCCTGTGGTTGCTCCGCCGCGCGGAGCGCAAGTCGAACGCAATCGCCAGTCAGTAGTGGAGCCTATTGAAATATCTTCGCAGATTGGTAGGGCGCGTTCCCGCCAAAGGCCATATGCATCAACCTAAGACGGACCGGATCGAAATAGGGCGTATTGTGGCGAATTTCGCCAACGCAATGTGCGTTGGCTTTGGAGTGCGGCGGCTTGACGCCGCTTTGTCAGCGTGCGGCTTGACGCGCGCTAGAAGGACGCCGCGTCAAGCCGCGGCGAAGAAAAGCGGTGTCAAGCCACCGCACTCCAAAATCCGGCTCGCGCCGGATGAGGAGTTTCTGTCTTGGGTTGATGCGTATGGCCAAAGGCGGGCAAGCGACCAATCTACCCGCCTGTGGCGGGAGCGCCGCCCTTCGGCAGGCTCAGGGCAGGCAGCGGCTTCGCCGAAGCCGCCCTGCCTCGCCTATTTCGTGAATGGAGGAATTTGACATGATCTCAATCCCGCGCTTTTCATGGTCCAGCATCCTGGTTGCCTTGGCTCTCGCCGCAGTGCTCGCGGCCTGTTCGTCCGACGCGCGGAAGGGGCGCCATCTTGAGCGCGCCGAGCGCTACTTCGACCAGGAAAAATATGCCGAGGCCGCCATCGAATACATGAACGTGCTGCGGCTCGACAATTCGAACCGCGTGGCCATCGTGCGCATCGGGCTGGCCCGCTTCGCCCAGGGCGATCTGCAGGAGGCCTTTCCGTTCCTCTCCAAGGCGGCCCAACTCGACCCCGACAACAACGACGTCCGCATCAAACTCGCGACGGTCTACCTGCTCAGCGGCAACGCGGACGAGGCGCGGGACGAAGCGGAAAAAGTCCTGGCGAAGGAACCTGCCAATTTCGAGGCCCTGATGGTCTGGTCCAGCGCGTCGATGTCGCGCGACCTACTCGACGAGAATCTCGCGCGCTTGAAATCGGCTGAGGCGCAGTGCGGCAACCAGCCGCGCTTCCATATCGCGCTCGGGGCGATCCAGGTGCGCAAGGGCAACCTTGCCGCGGCGGGTGCGGAATTCGAAAAGGCGGTGGAGGTCGATCCCAAATCGGCCGATGCCCAGATCGCACTGGCCGACTACCTGATGGCGAAAGGCGAAACGAAGGCTGCGGGTGAGCACTACCAGGCTGCCGTCGACCTGTCGCCGATCGACTCGTCGGCGCGGGTGAAGTGGTCCGGCTACAAGCTGCAGACCGGCGACGCCAAGGAGGCTCGGCGCATCCTGGAGGAGATCACGGAGAAGGCGCCCGGCTACCTGCCCGCGTGGTTCGGCCTCGCCGAGTTCAATTTTGCCGACAAGGATTACGATGCCTGCCTACGCAACCTGGGGAAAGTGCTTCAGAAAGAACCGCATCATGTGCAGGCCCTGCTGCTGCGCGGCAAGACCCGGGTGGCCAAGGGGGATATCGACAAGGCCATGGAGGAATACGAGAAACTGATTGCGTCGTTTCCCCGCTTCGCGCCGCTGCACTACAACCTCGCCATCGCGCTCGTGCGGAAGGCCAGCGTCCCGCGCGCCATCGATGAACTCAAGCAGGCCGTGGACCTGGATCCCGATTACACCGACGCCGGCTTCCTCCTGTCGGAGCTCCTCATCCGCACGGGCAAGCCCGACGGTGCGATCGACTACCTGCAGCAGCTCGTGAAGGCCCACCCCGAGCTGCCTCGCGCTTATGTGATGCTCGGTACCGCGTACCGCGCGCGCGGCATGTCGGACCGCGCGGTGGCCGCGTACAACAAGCTCATCGAACTGCAGCCCACGAGCCCGCAGGGGCCGTACATGCTTGGCCTGGTGCTCCGCGCGCAGGGCAAGAAGGATGAAGCCCGGGCGTTCTTCGAAAAGGCGCTGTCGCTCGCGCCCGATTTCGCGTTTGCCGTCGCGAGCCTCGCCTCGTTGGACGTCGCCGACAGGAACTACGATGCCGCGCTGGACCGCGTGAAGCGGCAACTCGAGTCGCAGCCTTCCGTCCCGGAATACCACTACATCCTCGGCAAGGTCTATGTCCTCAAGGGCGACACCGAGCTGGCCGAACAGTCGTTGCTGAAAGCCATCGAGCTCCAGCCACGCCTCTCGGCCGCCTACGTCGACCTCGGCCGCATCTACGCGAGGAGCGGCAAGCGCGATGAAGCCATCAGCAAACTGGAAGAGGCGCTGACCGTGAATCCGAGGAACATCGCGGCCCTCATGATGGCCGGGATGTTTCTCCAGGAAAAAGGGGACTACGCCAAAGCGAAGGAACACTACGAGAACATCCTGAAGGTGAATTCGAAATTCGCCCCCGCCGCGAACAACCTGGCCTACCTTTACTCGGACCAGTTCGGCGACAACGAGCGCGCTTTCGAGCTGGCCAAGCAGGCGCGCGAGAGCGCCCCGCAGGATGCGTATGTTGCCGACACGCTGGGGTGGATCGCCTATCAGCGCGGCGACTACAAATGGGCGTCGATCCTCCTGCAGGAAAGCGCGGATGACCTGCCCAACGAACCCGAGGTGCAATACCACTGCGCCATGGCCCGGTACGCGTTGGGCGATGAGGCCTCCGCGCTTCGGCTCCTCGAAAACGCCCTGAAGGAGCCGGACGACTTCAAAGGCCGCGAGGAAGCGAGCAACCTGCTGGCGGTCCTCAGCATCGATCCCGCGACGGCCGATGCGTCCGCTTCCGCCATGCTGGAGGAGGCGCTGCGGCGTGACGCGAAGAACCTGGCGGCGCTGGTTCGCCTCGGCCTTGTCAACGAACGGGCAGGGAAGGCGAACGAGGCGCGTGATCTCTACGAAGAGGCGCTCAAGGCCAATCCGTCGTACGTCCCGGCACTCGTGTATCTCGCCGAAGTCCATGCCGCGAGCCTCGGGGACAAGGCCAAGGCCCTGGAACTTGCCAGGAAGGCGCGCGAACTGATGCCGACCGACCCGCAGATTGTTAACACGCTGGGATGGGTAGCCTACCTTTCGGGTGACTTCGCGTGGGCCGCGGGTCTTCTCGGGGAAACCGCGGCGAAGTTGTCCAGCGACCCCACCGCACAATACCGCGCGGGTCTGGCCGCCTATGCCTTGGGCAAAGTCGATGACGCAGAGGCCGCGATGCGCCACGCATTGTCGTTGTCATCCGATTTCCAAGCGGCCGATGAAGCCCGGCTTTTTATCGAGATGGCGGAAGCGGCCCGGAGCGTCGTGACCGACCCGCAAGCGTTGGCGCGGGCCGACGAGGTGCTGAAGACGCGGCCGGACTACGTGCCGGCTCTTGCCGTACAGGCCGCCGCGCTTGGCGCGGCACGCGATACCGCCGGAGCCCGGGCTGCCTGCGAGAAAATCCTCGCCACGTATCCGGATCATGCGCCGGCTGTGCTCCGGTTGGCCTCGCTCTATGCGGATGGCAGGGTGAGCGACGACGCCGCCCTCAAGATCGCGCAGCGCGCGCGCGAAATGAAGGCGGACGATCCCGCGATCGCTGCGGCACTGGGTACGATTTCGTACCTGCGCGGCCAGTACGAACGCGCCGCGCAACTGCTGCAGGAAAGCGCGGGCAAGGACGCCAACAACGCAACGACCCAGTTCTACCTCGGCATGTCGAAGCTCAAGATGAAGACGCCTTCCGCTGCGAAAGCAGCACTGACCCGCGCGCTGGAAATCAACCCGTCCTTCCCGTATGCCAGCGAGGCAAGTAAGGCACTGTCCGAATTGAACTGACCCGATTCTCAACCACGGAATTCCCAGCGCAGCAGAGCCGCAACCAAATCGGAGTCGACCACAGAACTGAAAAGCACGATGACCACGAAAACTCGCGCGAAACATAAGAGGCGATGGCCACAAAAAACACCATAACCCCACCCCCAATAACCCTTCTGAAACAGGGTTATTGGGGCGGAGTGTTTTGGTGGTTTTCGTGGCCAATCCTCTTTGTGCTTCGTGCCCGCTGAGCGACCCTCAGCGAGTGAAGTAGGGTGCATCTTCGTGGCCATTGCATTCGCGGACGTTCCTGCCGGGCGGGCTCTCACATCCATCTGTTGCATTCGTTCTCAATTTTGCATCCATTGACCGGGATCGGTCCCGAATGCTGCCTGTCAATGCGTTTGCTGTTTCATAATTTCAGTTTGTCCAAAATAGAACAGCTCTGTAAGTAGTGCACGATCAAGCTGTTTAGCGCCCGGGTCTTCTCCGGCTCCCTCGTCACCTCACACGACCTGTCCCATGGCACATCGCTTGCTTGGGGAGTGTCGGGGGGAAGAGGGGAGTATGGGGCGCGAGATCTTCAAGATTCGCAGGGGTTGGGGTGGCCGGCAAAGAGTCCTGCTTGTTGCTTGCCTGATGTTCCTGCTTGTTCCGTTCGCGATGCGTGTCGATGCCGCCCAGGTCACGCTGGCGTGGGATCCGTCGACGAGCATTCCGCTGTCCGGGTACAAGGTTTACTACGGATTTGCGAGCCAGACCTACACCTTCCACGTAGACGCCGGAACCGCGACCGTTTTCACCGTCACGGGGCTGAACGAAACGTCGACGTACTACTTTGCTGTCACGGCCTACAGCGGCACCAACAACGAGAGCGCGTTCTCCGCCGAGGTCTCGTGGGTCGCCACGGATACGGACGCGGACGGGATGGCAGACGCCTGGGAAGTGCTCTATTTCAGCGGGACGCAGGCTACGAATGGACTCGACACCTTCGATGCCGACGGCGATGGCGTATGCAACCTGGACGAATTCATCCTCGGGTCGAACCCGATCGTTACAGAGGATTTCGCGGACGTGGACATCTCGTTTGCCGGCAGCCAGTGTGTCGTGTCTTTCACGGCCAACGCAGCCACCGGCACCGGCTATATAAACAAGCAACGCTACTACACCTTGGAACGGTGCAATGACCTCGCAGTGGGAACCTGGAGCCCGGCAACCGGCTATGTCGCCATCCTCGCCACCAACCAGACCATCGTCTGCTCGGAAGCCCTGTCGGCAGGCGCGTCGCTCCGCACGCGCACGTGGCTTCAATGATTCGTTAGAGCGTTGGGAGCGTCAGAGCGTTGAGAGCGTCTGCTACACGCTCCCCCGCGCAGACGCTCCTACGCTCAACGTCTTAATCTTCACCCGGCTCGCTCGCCAGCGAGTACTGGCCGCCGCCGAGTTTCTTCGCCTTGTCGCGTTCCTCCTTGGCCCGGTCGAGGAGCGTGAGGCTGGAGAGGATGGTGTGGCTTGGACTCAGGACAACGATGCCGGCCGATGCGGTGATGTGGAGCTTGTGCGTGCTCTTGCAGAAGACGTTTTCGCGGATCTTGTGCAGCAGCCGATCGGCGAAGGTCTTCGCGCCGGCGACGTTGGACTTGGGTAGGATCACGGCAAACTCGTCGCCGCCCGAGCGGCAGGCGAAATCCATGACGCGCACCGAGCGGCGTAGCAGATCGGCCGTCTCGGCAAGGAGCCGGTCACCCGTCTGTCTCTTATGGGCGACGTTGATTCTTTTCAGGTCGTCCAAGTCGATGATCGCCAGGGCAAAAGGGTGTTTATGGGAGCGCGCCATGAGCATGACGAGGTCCAGCTCATCGAGCAGCCGGTCGCGGTGGAAGAGCTCCGTCAAGGGATCGCGCGGGGCTCGCTTGCGCATGTTGAGGTAGAGCGACAGCGAGGACCAGTCGCTCTGCTTTGTGGGCTCCGCCCTTTTCCGGGATGCCATGTGAACGATCTCCCCTATCGATATCCGAACACGTGGCATACTACCATGTCACCCGTCATTGTCATACAACGATTGGTGGTAGGGGTCTTTTGAAGTTTCTTCTCCCTTAGCGCAGCAGAGCCGCAACCCAGGAGAGGAAGCCACGAATGGATACGGCTTGGCGGTAAAGCGGCGGGCAACTGGGTCCGCGATGGGGGTGGGGGAGAAAAAATGATCGAGGAGCGCGACCAGGCTGGGCAATCCGGCGGAGGAATACCCGCCCGCCTCATTCGATCGCTTTGTCGTATCGCCCGACCTGACCGAGGCGCCCTGACGCGTCATGAAACTCGTGGCCCTGCCGGAGGGCTCTGATACCGAAAACATCTACATGCGGCCCGACCACGGCGCCCACGTGTCGGATCACTACCCGGTGTAACTGGACATCGAGAAGTGAGAAGAATAACCAATAACCAAATTCCAATAACCAATCGCGCGCGCCGAAATCTGGTTATTGATTATTGGTTATTGCAGTAAAACCTATCCGTACGTCTTGTGAAACTTCTTCTTCTCGTCGTCATCCGTCGGTTTTGACCCGGCTGCCGCAGGCTCGGCGTCCGGCTGCGGTGCGGGTGCCGGCTGGCCGGCGGGCTTGTCCGCCTCGGGAGCCGGGCCGGGGGCGGGCTGCGCGTTGGCGGTCTCGACGAAGTTCATCTTGAGCTGCGCAAGCGTGGTTTTCAGGAAGCGGTCCTCGTCCTTGTCCAGGTTCCCGCGCGTCTTCGTCTCGAGCATGTCGAGGAGATCGATCGAGGACTGCGCCGCGTCGAGGTTGACCTCGGTCGCGTTGGTCGCCGGGTTCACCACTTTGCCGAGGTGCTGCATCGTCGACGACGCAAGCAGGATGACGAGGTGGGCGAACAGTTCCTTGTGCATGTCGGTTTCACTCATGGCGCAGTTTTCTCCTTCGCAGCGGACGGTTTCCGGTAGTGGATGCATGTTGAATTGTTTCGGCCATTTGGTAGGGCGCTTTCGATGAAAGCGCCGCGGCGGTTTTGTCGAAACTATGGGTTTGGTTCGGGCAGCACGAGCGACACGGCTTCCTGGTCCCTCCGGAGCACGGACGCGGCGGCCTTCTTCACATGGTCGATCGACTGGGCCTTGATACGCCTGGGCAGGTCGAACGTGTACTGCCAGCCCAGTCCATACAACTCGTTGAGCGCGCAGGATTGCGCGAGGTCCGCGTTGTTTTGCAGGCTCATTTCGTGCCCGGCGAGGATCTGCTCGCGGGCCCTTGCGAATTCTTCCTCGCGCAGGCCCTTGCCGGTGATGCGTTCGATTTCCTGGTTCATGAGATCCTCCACATCGCCCGCCGCCTCCTCGCGCGTGCCCGCGTAGCAGACGAACATGCCCGGTTCGATGCCGGCCTGGTTAAACGCCCCGACGTAGTATGCGAGGCCGCGCTTCTCGCGGATCTCGATGCCGAGATCGGAGGAAAGGCCGCTCATCGATTTCTGGAGGATCGACAACGCATCCAGCCGCTCATCCCTCACGTCTACGCCGGGGAAGCCGAGCAGGACAATCGCCTGCTCTTTCTGTTCGCGCCGCTTCGTCCGCGCCGGCAGGGCGGGGACCGCTGCCGCCAGTTTTCGTTCCGGCGCCTCACCGGCGCCCATGGACGCGAAACATGTCTCCGCGAGCGCCTTGGCCTTGTCGGCCGTGATATCGCCGAAAATAGAAAGGACCAGGTTGCCCGTCACGACGTGCCGCTTGACGTGCGCCACGATGTCTTCGCGGGAAATACCCGCAACGTTCTGTTTCGTGCCCGACTGGTTGAACCGGTACGGGTGGTTCGGATACAGCAGCGTCCGGAGATTCTCCTGCGCGAGGAACATCGGCTGCTCCTGCTGCTGCTCGATTCCCGCGATCTGGACATCCCGCTGCTTCTCGAGTTCGCCTTCAGGGAAGGTGGAATTCAGCAGGCCATCGGCAAACAGGTCCAGCATCGCGTCCGTGTCCTGTGCCAGGCATTGTAGCTGGAGGCCGAAACTATTCCGGCCGGCGAAGGGCGAAAGGGATGCGCCGCGTTCTTCGACCTGCTCCGCGATCTGCTCTGCCGTGCGCGTCTTCGTTCCGCGGGTGAGGAGATCGACCATGAGTTGGGTGATGCCGTTGTTCGTCTCATTCTCCGAGAGGAGTCCGCCGTTCAGCGCGGCTGCGGCGTAGACGAACGGCAACCGGTGGTCCTCGCGGACGATCAACGGGATGCCGTTGGACAACACGATCTTCTTCGCCTCAATGTCCGGTTCCCTGTCGGCGGCCGCGGCCGCCGCGGCGTTCGTCTCCTCCGGCGCGAGGATCACGATGGTCCGGTTGTTTGCGGCGAGGTAGCGTTTTGCGACGTCCTGCAGCATCTGGGGCGTCACGCGCTCGAGGGTCTCGAGGTAGACCTCGTTGTAGCGGGGGCTGCCCGCGTAGAATTCGCCCGATGCGTAGCTGCCGGCCGTGCCGCTCATGGTTTGGAGTCCGCCGAGTTCGGAAACCATCATCATTCGCTTGGCCTTGTCGAGTTCCTCGGAGGTGACCGGCTTTGTAAGCCAGGAGTCGACCTCGGCTTGGATCGCGTCCACTGCGGCCGCCTCGTTCGTCGGATCAAACACGGCGCTGATGCCGAACAGGCCGGGGTCCCTCGCGGTGTAGGACCAGGCGTCGATCTCATGAACGAGTTTCTTGTCTTCCTTGATCGACTTTGACAGCCGCGAGCTGCGGCCATGGCCGACGACCGAGGCCAGCAGGTCTAACGCGGGTGCGTCCGGGCTGGAGAGCGGCACCGTATGGTACGACCATTGCAATCGCGAGATGTTGTAGGGGCCCGTCTCCCGCGCGTCGCGCGGCGCGACCTGCGTGGGTTCCTGCGGCACCACGACGGGGGCCCGGGCGCGGCGGGTGAAGTCCTTGAAGGCGGTGCGGAGCGACGCCTCGACCTGGTCCGGGTCGACGTTGCCGACGATCACGGTGATCATGTTGTCCGGCACGTAGTTCCGGCGGAAGAACGCCTCCAGGTTGTCGCGTGTCATCGTGCGGAAGACTTCCTCGTAGCCGATGACGGGGTACTTGTAGGGATGCACGCGGTAGGCGGTGCGCCAGAGGAGTTTGTTGATCGTACGGTCCGGGTCGTCGTTGCCCATCGCGAACTCGCGCAGGATGACCTGCTTCTCGCGTTCCCACTCGTCCTCCGGCAGCGCGGCGTGCATGACCGCGTCGGACAGGACGTCGATGCCGACCTGCCAGTTCTTGGACGGCAGGTCCACGACGAACACGGTCCGGTCCTGTGCGGTGTAGGCGTTGATGTCGCCGCCCGCGTCGTCGATCTGCCGGCTGATGTCCGCGGGCCCGCGGGTGGGCGTGCCCTTGAAGATCATGTGCTCCATATAATGGGAGAGGCCGGCGCCGAGGTAGGCCTCCTCATGGATCGCACCGGTGCCGACCCAGATCTGGATCGCGACGACCGGGGCGCTGCGGTCCGGTTTGACGAGGCAGATCATGCCGTTCTCGAGTTCGAACCGGCGCAGGCTGCGGTTCGACTCGCGCAGCACCTCAAGATTGGAATCCGCGCGGACGGGGGATGTGCTCATCAGACAACACAAAGCTCCTGCAAGAAGTATGGAACGTGACATGACACAACTCGATTAGCTGACCACGGATGAACACGGATGCACACGGATAAAGTTCGTGTTGGATTTCCGCAATCCGTGTTGATCCGTGTCCATCCGTGGTTCAGTTAGACTGCGGGTTGTTCGACGTGATATTGGACGCGGCGACTTTCGCGCGCGGGCGGAACGGCTTGCGGAATGCGCCCTCGAAGTCGTAGCCGCCGGCGAAGTCTTCCTTCCGGTCCTCGTCGGTCTTGCCGAGCACACCCTTGCGTACCATGTTGAAGACGATTTCACCGAAGTCCTCGCACCTGGAGATACCCCACCGGTTCAGCACGGTCAGCGCGACCGGGCCGTACTCCTGCAGCGCGTATTGGCGGATGCCCTCGAGCAGCTCGGAACCCTTCACATGCCGGCCCGGGCCCTCGATCGGCTTTGACAGCAGCTTGATCGTGAAATCGAGCGCCTCCTTCATGAACTGGTAGGCCTGCTCGTCATAGCGGGAGTCCTCCGCCAGGATCTGCGCCAGCGCCTCGTTGAAATTCAGCTTTTTCATATCGACATCAAGATAAAGCCCCGCGACCGATTTGTCGAACCACGGATTGCAGAGGTGTCAGGTGTCGGGTGTCAGGTGTCAGCAAGGTCAGAAACTGGCTGACACCTGAAACCTGAAACCTGACACCGCGTTAGCTCATGCTCGACTTCATGGCCTCTGCCAGCTTCTGCATCTCCTCCACGTTCTCATACTTTTTCGTGGCCCAGTTCCACGTGTGGCCGTCCGTCGCAAAGCGCGGAATCACATGGAAATGCACATGCGGTACGACCTGGCCCGCAACGGCGCCGTTGGACTGGTGCACATTGACACCGTCCGCCTTCAGGCCGTTCATCTGGGCCTTTACGACCTTCTGGACGACCGTCATGACCTTCGCGAGGAGGTCCGGTGGGGTCGCGGTCAGCGGGTCGACATGCTGCTTCGGAATGACCAGCACATGGCCCTTCACGATCGGGCCGATGTCCATGAACGCGAGAACCTGGTCATCCTCGTAGAGTTTGGTCGACGGCAATTCGCCGCGCACGATTTTACAGAAAACGCAGTTGTCGCTCATTCGCTCCGGACCTCCTCCGTCAACGCCACGCCTTCAGGCTGATAAGTCTCGGGCGTCTCGTGTTTCAAATGCCAGTACCGCGCCGCGATGCCGACGATCGCGATCGCGAGGACACCCGCGAGGAAGTACTGCTCCTCGCGGGTGAGGGTGAAAAGATACGAGAGTTGCCTGAGCGCCTTCTTCATGCGGAGTTGGGCAGGATGATAGGGGATCACGCCCGTGGCGCAACACCGAAAGGGCTGCCTGAATTCATACGGCCCGTCCAATACTTGGATAAATCGGTTGCGTGCGGTCCAATGGTTGGATATCCCGGTCGGCGCGGGTTAGACCGTGAAAAGCGGGTCGCATCACTTGCATTTGGTGTCACCATATGCAATCTTGTCCGCATATGGTTAAGCGAAAACTGTGGCTTGAGCTTCTGGAATCGGCATGGGCGGAAAAGTCCGTCGTCTGGCTGGCGGGCGTTCGGCGCGCGGGCAAGACGTGCCTGTGCCAGTCCCTGCCTGATGTGGAATACTTTGACTGTGAATTGCCCAGGGTGCGGAGGCAACTGGAGGATGCGGAGGATTTCCTGGGGGACATGCAGGGGAAGCGCGTGGCGCTGGACGAAGTGCATCGACTACCGAATCCGTCCGAGCTCCTGAAGATTGCAGCCGATCATTTTCCCCGCGTTCGACTGCTGGTCACCGGGTCCTCGACACTCGGCGCCACAGCGAAATTCCGCGACACCCTGACGGGGAGGAAGCGGGACGTGATGTTGACACCCATGACGATGGCGGACCAGGAAGCCTTCGGCTGGAAAGGGTGGAAACACCGGTTCCTTCACGGCGGCCTTCCGCCGTTCTATCTGGCGCAAAGACTTCCTGAGCGCGATTTCCAGGAATGGATGGACGCGTACTGGGCCAAGGACGTACAGGAGTTGTTCCGGCTGGAACGGCGGAATTCATTTCTTCGCTTCTTTGAACTGGTTCTCGCGCAAAGCGGGGGCATCTTCGAAGCGTCCAAGTTCTCGCAACCATGCGAGGTGAGCCGGACCACCATCAGCAACTATCTTGGCGTGCTCGAAACGACGCTCGTGGTGCACGTCGTGCGTCCCTTTTCCACGCACAAGCCCACGGAAATTGTCGCGGCCCCGAAGGTCTATGGCTTTGATACGGGCTTCGTCTGCGCGTTCAAGGGCTGGTCGGCTCTGCGACCGGCAGACATGGGGCCGCTGTGGGAGCATATTGTTCTCAACGAGTTCCTCGCTCGTCCCATCGGGCTTCCGGTGTGCTACTGGCGTGACAAGCGTGGGCACGAAGTGGACTTCGTTCTGGCGCCGCGGGGAAGCAAGCCCCTGGCCGTTGAGTGTAAATGGTCGGCCGGCGACCTCGACCCTGCGGGAATCCTGGCTTTCCGGCACCAGTATCCCGAGGGTCAAAACCTGGTCGTTGCGCATGACGTGAATCAGAGCTACACGCGCAAGTTCGGCGACACGGCGGTACGGTTCGTGAATTTGGCAGGCCTATTGCAGGCCCTTCCGGGCTGATGTCGCAGGCCACACGGTGATGGTTTAGTTTGAACGTGTCCGGTGTAGCCGCGCTTCTGCGAAGCGCGCTCTTGAACGGCTCTGCCTGCCCTGAGCGAAGCCGAAGGGCGAGCCGTGCTCGGACGCGCCTCATAGAGGCGCGGCTACACCAGGCACGTTCAAACTGAACCACTGCGCGTGATGAACGATTTGTCACCGCCCGGAGTCCGTATTATACTGGCCACAAGGTGTTGCCATGCAAATGGATCGACTGACCATAAAATCGCAGGAAGCGCTTCAGTCCGCGGGACGGCTGGCGGGGGAATACCGCAACAGCGAGATCGACCTGGAGCATCTCGTTCTGGCCCTTCTCGACCAGGAGGAGGGTGTCGTCCGGCCGCTCGTGAACCGGCTCGGGGTTTCGCGCGACCTCTTCCGCCAGCAGCTTATGGACGCGGTGAAGAAAATGCCGACGGTATCCGGCGCCGCGGCGGACCGCGGTCTCTCGCGCGGGCTGCGCGAGGTGTTGGATCGCGCGTTCGAGCTGGCGCAGAAGATGAAGGACGAATATGTCAGCACCGAACACCTCTTCCTGTCCGCGATCGAACAGAAGGATTCCTCCGTCGCCGCGATCGCGAAGCGGCTCGGGCTGACGTCCGACGCGTGCCTCAAGGCGTTGCAGGCGGTTCGTGGTTCGCAGCGCGTGACCGACCCAAATCCCGAGGACAAATACGAAGTCCTCAAGAAATACGGGCGCGATCTTACCGAGGCGGCACGGGCAGGCAAACTGGACCCGGTGATCGGGCGCGATGCCGAGATCCGGCGCGTGATCCAGGTCCTGTCGCGCCGCACGAAGAACAACCCCGTCCTGATCGGCGAGCCCGGCGTGGGCAAGACCGCCATTGTGGAAGGGCTCGCCCAGCGCGTCATCGCGGGCGACGTGCCGGAAGGGCTGCGCAACAAGACCGTGGTGTCGCTCGATATCGGGGCGATGCTCGCGGGCGCGAAGTACCGCGGCGAGTTCGAGGACCGGTTCAAGGCGTTCATCAAGGAGGTCATTGCCGCGGAGGGGAAGATCATCCTCTTCATCGACGAACTGCACATGCTCGTCGGCGCGGGCGGGACCGAGGGCGCAGTCGACGCGTCGAACATGATCAAGCCCTCGCTTGCGCGCGGCGAACTGCGCTGCGTCGGCGCGACGACGCTCGACGAGTACCGGAAACGTATTGAGAAGGACCCCGCGCTGGAGCGGCGGTTCCAGCCGGTGCAGGTCGACGAGCCGTCGGTCGAGGACACGATCGCGATCCTGCGCGGCCTGCGCGAGCGGTACGAGGTGCACCACGGCGTCCGCATCCAGGACGCCGCGCTGGTCGAGGCGGCGACGCTGGCGCACCGGTACATCACGGACCGGTTCCTGCCGGACAAGGCGATCGACCTCGTGGACGAGGCGGGGAGCCGGTTGCGGATGGAGATCGACAGCATGCCCGTCGAGATTGACGAGGTGCAGCGCCGGATGATGCAGCTCGAAATCGAGCGCGAGGCGCTGAAGAAGGAGAAGGACGAGGCATCGAAGGGGCGGCTCAGGAAACTGGAGAGGGAACTGGCCGAGTTGAAGGAGACGAGTTCCTCGATGAAGCTGCATTGGGGCAAGGAGAAGGAGCTCATCGCCCAGATCCGCAGCCTGACGCAGGCGCTCGACCTGATGCGGAACGAGGAGGAGCAGGCCAAGCGGAACAACGATCTCGGGAAGGCGGCGGAAATCCAGTACGGGAACATTCCGAAGACGGAGCAACAGATCAGGGACGCCCAGAAGAAGCTGGCCGAGCTGCAGAAGGACCAGAAGATGCTGAAGGAGGAAGTCGATGCGGAGGACATTGCCTCCGTCGTGTCGGCTTGGACGCACATTCCCGTCAGCAAGCTGCTCGAAACCGAGCGCGCGAAGCTGCTCCAGATGGAAGACCGCCTGCGCGAACGCGTGGTCGGGCAGGACGAGGCGGTCGAGGCCGTGTCGCGCGCCGTGCGGCGCGCGCGGTCCGGGTTGCAGGACCCGAACCGACCGATGGGTTCATTCATTTTCCTGGGTCCCACGGGTGTCGGCAAGACGGAGCTGGCCAGGGCGCTCGCGGAATTCCTGTTCGACGACGAGCACGCGATGATCCGGATCGACATGTCCGAGTTCATGGAGAAACACGCCGTCAGCAGGCTGATCGGCGCGCCGCCCGGCTACGTGGGCTACGAGGAGGGCGGGTACCTGACGGAGCACGTCCGGCGCAAGCCCTACTCGGTGATCCTGTTCGACGAGATCGAGAAGGCGCACGCGGATGTGTTCAACGTCCTGCTCCAGATCCTGGACGACGGGCGGTTGACCGACGGGCAGGGGCGGACGGTCGATTTCAAGAACGCGATCGTCATCATGACCTCGAACCTTGGGGGCCAAATCATCCACGACACGCTCGCGCGGTATCCGGACCTCGATCGCGGCGACACGGAATACGAGCAGATGGAGGCGCGGGTGCAGGACGCGCTGCGGGCGCATTTCCGGCCGGAATTCCTGAACCGTGTCGACGAAGTCATCATCTTCCACAGCCTCGCGCGCGAGCACATCAAGCACATCGTTGACATCCAGATGAAGCGCCTCTTGAAGCACCTCGAGGAACGGAAGATCACGCTGGAGCTGACCGATGCCGCAAAGGACCTGCTGGCCCGGGAGGGGTACGATCCCTCCTTCGGCGCGCGGCCGCTGAAGCGCGTCATCCAACGGAAGATCCTGGATGCGCTGGCGACGGAAATCCTGAGGGGCTCCATTCCCGAGGGCGCACACGTCGTGGCCGACGCGGACGGCAAACGCGAAGGCGAGTTAAGTTTTACATCGAAGCGGAAAAGGGCGTAATGGGGCAGTTTGAATTTTTTCGGCTTGGGTAGGGCGCGCGGTCCCTCGCGCGCCGCGGCGGACCGGGACGATCCGCCCTACCATGAAGAAACAAATTTCAAACTGACGCATTGCCGGGAAAGGCGTAGAGTTTAGCACAAGCACCATGGATTCCGTACTGTCAGGCGGCCTGCTGCTGTTTATCTTCTTCATGGTCTGGTACGTCACCCGCGAAGTATGAATAACGGCGACATTCTTGTCAGCGTGAAGGGACTCGTACCGACGCCCACCGGCTGCGGCGTATTCCTGACCAGCGGCGACAAGGTCATCGCCATTTTCGTGGACCACAGCGTCGCCGCCGCCATCACCATGTCGATCCACAAGGTGAAGAAGCCGCGACCGCTGACCCACGACCTGATCGCGAACATCTTTGCCGGGCTCGGCGTGAAGGTGCAGAAAGTCGTTGTGAACGACCTGAAGGACGACACGTTCTACGCGCGCCTGTACCTCGTCCAGGAAAACGAGTTGGGCCGCAACGTGCTGGAAATCGATGCGCGGCCGAGCGACTCCATCGCGCTTGCGCTGCAGAATCAGAGTCCGATCTACGTGAACCCCGACGTCTGGCAGCGCGCCGAGGACATGACCTGGGCCCTTGAGCAGGCGCAGAGCCAGCAATCCGGCGAGAAGGACAAGGAAGAGGAAGAGGGCGAAGGCGAGGAGGACGAACCGGCGTGAGCGGTTCGTTGAGCGTTGAGCGTCGGAGCGTTGCAGCGTAGGAAAACGCTCGTACGCTCCTTTACGCACCCACGCTCCACCATTTTTCTCTGGCCTGCCTCTCTGCCGTGCGGATACATTGACCCTGCCATGAGAATCCTCGTCACGGGCGGCGCCGGCTACATCGGCAGTGTTACGACGGAACTCCTGCTTGACCGCGGGCATGAGGTCGTCGTTTTCGACAACCTCGAGCGCGGTCACCGCGGCGCTGTGGACCGGCGCGCCCAACTCATCGAGGGCGACCTGCGCAACCGCGCGCGGATCGACGAGGCTATGCTGGGCGTCCGGCCGGATGCCGTCATGCATTTCGCCGCTTACGCGCTGGTGGGCGAGTCGATGGAGAACCCGCTCATGTATTTCCGCAACAACGTCATCGGCGGCGAGCACCTGCTCGAGGCCATGCGCGCGGCGGAGGTGCAGAAGATCGTGTTTTCCTCCTCGTGCGCGACGTATGGCCAACCGGACAAGCTCCCGATGACCGAGGACACGCCGCAGCGGCCGACCAACCCGTACGGCGAATCAAAACTGATGTTTGAAAAGATGCTGGGTTGGTGCGGCGATCGCTACGGCCTCAAGACCGTGATGCTCCGCTACTTCAACGCGGCGGGCGCGACGGAAAAATTCGGTGAGGACCACGAGCCCGAGTCGCACCTGATCCCGAACGTCCTGAACGTCGCGCTCGGCAAGACGGGAAAGGTCATGATTTTCGGCGATGACTACGAGACGCCCGACGGTACGTGTGTGCGCGATTATATCCACATTGTCGACCTGGCCCAGGCGCACATCATCGCCCTCGAAGGCGACCACACCGGCGCGTTTAACCTCGGCACCGGCGAGGGCTTCTCGGTCAAGCAGGTCGTGGACATGGCTCGCGAAATCACGGGCAAACCCATCAAGGCGGACACAGCCCCGCGGCGCCCGGGTGACCCGGCCAAGCTGGTCGCCGGCGCCGAAAAGGCGCGCAAGGTGCTCGGGTGGAAGCCCAAATATCCGGATCTCCGCACCATCATCCAGCACGCCTGGAACTGGCACGTGAAACATCCGCGCGGGTATGCGAAACAGGCAGCCCCTGTGCCCAACGCTCAACGCTAAACTTTTACGTTGAACGTTTTACGTTTAGCGTTGAACGTTGCCGCGAAGGGTATGAACAACCACGTTGAACTGGTCACCACCGGCAGCGAACTCCTGAGCGGGCGAACGGTCAACCGCCACGCCCAGGTCCTCGGTGACGCACTCTTCCCCCTCGGCCTGCAGCTCACGCGCGACACGACCGTTTCCGACGAGGACGCCGCCATCGAGGAGGCCATCCGGTCGGCGTTGGCGCGCGTGGACATCGTGGTCGTCACGGGAGGGTTGGGACCCACCAGTGACGACCTGACGCGCGACATTGCCGCGCGGATTTCCGCGAAGAAGGTGGTCATGAATGAGCCGGCGCGGCAGGCGATCATCGACCGCTACACCCGCACCGGCCGCAACATGAATCCGTTCGTGGAACGCCACGCCCTGATCGTGGAAGGGGCCGACGTGCTGTCGAATTCCGCGGGCCTCGCGCCTGGTGAACGGCTGACGCTTGCCCGCCATGCTTCGCTTGGCGATGCAGGCGGGGTTGGTGGGAAGACGCTTTTCCTCCTGCCCGGGCCGCCGCGCGAGTTCGCGGCGGTGCTGAACGATCACGTGCTGCCGTGGTTGAGGGATCACGCCGGACAGACGGTGCCGCAGGTCCGGATCTTCGAGGTCTGCGGGATCGGTGAATCCGACATCATCTCGCGACTGGAACCGGCCGGTTTCCCCGTCGGCGGCATTGACGTCGCGTACTGCGCCGCCCCGGGCCGGGTGGAAATCCGGCTCAGCGGAGGGGAGGGGCTGGAGGCCTCGGTCCGGATGGTGAAGGACGCGGTGGGCGATTTTATCTATGCTGAGGAGCGGCTCGATATGGCCGAGGTGGTGGGGCGGCTGTTGTTGGCGAAGAAAGCCACGGTCGCGACGGCGGAATCCTGTACCGGGGGCCTGATCGGGCACCGGATCACGGGCGTCCGTGGAAGCTCGGGGTACTACCTGGGCGGTATCATCGCGTATTCGAACGACGAAAAAATCCGGGATCTGGGTGTCAATGCCGTGGACCTTGACCGCCACGGCGCGGTCAGCGAGATTGTTGCCCGCCAGATGGCGGTCGGGGTGCGGGACCACTTCGACACGGATTTCGGCCTGAGCGTGACGGGCATCGCCGGCCCGACCAGCGACAAGTCAGACAAGCCGGTCGGACTGGTCTATATTGCCGTGGCGGACCGTGGGCGGACATGGGTGCGGGAACACCGGTTCGCCGGCGGCCGTGACCATATCAAGGAATGGAGCGCCCAGATGGCGCTGGATCTGTTGCGGCGCAGGCTTTTGGAAGTTATTTGATTCCCGGACGTGTGCTGGTGTAGGTTTACCGCCAAGGAGTTTTGATGAACATACGGTCTGCCATTGCCGTGTTCAGTGTCGCCATCGCCTTTTCGGGTGTGTTTGCCGATCCGCCTGCGCTGCCTTCGGATTCAACGAACGGGATGGCCACGTTCAACCCCGCAAGTCCGACGACGTGTGACATGCTTGAGACGACGTACAACGCGACGGGCAGCATTATCACGATTTCGGATACGCAGGTTTTCCTCCATATCTCGTTCAACAATTTTATCACGACCAACGTCTTCAGCATGGCGAATGCGGGCGGCCTCGTTTGGAAATTCACCAATGACATTCCCGATACCGCGACCAATGCGGTCGCGTTCTTCGAGGGTATCAGCAACAACGCCGACTCGAGCGACGGGTTTGCCGTTCCGGTCTTGTCCTGCAGCACGGGCGTTTCGCCGGCCACGTTCTCGCCGACACCGGTGACGGCGTGCAGCGGCATGCTGGCCATCTACAACCCGGCGAACACGGCCTTCAGCAACTCGACGCTGATGCGCCTGCTGATCAGCTACAACACCGACTCCACGGTATGGATGGGCAACATGACCTTCACGTCCGGCGTTTGGATGATTGCGGTCGACATTCCGGACGGGCCGGCCAGCGCGATCATGGCCTTCGATGACGGGACGACCACCAACCTCGATACCAACGGCGGCAACTTCTACACCGTCGCTATTTCGACGTGCAGGGCGGGTGGCGCCACATCCGGCTTCTTTGCTGTCCGCGGCGATCTCGACGGCGACGGCCTGGGCGATCTCGTCCTGAAGGATGAAAACTCGGAGACCTACTTCCTCATGTTCATGGATGGGTACCTCGACGCCATCGATGGCGCGGACTTTCTCGGCGAGCCGACTGACATTTCACCGTTCCACCTCGTGGCCTCGAGTGACCTCGATGGTGACGGGTTCGAGGACCTCGTATTCGAGCAGGGCGATAGCGGTCTCCACGTGGCGGCGTTCATGCAGTACGGCGAGGTCGTCAACGCGGCGTTCATTTTCTCGGGCGGCGAATCGAACATCGCGCCGTGGCATGTCGTCGCGGGCGGGGACTTTGACGCGGACGGGTTCGGCGAACTGGTCCTGCAGGACGATGACTCGGGTATCTACGCGATCGCGTTCATGGACGGCGCGGATATTTTCATCAGCGAATTCCTGTTCGGCGGTGAGGCGCTGGATGTCAGCCCCTGGCGCGTCGCGGCCGGCGGCGACCTCGATGGTGACGGCAATGCGGATCTGGTGTTCAAGTACGGCAAGGCCGACATCTACGCCATAGGCTTCATGGACGGATCCTTCATGGTCAACAGCGCGTACTTCATGGATGCCGAGACCGATATCAGCCCCTGGAAACTCGTGGCCAGCAGCGACCTGGACGGCGACGGGTTCAGCGAACTGATCTTCAAGTTCGGCAACGGCGACTTGTATGACGTCACGTTCATGGATGCCCAGAACATCCTGTTGAGCGACTACCTGTTCGGCGGCACGGACCTCGCGTCGTGGGAAGTTGTTGGCGGGAAGTAGTTCGGCGCTGGTAGGGCGCGCTGGCCCAGCGCGCCGTGGACCGCTGGGCCAGCGGTCCCTACCCATGACAACAGAAACCCTGCGTTGCTTCATCGCGATCAGTTTGCCCTTGCCTCTCCGCGAACGCCTTGTCCGGGCCCAGGAACTTTGCGCCCGGTCGCACGTCCGCGTCTCGTGGGTTTCTCCGGAAAACCTGCACCTGACGCTCGCGTTTCTCGGCTACATCGTTGAGGCCACCCTTGATCCGCTCCGCACGGGGCTGGACCAGGTAACCGCAGGGGTGCGCCCGTTCCGCATGAAGGTGGCCGGGGCCGGGACGTTTGGGCGGCCTGGATTTCCGCGCGTGGTCTGGGCCGGTATCGAGGGTCCGCCGGCGGAGTTGCAGCGGATTCACGTTGGCCTGACGGCACTTCTGAAAGGACTCGGAATCCCGCAGGAGGACCGGCCTTTTGCCCCGCACATCACGCTGGGAAGAGTAAGAGAATCCATTCCTCGGCGCGCCGGGAGTCGCGCCCTCCAACGCAAAACCGCCCTGGAGGGCTCGCGTCCACGCGAGCCGCTGGCTGCATTGACATCAGCTTTGGCGTCCATTAAGAATGATGCGTTTGGCGATGTCCAGGTAGGGTGCCTCCTCATTATGCGCAGCCACCTGGAGCAGCCCCGGGTCCGATATTCGGTTTTGCACGAGTCACCGTTAAGAGGAACATAGACCATGCCGCCCAAAGCCCACGCCGCTGCTGTCGCCACCACCGAGGCCAACAAAAAGCTCCCGTCCGCGCTCAGTGCGGTGCTCGCGCAGATCCAGAAGGAGTACGGTGACGGCGCGATCATGCGGCTCGGTCACGAGCAGTCAAAAATTTCCATCGATGTCATTTCCACCGGGGCGCTGACGCTGGATCTCGCGCTTGGGGTCGGCGGCGTTCCGCGCGGCCGCGTGGTCGAAGTGTTCGGCCCGGAATCGTCCGGCAAGACCACGCTCGTTCTGCACATCATCGCCAACGCGCAGAAGAAAGGCGGCCTGGCCGCGTTCATCGACGCGGAGCACGCGCTCGATCCCGCGTACGCGCGCAAGATCGGCGTCAACCTCGACGACCTGCTCGTCTCCCAGCCCGACTCGGGCGAGGAAGCGCTCCAGATCTGCGAGCAGCTCGTGAAGAGCAATTCACTCGATGTGGTCGTGGTCGATTCCGTCGCGGCGCTCGCGCCGCGCGCGGAGCTGGAAGGCCAGATGGGCGATTCGCACGTTGGCCTGCAGGCCCGCCTGATGTCGCAGGCGATGCGCAAGCTGACGGCTGCGATCAACCACTCGAAGACCTGCTGCATTTTCACCAACCAGATCCGCGAGAAGATCGGCGTCATGTTCGGCAACCCCGAGACGACGCCCGGCGGCCGCGCGCTGAAATTTTACTCTTCGGTCCGGCTCGACGTGCGCCGCACTGGGATGATCAAGGACGGCGTGGGCAAGGTCATCGGCAGCCGGACGAAGGTCAAGGTCGTGAAGAACAAGGTTGCCGCGCCGTTTGCCGAGGGCGAGTTCGACATCATGTACGCCGAAGGCATTTCATGGACCGGGTCGATCGTCGACGCGGCGATCACGTACGGCCTGTTCGAGAAGCGCGGCTCGTGGCTGTCGTTCGAGGGCCAGCAAGTCGGCCAGGGCCGCGACGCGGCGCGCGACCAGCTCAAGAGCGACCCGGAGATGCAGAAACTCCTGACCGAAAAGATCCGGGAGAAGGCGAAGGATGTCCATCTCGTCGGATCCGTGCCCGAGCCGGTCGAAGTCTAGTCGTGGAGCGTCTGTTCGTGGAGCGTAGGAGCGTGCGGAGCGTTAGAGCGTGTGAAGAAAAACGCTCCCCACGCTCAGACGCTCCTACGCTCCACGGATGCGTTCCCTCAGCCGACTGACGCAATCAGGTCGAAGTGCCTGTCGTCGTGTTCAACCTGTACGGCGTGGATGTTTGCGCAGGCGGCGATGAGCAGGTCTGAGGCGGGCACGGTCTTTCCCTGCGATCGGCACCGTTCCGCCAGCCGGAACGATTCCTTCCACACCTCTGGCGTTGTGGGCAGGGAAGGGATGACGGCAGCCATCTCACGCAGTTTTGCCCGTTCTTTGGCGCTTCCACATCCAATCCAGAGTTCCAGCAGGACCATATCGCACCACGCCGCCTCACCCAGCATGAGGAGTTCGGCCACGCGTACGCGGGCATGGGGATCACCCGACCTGCGCAACGCCGGTATCCAGCGGGACGTGTCGATCAGGATCATGACCGCTTCGGCTCGCGGCTTTCCAAGCCCTCGATTTCTCCGTTGGGGAGGATGGAATCAAAGGTGCCCAGGTTCCTGGTCAACGCGGCAAGCCGCTTGCGGTGGTTGAAGTCCGTGATGGCCGTGACGATGGCCTCCCGCTTGGTCTTCGCGTGCGAGAACTTCATGGCATCCGCAAGCTCCTTGTCTGGAATATCAACAGTCGTTTTCATGATTCCATTCCGCAGCAAAGCGTAATCCAACCTAAGAGACAGAGTAATCCGCAAAGCGGTCCGTGTAAAGGCCTTCACGCCTGGATCGGCACGATCAGGAACGGGATGCCTTTGCGAAAGAACTCCCGCTGCACCGCGAACATGGATTCGGCCCGCGGCGGAGCGCGGGCCCTACCCATTGGTGATAAATTTCAAACTGGCCCACCACCGCCAAAACTCGCTGGCGTGACACGCCATCACCACGCTATTCTCCCCGGCTTGAAAGCGATGGATACGACAATGACAGGGGCAGAGATACGCCAATCGTTTCTCGACTTCTTCCAGTCGAAACAGCACACGATCGTGCCGTCGTCCAGCCTGATGCCGGACGCGCCGAACCTGCTGTTCACCAACGCCGGGATGAACCAGTTCGTCCCGATTTTTCTCGGGCAGCAGGCGTGCCCGTACACGCCGGGCCGGGCCGCGGACACGCAGAAGTGCATCCGCGCGGGCGGCAAGCACAACGACCTCGAGGACGTCGGGCTCGATACCTACCACCACACGTTCTTCGAGATGCTCGGCAACTGGAGCTTCGGCGACTATTTCAAGAAGGAAGCCATCGAGTGGGCGTGGGAACTGCTTACGGAAGTCTGGAAGTTTCCCGGGAACCGGCTCTACGCAACCGTGTATTCACCCGACAAGACAAAGGGTGATCCTGCTGACTTTGACGGCGAAGCCCAGAGAATCTGGGCGCATCTTTTTTCCGCCGCCGGCATGGACCCGGCCGTTCACATTGTGCACGGCGGAAAAAAGGACAATTTCTGGATGATGGGTGAGACCGGCCCGTGCGGGCCGTGCAGCGAGGTGCATGTCGACCTTACGCCCAAGGGCGACTCGCAGGGCAAGCTGGTCAACGCAGGCAGCCCGCAGTGCATCGAGATCTGGAACCTGGTCTTCATCCAGTTCAACGCGAACGCCGACGGCTCGCTCGCGCCGTTGCCCGCCAGGCACGTCGATACCGGCATGGGCTTTGAGCGCGTCACGTCGATCATCCAGTGCACGCGGGGATTTCAGGATTTCACATCGCAGATTTCAAATTACGAGACGGACATCTTTCATCCGATCTTCAGGCGACTTGAGCAATTGAGCGCCATGAAGTACGGCGGCCAATTGGCTGACGCGAAGGACATCGCATTTCGCGTCATCGCTGACCACATCCGTTGCGTCGGATTCGCGGTGGCCGACGGGATCCAGCCCGGCAATACGGACCGGAACTACGTGGTCCGCCGCATCCTGCGCCGCGCGGTCCGGTATGGTCGCAGCCTCGGGTTTCACAAGCCGTTCTTCCATGACCTTGTCGATGTGCTCGCGGAAACGATGGGCGATGTGTTTCCCGAGATCCGCAAACGGCGCGACTACGTGCGCGACGTGATCCGCGGCGAGGAGGAGGCCTTTAATCGTACGCTGGATCGCGGCATCGAGCTCTTCAACGATGAGGTCCTGGAATCGAAAAATATCACCGGGGATTTTGCCTTCAAGCTGTACGACACCTACGGCTTCCCGCTCGACCTCACACAACTCATGGCGCGTGAACTCGGGCTGACGGTCGACACCGACGGGTTCGAGAGGTTCATGGATGAGCAGCGCGCGCGGGCCCGGGCGGCGCAGAAGAAGGAAGTGATCGAAGTCTCGCAGGTGAACGTGGCCGTACCCACAAAGTTCATCGGCTACGACCAGCTCGAAACCGAGGCGACGGTGGTCGAGGTGATCCAGCTCAAAGGGCGCACGGCGGTCGCGTTGGACTGTTCGACCTGCTACGCGGAGATGGGCGGGCAGGTCGGCGACCAGGGCGAGGTGTCGCTCGGCGGCAATCTCTGGCGCATCGCGGACACGCAGAAGGCAGGAAATGCATGGCTGCATTTCCTGGATGGCGGCGAAGCGCCGCCTGTGGGATCGGAAGTTAGAGTTGCGGTCGATCACAAGCGCCGCGCGGACATCCAACGGCATCACACGGCAACACACCTGTTCCACTGGGCGCTGCACGAAGTCGTCAGCCGCGATGCGCGGCAGCGCGGGTCGCTGGTGGCGCCGGACCGGCTGCGGTTCGACTTCAACCACAACGAAAAAGTTTCCGACGCGCAGCTCGCTGACATCGAGCGACTCGTCAACGAGAGGATCAAGGAGAACGCGCCGGTGTATTGGAGCGAAGTGCCTTTCGCGGAGATCAAGGGCAACCCGGACGTCATGCAGTTTTTCGGCGACAAGTACGGTGACGTGGTCCGCGTCGTGCAGGTGGGCGGCCATGCGGGCCGCTTCGACGGTTTCTCCATGGAGTTGTGCGGCGGCACCCATACGCGGGCGACGGGCGAGATCGAGCTGTTCAAGATCGCGCGCGAGTCGGCGATTGCCGCGGGCATCCGTCGCGCGGAAGCCGTGACTGGACGGTATGCGACGGAATGGATCGAGGAGCACGAGGCCCGGCAACGGGCCGAGGTCGAGAAAGCGCGCGAGCGCGAGTTGGAGAAAGAGCGTGCGAAGCTGGCCCAGCAGGAACAGCAAAAAGGCGCTACCGAAACGGCGAAGGGGCTTCTTGCCCGCGCCCGCACGGTCAGCGGCGTGCCGATGATCGTGGAGAATCTGGGAACGGTGGGCGGCGACGTGGTGCTGTCCGTCCTCGAGCATCTCAAGGCGCAGTTCAAGGGAGTCATTGTCCTCGGTGGCGCGCCGGCGGTGGACAGTGTGGCGATCATGGCCAACGTGTCGCCCGAATTCATTTCACGCATCCAGGCCGGCAAGATCATCCAGTCCATCGCGCCGATCGTCGGCGGGAAGGGCGGCGGTAAGCCCGAGTTCGCGCGCGGCGGCGGGAAGGACGCGGCAAAGCTCGACGAAGCTTTGGCCAAGGTTGCCGAGTTGGTCCAAGAAGGCGGTCATTCATGAAATTGGCGAGCGTAGAATTGCTTTTTGAGAAGCTGACGGCAGCCGGTGTCGATTTCATCGTGGCGGGCGGTTTGGCCGTTGTGGCCCACGGCTACCCGCGCTTCACAGACGATGTGGATGCGTAACTGTCAACGTCGTGTCCCTTCCCACATTGCTGCGCATGAAGGAAATCGCCGGCCGGGAGAAAGACCGTGTTGATCTGAGGTATCTTCGGGACTTGGGGGACGACTGAGATGATCGAGAAATGGCAGATCCCGCCCGAGGCGGATGACTGGAAGAGTGACTGGGCCGGATCCGAGCGCTTCCATATAGCGCAGTTTCGACAGTTCAGCTTTCGCGAGAAAATCCAAGCCATGGAAGACATGGCCGAGGTTGTCGAGCGCTTCCGCCAACTGCGCGAAGAGCGCAGAAAAAAAGGGGCGCCCGGAGGCGCCCCTCGACCCGATTGATCGGCCGGTGCTCAGCCGGTCGCAATATCGATTTTCTTCATGGCCGTCTTGGCCTCCGGCAGTTTCGGCACGCCGATTTTCAGGACGCCGTTCTTGAACGACGCCTTGACCTTGTCCTTGTCGACGCTGCCGGGCACGAGGATTGACCGCTGGTACTCGCCGTATGAGCGTTCCATCAGGTGGTAGTTTTTCTTCTTCTCCTCGCGCTCTTCCTTGCGGGACCCGCGGATGGTCAGGACATCGTTATCGAGCGTGACCGAGATGTCCTTCTCCTCGAGTCCGGGCAGGTCTGCCGTGACCATCACGTCCTCGTCCGTTTCCGACACGTCCACGCGCGGCGTGGCGGTTCCGGCCCTGTGGGTGAGTGCGGTCCAAGGCGACCCGCGGAACGCGCCTTCGAAGTCCTTGAAGAAGTCATCGAAGAGCTCGTTCATGCTGCGATGCAGGCCGAAGAAGGGATTCTCCTCCTCGACCCGGGCGGGCACATCAGTCCTGTCCCGCCGCCAGGGAATCAACTTGCGTGTCATGTTGGCTTCCTCCTTCTTGTCGTTACGCTCCGCCCTGCACGGCGATCTTCTGCGGTTTGGCCGCTGCCGCGCGGGGCAGGGTGATCCGCAGCACGCCGTTGCGGATGGTGGCGGTGATTTTCTCGCGATCCACGTCCGTGGCGATCGTGAACGAACGGCGGAAATCCGCCGCTTCAAACTCGCGGTACAGCGGATCCAGCCCGGCAGGGTCCTGGGCCGCCGCATGGCCCGCGAGGGTCAGCACGTCGTTTTCGAGCGTTACGTCGAGGTGCTTTTCGTCCACCCCAGGCATGTCCGCGACGATCACGAGCGCATCGTCCTGTTCGTAGATGTCGACCGCGGGCGTGAGCTCGACGCGGTTCGCCGCCGGCTCGGCCGTGGCGGGCTGCGTCGTTTCTGTTTTCTGCACGTCAAACTGGGTTGTCATGTTGTGTTCTCCTGTTAACCGTTGACGGCAATCTTGCGTGGTTTGCTCGCCTCGCTGCGCGGGAGGGTGATCCGCAGCACACCGTGTTCGCCCGTCGCTTTCACTTGGGAGGCGTCGACGTCGAACGGCACGCGGATCGAGCGGCTGAACGCGCCGTCGTCGCGCTCGTTCCGTTGCAACGCGGCCGGGTCAGCCGTAACGGCATCGCGCTTCCCCTCGATGGTCAGGACGTCACCCGTCAACGTCAGCGAAACGTCCTTCGAATCAACCCCCGGTACCTGCGCGAGCACGACCGCTTCCTCCGTGCCGACCCACAGGCTCACTGCCGGGAACTGCACATGCGCGGGCGCATAGCCGGTGAACCACCGGTCCATCGTGTTGCGAACGCGGTCCAGATCCTGGAAAGGATCCGTGTCGAATGCATACCTTGTTACTAGTGGCCAGATCATGATGTTGTCTCCTTATCCTGCAAACCGTCACTCGGCATTCCGTGTTAGCACACGGCATGCCAATGCAGAGTGCTGTTGTTTAAGATATTGTCCATGTGCATGATACAGCAAATCATGCATAAGAGAATATGAGGCATTATGACCCTATGACGATTCTTTTAGCACACATGATGTGTCACTGTGGCACAGCGTTAGTGAACGCATTGCTGTCCTTCGGAATTCGGGTCATGGCCTATATTCACATTTCTTCTTTGTAGCCACGGCGCTTTGCCTGTCTCGCCGGAGTCCCGCCTCCGAGGCGGGACGAAGGCGGGTCGCCGTGAAGGCGCGCCGGCAGACCTGCCCGCAATGCTACGCGCATAGCGTTGCAGGCGTGGGCGGCGCGGCTACATACGAATTCGAAATCGGCCACTGCCGGAATTCGGCTGACGTCGGCATTTCTCTCATGCATTCGAGGGCGTGTGATTTATGCTCACGGCATGAAGAAGCTGTTGACATGAGTGTGATGAGGCACCGGCGCATTTGCGTGTTGATGAATCCGAAGTCGGGGCTTGGCCAATCGCTCGGCGCGATCGTGCGGGACGTCGAGTCGCACTGGGGTGGGGAACGGGTGGACGTTTCCTATCAGATCAGTCGCAGTGTGGAAGACGGGCAGCACAAGACGGAGCAGGCGGTTCGCAGCGGCGCGGAAACGGTCCTGGTGGTCGGTGGAGATGGGATGGTGAACAGCATTGGCGGCGCGCTGTTGGGGAGCGGTGTTGCGCTGGGCGTGATTCCCGCGGGCAGCGGCAACGGGTTCGCGCGGCACTTCGGCATTCCGCTGTTCATCGGCCAGGCGATCAAGGCGCTGGCGAGCGCGGAGTGCGCAGGAAATTCCCGGGCCCCATCCAGTTGGACGGCGAACTCGTCGATGCGCCTGCGGCCGTGACCGTCCGCGTGCGGCACAAAGCCTTGACCGTGCTCGTGCCGCGATAGTGTCCGCCAGCCGGGCATGAATTATGCTGGTATGAGGGGTGGGAACACCCCTATCTTCAGTCGTCAGGGTTGGATATGCACCAAAGGAGGTGTCCATGGATGAAGTGATGCAAGTCGTGGATCAGTTCAAGAATGCATCCATCGATATCGTGTACATGCTGCTCCAGAACCCGGACAGCCAGACGCAGTTCAACATCTATGCCATCGTCTCGTTCCTCGCCTGCCGGTGGGCCTTCATTCGCGTCGTACACGCGATGAACCTCAACGAGCTCAGTTTCTTGATGTACTTCGTCACGACGGCGCTGGGCCTTGCGGCGATCGTCCTCTCCCTGGCCGCAGTGAAAATCTACATACCCGAGTGGCTCGAATCCGGGGACAGCCTTTTCTATATCATCGGCATCATCATCGTTTCATCCATGGTTCTCTCCGTGCCGATCATCACGGGGTTCACGAGCGAAAACTATTTCAAGACCGTGGTGGCCTGGAGCGCCAGCGTGCTGGCTATCGTCGGCGTGATGATGATCGCGACGGTGCTGGCCGACGCCTTTTTCGAGGGCAAGGCGGCTTTCGACAAAGGCCAGAAGCGAAACGAAGAGACACGGCAGGTAATCGGCAAGTAGCGCCCTGTGTTTCCGCTTGCGGCGCAACGAAATTCGGGTACATTCGACCACGCATTTACGTTTTCCATGACCAGCAACGGCACAACGATTGTAACGACGATTATTACGACGGGGGATTCCTGAGGGGGCTCCCTGGCGCATGCCTTTTGCCAAACCCCTCGAGAGAGGGGTTTTTTTATCTTCTTTTTTCCGGGCCCCGGGTCTGACCGGGGTCCGGAAGAAAGAATATGAAAAAAGAAATCGGAATTGGCCTTCTCGGTTTCGGCACCGTCGGTGCGGGTGTCGTCGAGGGCTTGCAGCGCAACGGCGACCTCCTGGCCAGCCGCTGCGGTGTCCGGCTTGTCCTGCGCAAGATTGCCGACATCGACCTGGACCGTGACCGCGGCGTGAAGGTGGACCGTTCCATCCTGACCCGCGACGCAAAGGCGCTGGTCGAGGATCCGTCGGTCGACGTGGTGATTGAACTCATCGGCGGCACGGGCATCGCGAAGGAACTGGTCGAGCAAGCGCTCAGCCTCGGCAAGCCTGTGGTCACCGCGAACAAGAAACTGCTCGCGGAGTACGGCGACGGTCTGTTCCGCCTCGCGGAGGAAAAGGGCGTCGATCTCTGTTTTGAGGCCGGCGTCGGCGGCGGGATCCCGATCATCCGCGCGTTGCGCGAAGGGCTCATTGCGAACAATATCCAGAGCGTGTATGCGATCCTGAACGGCACCTGCAACTACATCCTGACCCGGATGGAGGCGGAGCAACTGGCGTTCGACGACGTGCTCAAGGAGGCACAGGCCGCGGGTTACGCAGAGGCGGAGCCGAGCCTCGATATCGACGGCCACGACACGGCCCACAAGGCCGCGATCCTCGCGTCGTTGTCGTACGGGTTCGTCGTGCCGCTCGACGCGTTGTATGTCGAGGGCATCCGCGGGCTGGCGCAGGACGATATCCGCTACGCGGCGGAACTCGGGTACCGGATCAAGCTCCTGGCCATCATCCGCCAGGAGTCCGCCGGGGCGGATAAAAACGGCGCCGTCGTTGTGCGCGTGCACCCGACGCTCGTCGCGCACGGGCACATGCTGGCCTCGGTCGGCGGCGTCTTTAATGCCATCCTCGTGCAGGGCGACGTGGTGGGCGACACCTTGTACTATGGGCGCGGCGCGGGGCGGATGCCGACCGCCAGCGCGGTGATCAGCGATGTGGCCGACGTGGCGACAACGCTCGCGGCCGGCGCGAAGCGACGCCTGCCGTCGTTCATCCAGCCCGGCCGGAAGACCAGCATGGGCAAGGTTGACGACGTGTGCTCGCGGTACTACCTGCGGTTGTCGCTGCTGGACAAGCCGGGCGTGCTGGCGCGGGTGGCGGACATCCTCGGCCGGCACCAGATCAGCATCGCGTCGATGATCCAGAAAGAGGAGCGGCGCGGGACGAACGTGCCCGTGATCGTCCTGACCCACGCGGCGCAGGAACGGAACTGCAGGTCGGCCCTGGCCGAGATCGACGCGCTCGACGTGGTCGGCGCGAAGACGGTGCGGCTGCGGATCGAGGACTTTGGCGCGGGCAAATAGAGTGGACACGCGGAGCGTGTCCCTCCGGAACTGGAGGGACCGCCTCCGGCGGTCCGATTGTGGTGTTGCAGGAAATGAAAACGGTCGTGGTCATCGTGGAAGGCGTGGCGGATGTGCCGCGCAAGGAACTGGAAGGGCGCACGCCGCTGGCGGTGGCGCGCTGCCCGGTGGCGACGCGCTTGGCCTCGGAAGGACGGTGCGGCCTGCTGGGCGTGCCGGGGAGCGACAAGCATCGAAGGCAGGAGGTTTTGATGGCCGCGCTGTGCGGCGTGCCGATGGACGAGGCCCTTCACCTGAACCGGGGCCCGCTGGAGCTCGCGGGGACGGGTGCGAAGTCCGAGGGCTACGACTTTGTCTATGCAGGCAACTACGTCACCATGGACGAGCACGCGATCCGGGAGAACTGCCTGTCCCGGCTGAGCGTGAAAGAGACGGCGGCGCTGACGGAGTCGGTGCAATCACACTTCGATCCGGCCGTCGTACGCTTCGTGACGCTGGCGGGGTCGCGGGTCCTGGTGCTCGTGAAGTCGGAGGAGATGGCGCTCGCGCCCGGGACGCCGCCGGCGCTCGTCGAGGACGACGCGCGCGCGTTCCTGCCGCCGGGCAAACGCGGCGAACTGGCGTGTACGATCATGGACCGGGCCGCGAAGGCCCTGGCGGACGTGACGATCAACGACGTACGCCTTGACCTCGGAGAGAATCCGGCTACACATCTCTGGCTCTGGGGTGGCGGGAAACCGTACGCGCCGAAGTCGATCCTGGGCGGCCAGGCGCGCAAGGGCTGCGTGCTCACGCAAAGCTGGATGGCCCGGGGATTCGCACGCGCCTTCGGGATGGACGTGATTCCGCTCGAGGACCCGTGGGCGGAGGATGCGGAAGATTCCGCGCTGGATGTTGCCGTGGTGAAGGGGCGGTTGAAAGAGACCGACTTCCTGCTCGTGTTCATCGAGGCGCCGCAAAAGCCCGCGGGCTACGGTACCGCGGCGGAGAAGGTGCGGCTCCTCGAGCGCATGGACCTGCTGGTCCTCGCGCCGCTGGTTGAAGCGCTGGCCGGCACGGGGCCGTGCCGGGTGCTGCTGACGAGCGACGGGGTCGTGCCTGCGCGCGCCGACCGCGTTCCCGCGGTGCTCTGGGGCGAAGGCGTGGCCGCGGATGCGGCGAACCACTGGGACGAGGCGTCCTGCGGCGACGGCGATTTTGATGTGAAGAGCGTGGAGAAGGCGTTTGGGGAGTTGACGGGTATGTAGAGGCGTTTGGTATGGCGCTGCGTCCCCGCACCGCCGCCTGCCCTTGGTCAGGCTTGGTAGGGCGGTTCGTCCCGGACCGCCGGATGGGCGTGATGAACTGCGGCGCGGCAGGGACGCCGCGCCCTACCAGGAGGCGATGGAACGGAAGCAAGACCATGGCACTGATCGTACAGAAATATGGCGGCAGCTCGGTGGCGGATGTGGAGTGCATGCGGCGCGTGGCGACGCGCATCCTCAAGACCCGCAACCAGGGCAACAAGGTGGTCGTGGTCGTGAGCGCGATGGGCGACACGACGGATGACCTGATCGACCTCGCGAAGAAGATCCATCCGGAGCCGAGCGAGCGCGAACTCGATTCGCTCATGGCGACCGGCGAACAGATTTCGGCGGCGGTCCTGACCATGGCGCTGCACGCGATGGGCGCGGATGCGATCTCGATGACCGGGCCCCAGGCCGGCATCCAGACCGATGACGTCCACATGAAGGCGAAGATCAAGGCGATCAAGCCGGACCGGATCATGGAGTACCTGAAAAAGAACCACGTCGTGATCGTTGCGGGCTTTCAGGGCCTGAACCCGAACCAGGACATTGCGACGCTGGGCCGTGGCGGATCGGACACGACGGCAGTGGCGCTCGCCGCGGCGATCAAGGCCGACAAGTGCCAGATCCTGAAAGACGTCGAAGGTATTTACACGGCGAACCCGCGCGTGGTGCCGGATGCGCGCAAGTTGAACGTCATTTCGCATGACGAGATGCTCGAGCTTGCGAGCCTCGGCGCGGAAGTGTTGCAGTCGCGCGCGGTCGAGTTTGCCAAGAATTACGGTGTGGTGCTGGAAGTCATGTCGAGCTTCGTGGAGAAGCCCGGAACCCTGGTCAGAGAAGAGGTGGAGAACATGGAAGATATCGTGGTGCGAGGCATAGCGGCCGACAAGGCCCAGGCAAAGGTATCGATGATGGGCATTGCGGACCGGCCCGGGATTGCCGCGACGGTGTTCAAGGCGCTCGCGAAGGCGAACGTTAACGTCGACATGATCGTGCAGAACGTCGGCGACAAGGGGCACGCGGACCTTTCATTCACCGTGCCGCGCGGCGACGTGTCCAAGACGCGGAAAGTCGTGGACTCCCTGAAGGGCGAGCTGGACCCGCGCGAGGTCAACGTGGACGAGGACATCGCCAAGGTCAGCATCGTCGGTGTCGGGATGAAGAGCCATTCCGGCGTGGCCTTCAAGATGTTCGACACGCTGGCCCGGAACAAGATCAACATCGGGATGATCGCGACGTCCGAGATCAAGATTTCCGTCCTGATCAAGAAGGACAAGGCGGACGACGCGGTGAGGGCCTTGCACAAGGCATTTGAGCTCGGGAAAAAGAAGAAGAGTTGAACCGCGGATAACGCGGATAGCGCGGATGTTTTTTTCTTATCCGCGAAATCAGCGTAATCCGCGGTTGAAAAGGAAAAGCCCATGAAGAGGATCGAAATCTACGACACGACCCTGCGCGACGGCGCCCAGGGCGAGGGCATTTCCTTTTCCGGGCCGGGCAAGATCCGGATCGCGAAGCGGCTGGACGAATTCGGGGTGGACTACATCGAGGGTGGCTACGCGGCGTCCAACCCGAAGGACCTGGAATTCTTCCATGCCATCAAGAAGGAGAAACTGAAGCATGCGAAGATTGCGGCCTTCGGCAGCACGCGGCGCCCGAACGCGCCGGTCGGCGAGGACCCGGGCGCCAAGGCCCTGATGGCGGCGAACACGCCCGTCTGCACGATCTTCGGCAAGAGCTGGCGCATGCACGTGAAGGACGTGCTGAAGACAACCGAGGACGAGAACCGGGCGATGATCGCGGACACGGTCCGCTTCCTGAAGCAGCACGGGAAGGAAGTGATCTACGACGCCGAGCACTTTTTCGACGGCTACAAGGACAGCGCGGAGCACGCGCTGTCCACGCTGCGCGCGGCGAAGGAGGCCGGCGCGGACCGGCTCGTCCTGTGCGACACGAATGGCGGGACGCTGTATGCCGACGTCGGCGCGATCACGCGCGAGGTGATCAAGGCGTTCGGGTCGGACGTCGGCATCCACACGCACAACGATTCCGAGCTGGGCGTTGCGAACAGCCTCGAGGCGATCCGCGCGGGCGCGATGCACGTGCAGGGGACGATCAACGGGTTCGGCGAGCGGTGCGGGAACGCGAACCTGTGTTCTGTCATCCCGAACCTGCTGTTGAAGATGGGCCACGACTGCCTGCAGAAGGGCAGCCTGGAACAGCTCATGGAGGTGGCGCAGTTCGTGTACGAGACGGCCAACGTGCGCCCCAACACGAAGGCGGCGTTTGTCGGCGAGAGCGCATTCGCGCACAAAGCGGGCATGCACGTCGACGGCGTCCGGAAAAACGTTCATTCGTTCGAGCACATCGAGCCCGCGTCGGTCGGGAACAAGCGCCGCGTCCTGATCTCGGAACTGTCCGGCGCGAGCAACGTGTTCCTGAAGGTGGTCGAAATGGGCCTGACGCTGAACAAGACGTCGCCCGAGGTGAAGGAGATCCTCCACGAACTCGAGCGGCTCGAGAAGGGCGGCTACGAGTACGAGGCGGCGGAGGCGTCGTTCAAGCTGCTGGTCCAGAAGGTGCTGAAGAAGCACAAGCCGTTCTTCAAGCATGAGGCCTTCCGTGTGATCGTTGAAAAGCGGCACGGCGGCGAGCAGGCGTTGGCGGAGGCTACGGTCAAGATCAGCGTGGACGGCACAGTCGAATCTGCGGTCGGCGAGGGTGACGGCCCGGTCGACGCGCTCAACGACGCGTTGCGGAAAGCGCTGACCCGGTTCTACCCCAAGATCGCGGAAGTGCACCTGGTGGACTACGGCGTCCGTATCCTCGACCCCGAGACCGGCACGGCGGCGAAGACGCGCGTCTTGATCGAGTCGAGCGACGGCGTGGAAACCTGGGGCACGGTAGGCGTCTCCGGCAACCTGATCGAAGCCTCGTGGGAAGCGCTGGTCGACAGCGTCGAGTACAAGCTGTTTCTGGAAGAGGCGAAGGCGGGAAAGAAGTAGGACCGCAGGCTAAGCTGGCGTCGATCCCGCAGATGAGGACCATCGCGAGTGCCGGATTGTACAACGCTTTGCTTATAAACATGTTGGGAATAATAGCAGAGCAATGGTGGATTTGCATGATTGCACGAGTGCGATGTGTGTAATAAAAATATACTAGTTTGCCGTTGACGATTACACACGTGCAATGTATTTACTATGGCGCGATGCGACTTGGGCACATAGCGGATATTCGAATGGGGGTGACCCTTCGGGGGCCAGAGGCCACTCGGACGGTCGCGGGTGGAACTGTCCATCTGATCCGGATTGGCGATATCTCGCAAGATGGCGGGTGGGAAAACCGGGAGTTCGTGCGCATTGAGCCTCGCGAGAAGATCAGAGACGACCTGTGCCTTCGTCCCGGCGATGTTCTTTTTCCCAATCGGGGCACACGTACGACGGCTATTTGCTTCCGGCTCGATCTGCCGAAGGCTATCGCAGGGGCACAGCTTTTTGTGCTCCGACCAGACCCTGCCGTGGTGGACCCCGAGTATCTGGCATGGACCCTGCGCACGGAGGAATCTGCGAACTACTTCAAATCCCGCCGCAAGGGTTCGTACGTCCAAATTATCCAGCGCCAGGATCTCGCCGATTTCGAGATACCGCTACCTCCGTTGTGGGTGCAGAAGCTGGTTGCCGAGGTGGCAGGTTTGGCGTCCGAAGAACGGGTGAAGAGTGTCAAGCTGGCCGAGCTGACCGCCAAACTACGACAGGCCGAGTTGCTAGACGTAGCGAGGAATTTACAGATACACGTGAAGGACGGTGAATCATGAAGAAGATCGACCAGTCTCAAATCAACGATGTCGCCTGGCGCGCCTGCGATACCTTCCGCGGCGTCCTGGATCCATCAGATTACAAGAACTACATCCTCGTGATGTTGTTCGTGAAATACATCTCCGACGTCTGGAAGGACCATCGGAATCGTTATCTCAAGGAGTTTGGCGGCGACAAAGCGCGCGTAGAGCGGCGCCTGGCGCGTGAACGTTTCCTGCTTCCCGAGGGGTGTAACTTTGAGAGCCTCTATGAGCACCGCAACCGCACGGACATCGGGGAGCGAATCGACGTCGCGCTGGCGGAGATCGAAGAGGCGAACAAGGAAAAACTGGAAGGCGTGTTTCGCGAGGTCAGCTTCAACTCGGAGAACAAGCTCGGCCAGACGAAAGACCGTAACGCCCGGCTTAAACACCTGCTGGAAGATTTCAATGATCCGCGCCTCGATCTGCGGCCCTCGGTCGTCGGCGACGAGGATGTGATCGGCAATGTCTATGAGTACCTCCTGGAGCGCTTCGCGTCCGACGCCGGGAAAAAGGCGGGGGAATTCTACACGCCCGGCCAGGTATCGGCCTTGCTGGCCCGGCTGCTGGCTCCGAAGAAGGGCAACACCATTTGCGATCCGTCCTGCGGCTCCGGTTCGCTGCTGATCAAGGTGGGCCTGCGGGCCGACAAGCAGGACTTCGCTCTGTTCGGCCAGGAGAGCAACGGAACCACCCACGCGCTGTGCAAGATGAACATGTTCCTGCACGGCATGGACAGCTTCCGCATCGAGTGGGGCGACACGTTGCGGAATCCCAAGCTGGTCGAGCACGACCAACTCATGAAGTTCGACATCGTCGTCGCCAATCCGCCGTTCTCGCTCGAAAAGTGGGGCATTGAGGAGGCATCTGCCGATCCGTACCGGCGCTATCATCGTGGTCTGCCGCCCAAGTCCAAGGGTGACTATGCGTTCATCACGCACATGATCGAAACGGCTCGCGAGGGCACGGGTCGGGTGGGGGTGGTGGTGCCGCATGGCGTCCTGTTCCGTGGCGGAGCCGAAGGCAAGATCCGGCAGAAGCTGATCGAGGAGAACCTGCTGGAGGCCGTCATCGGCTTGCCTGCCAACCTCTTCTTCGGCACGGGCATTCCTGCGGCGATCCTGCTCTTCAATAAGGGCAAGGCGCAAGGGGACGTACTCTTCATCGACGCCTCCCGCGAATACAAGGATGCGAAGAACCAGAACATCCTGACCGACGAGCACGTGGACAAGATCGTCAAGACGCACCGCGCTTTTGCCACGGTGGAGAAGTATGCCTACCGCGCCACGCCGCAGGAGATCGCCGACAACGACTTCAACCTCAATATCCCGCGCTACGTGGACACGTTCGAGGAAGAGGCCGAAATCGATCTCGACGCGGTCAAGAAAGAGATTGGTAAGCTGGAGAAGGACCTGGTCGGCGTGCGCGAGAAGATGGCCGGTTACCTCAAGGAGTTGGGACTGTGAGCAAGCACGCCGGCAAGGAGATGAAGGCGACGATCAGCGTGCAAGGCACGGCGGTCACCATCGTCTCGGACAGGGACGGCGACTACATCTCGCTCACCGACATGCTTAAAGCGAAAGACGGGGATTTCTTCATCTCAGACTGGCTCCGGAACCGGAATACCGTCGAATTCCTTGGAATATGGGAGTCCGTTTTCAATCCCACGTTTAATTGTGGCGAATTCGCCACAATTAGGAGTCAGGCCGGACTCAACAGCTACAAAATCAGCGTCAAGGAATGGGTTGAAAAAACCAACGCCATCGGCCTGAAGGCAACGCCGGGTCGGTACGGAGGAACCTACGCCCATCCTGATATAGCCTTCGAGTTCGGCATGTGGATCAGCCCTGAATTCAAGATTTTCCTCATCAAAGAGTTCCGGCGGCTGAAGGAGGATGAAAACCAGCGCCTGTCCCTGGCGTGGAACCTGAACCGCACGCTGGCCAAGCTGAACTACCGCATCCACACCGACGCCATCAAGGAGCACCTCATCCCGGCCGCGCTGACTCCAGAGCAGATCAGCTTCACCTACGCCTCCGAAGCGGACGTGCTCAACGTGGCCCTGTTCGGGCAGACGGCGAAACAGTGGCGGGATGCGCACCCGGACGCCGACGGAAATATCCGAGACCACGCCGCCATCGAGCAGTTGCTGGTCCTGGCCAACATCGAGGGCATGAACGCGGAGTTCATTCGCATGGGCCTGACCCAGTCTGACAGGCTCGCCCGCCTGAACCAGATCGCCATCACCCAACTTCGCTCGCTGACGGCCACACGCGCGATCCAATCCCTGCCGGAGACGAAACAACTGGAGGCGAAGAAGCCGCTTTTCGGCGGGCCGCCTCGGCGGCCGTTCCTTCGCGAGCCGAAGCTCGTTGAACAATGCGGCGCCCGAGACGACAAATGGCCGCGTGGGAAGAAAGGAAAATGACGATGGGCACAGACAAGAAGACCACGATCAGCGTACAAGGCGCGGCCATTACCATCGTTTCCTGGTACCAGGAGGACTACATCTCCCTGACCGACATCGCCAAATACCGCAACACACAAGAATCGTTTGCGATAATCAATAACTGGGTGCGAAGTCGGAGCACGATCGAATTTCTCGGTTTGTGGGAGGAATTGAGCAATCCCGATTTTAAACCTCTCGAATTCGAGAGGTTTAAAACGGAGGCCGGGAGCAACTACTTTGTTCTGTCGCCTCAAAGGTGGATCGAAGCCACACACGCCATCGGTATCGTATCGAAGTCGGGCAGGTACGGCGGGACCTATGCCCATAAGGACATCGCCTTTGAATTCGCCTCGTGGATATCTCCAACATTCAAACTCTACCTGATCAAGGAGTTCCAGCGGCTCAAGGAGGACGAAAACCAGCGCCTGTCCCTGGCGTGGAACCTGAACCGCACGCTGGCGAAGCTGAACTACCGTATCCACACCGATGCCATCAAGGAGCACCCCATCCCGGCCGCGCTGACCCCGGAGCAAATCAGCTTCACCTACGCCTCCGAAGCGGACGTGCTCAACGTGGCCCTGTTCGGGCAGACGGCGAAACAGTGGCGGGATGCCCACCCGGACGCCGACGGCAACATCCGCGACCATGCTGCCATCGAACAGTTACTGGTCCTGGCCAACATCGAGGGCATGAACGCGGAATTCATTCGCATGGACCTGACACAACCCGACCGCCTGGCCCGCCTGAACCAGATTGCGATCGCCCAGCTCCACTCGCTGACCGTAACGCGCACGATTGGGAACCTAGCCGAGACGAAGGAACCGGAGGCGAGCGCGTGAAACCGCCTAGAGGTTGGTCACAATCGCGTGTTCAAGATTTCGCCAATGTCTGCGGCGGAATTCCCAAAGGTCCGCACCGCGCGCCGGGAGCGAACCCCGTGAGGTACTTGACGGTAGCTCACGTCCAAAGGAATCGCGTGCTCATGGATGATCCGCGGTTCTTTGATGTGACACCCAAAGAACTAGAGCGGTGGAGGCTCAAACCGCTGGATATTCTGATCATCGAGGGGAATGGAAGCGCGGACCAAATTGGCCGAACAGCTCTCTTTCAAGGAGAAATTCAAAACTGTGTTCATCAGAATCACGTCATCAGGGTACGCGTGGATGCGTCCTTGGCGTCGGCACATTTCCTCAACGCATTCCTCAACTCATCAGTCGGGCAGGCCACAGTCCAAGGCTTGAGTATGACATCAAGCGGATTGAGGACGCTTAGCGTAGGCCGGATTCGTGAGATACCGATAACACTCCCGCCACTTCCTGAACAGCGCAAGATCGCAGACATTCTGACCACGTGGGACAAGGCCTTGGAGAAACTCGACACCCTGATCGCTGCCAAGGAAGGCTGTAAGCAGGGCGTCATGCAGCAGATCCTGACCGGCCGGCGGCGGTTGAAGGGGTTTGCGGGGAAATGGGTGACCGCGAAACTTGGAAACCTGTTTGAAGAGCGTGTGGAGCCGAATCGGACCGACCTGCCGCTGCTTTCGATCACGGCAGGCCGTGGAGTCGTGTCGCGAGACGAGTTGACCAAGCGAGACACGTCATCCGAGGACAAGTCGAAATACCTGCGCATCGCTCCGGGTGACATCGGCTACAATACGATGAGGATGTGGCAGGGCGTTTCTGCCCTGTCCGCCCTCGAAGGTATTGTCAGCCCCGCCTACACCATTTGCAGCCCGACTCCGTCCATCGACGGACGTTTTGCGGCCCACTTCTTCAAGCTGCCGCACACCATCCATCAGTTCCATCGCTACTCGCAAGGCATGGTCGACGATACGCTCAACCTGAAATATCCGAACTTCGCCGTCATTGAGGTGCGTGTTCCCGGCGACGTGGACGAGCAGCGCGCCATCGCCGCCATCCTCGACACCTGCGATGAAGAACTCCGCTTCCTACGCGCCCAGCGCGCCGCCCTCGACCGGCAGAAGCGCGGGCTGATGCAGCGGTTGTTGACGGGAAGAATCAGAGTGAAACTTGGAGAGGGGATCCGTCGTGGTTAAAGAAGTGACGCGGTACATCAAGCGAGGGGTCGAGCGTGAGCTCTGGGCACGCGCTGGCGGCCGTTGCCAATTTCAGGGCTGCAACGAGCTCGCCTACAAGTCCTCCGTGACACACGAACGTGTGAATGCGGCAGAGATGGCTCATATATATTCGTTCTCAAAAGACGGGCCGCGTGGGTGGCGAGGATTCCTTGCGGACAAGAGGGCTCTGAACAACGTCTCGAATCTGCTGCTCGTCTGTCGGAAATGTCACAAGACAATTGACCAGGATGAAACTGGGGCAAAATACTCAGCGGAGCTCCTGCAGACCTGGAAACGGCAGCACGAGGATCGGGTTCGCGTTGTCACGGGAATCTCTCCCACCAAGAATTCCCACGTCATTCTCTACGGCGGGAAAATTGGTGAGGAGGATTCGCCTCTCCAGCCTGACCTCGCCATTGAGGCGATGTTCTCAGACTGGTACCCAGCGGATGACCGCGTCATTGATCTCGGTTTGAAGTACGAGCACGAAGACAAGTCGGCAGATTTCTGGAGAACAGAAGCAGCGCACCTGCGCGCGGGATTCGAGCGTCATATTCGTGGGCGAATTGAAGAAGCACAACCGAACCACTTTTCGATCTTCGCACGAGCGGACATGCCCTTGCTCATCCTATTGGGCAGCTTGCTGACCGATAAGGTGCCTTCCGAGGTCTACCAGCTGCACCGTGAACCCCATACATGGAAGTGGCAGGACCACCCCGATGGGTTTGCCTACGAAATCAATGTCCCACCAGAAACCAAGGCGCCGCCGGTTCTGGTCGTCTCCCTGAGTGCTCGAATCCATCCGGATCGGATTTCTGCAGTTGTCCCGAGCCCTGTGTCGGTCTGGGAGATCACCGTCGATGAGTGTCACAATGACTTCTTGAAGTCGAAGGTACAGCTTTCAATGTTTCGGACCGCGATGCGAAAGCTGCTCGCCGATATTGGCCACGCCCATCCGACCGCGAGCGATCTCAAGATATTTCCCGCAATGCCGGTTGCCTGCGCCGTCGAACTAGGTCGTGTGCGCATGCCAAAGGCAGATGGAAAGTGGTCCATATACGACCAGAACCACAAGTTGAACAAATTCATCCCAGCACTGGAAATAGGAGGAACACCATGAGTAATCAAACGACCAATACCGTCCTGCACGCCGTCGCTGACGACATCGATATCCCCGACAGCAGCTATGAACTGACTGAGAAGCGCTACAAGGCTCTAACTGAATGGTTCGCGCGCAAGGAGTCGAAATGCTCCGACTACAATCCATATCTCTATCCTCAAGGGTCATTTCGCCTCGGCACCGTCGTTCGTCCCGTTGACGCAGATGGTGAATACGATCTGGACATGGGGTGCCGGCTTTGCCGCGGCATCACTAAATCGACACACACGCAGCGACAATTGAAAGAACTCGTGGGCGTCGACATCGAGGCCTACCGGGTCGCGCAGGGGTTCAAGTACGAGCGCGAGGAGAAGAAGCGCTGCTGGCGTCTCCGGTACGCGGACCAAATAAACTTCCACCTGGATGCCGTCCCCTCGATCCCGGAAGAAGAAGGGCGACGCGGTTTGATCAAGGAGGCGATGGTCAAAGAGGGGACCGCGCCGCGCGATCTCGCACAGTCAGTAGTCAAGCATGCCGGAGCCATCACGGACAATACACGCGATGACTACGATTCTATCAGCGAAGACTGGTTTATCAGCAATTCTGAAGGCTATGCGCTGTGGTTCGATTGGAGGATGGAGCAGGCCAGGCCACTGCTTGAGAAGTGGGCGTCCGCCGCCCGTGCCGCTAAAATAGTCAAGCTCCCTGCGAACAAGCGCAAATCCCCGCTTCAGCGCTGCATACAGATTCTGAAACGGCACCGTGACGTGATGTTCAAGGATGATCCAGATGGCAAGCCGATTTCTATCATCATCACGACACTTGCCGCGGAAGCGTATCTTGGTGAGGTCGAGCTTGACGACGCGCTAGACGGAATTTTGAGTCGCATGGAAGGCCTGATCCACCCTCAGAGGCCTCGCGTTCCGAACCCTGTCAATCCCGCGGAAGACTTTGCCGATAAGTGGAAGGATGACCTGGAACTTGAGAAAAACTTTAGGATGTGGGTTGCCCAAGCACGCGCGGATTTCCAACAGCTCCGCAAATCCAGCGCTACCGGTGTCATTGATAGACTACTTCGTCGTTCGTTTGCGGTCGGTTTGACCGAAGACGCTCTGGCAAGCATTCCCGGCTTGATGGCAGGCGCCAGCGCGCCGAAAATGCATGAAGTTGCTTCGTCATCCGCGAAGCCTTGGAGTCGCGGCTGAGGAATGCGGCCACTTGAAACATTGGACTGGCAGGATTTCGTCGATGACTACCCGGACATGCGTTTGTGGCCTCAAGCCGAAGCTGGCCTCGGCCTTAAGGGTATATTCGCGTTCCAAGCGCAAGTTAACGAGATGCCTCAAGTAACGGACGCATACGAAATAGAGATGATTGTTCCATTGGGTTTCCCACGCGACCTGCCTCGCGTCTGGGAGACTGGTGGTCGCATTCCCGTCGACGGGAAACACCATCGCAGCTACGACGGTACGCTTTGCCTGGGCGCGCCACTTCGCTCGCTTGTGAGCCTTGCGAAGCAACCAAGTTTGGTGGGATTCGCTGAGCGTTGCTTGGTTCCGTATTTATATGCCATGTCCCGGCATCTGAATGAGGGCATCCCATTCGTTTTCGGTGAACTGGAACATGGATCGCCGGGTGAGTTAGCTGACTACGCCGAACTGCTTGGATTGAAGACACCTGAGCAGGCGAAGAAGGCCATTAATCTCCTTGGCATGAAGGAGAGGTGCGCGAACAAGCATGCATGCCCTTGCGGCTGCGGTATGCGCCTTGGGCTTTGTCCCTTTAGGTTTCGCCTTGTTGAATTGCGAGCCCTTGCGCCGCTGCATTGGTTTAGGTCTCTCTCTAGACCATGAATATCCCCTCCTTCCAAGAAGCCCACATCAGCCAGCTCCCGGCCATCGGGCTGTTGCAGCAGTTGGGCTACAGCTACTTGAGCCCGGAGGAGATCCATGCTGAGCGGGGGACGAAGCTGGGGCGGGTGTTGCTGGAGGGGGTTCTGGCGAAGCAGTTGAGGCGCATTGCGACCGGCTTAATGCTCTGCGCGACGGGATTTGTCTGTTTCGCGAATGGGCAGAATTGGCCTGGAAGCCTTGGCCGCTTTTTCCAAGGATTGGAACCAGTACTTTAAGGAACGTGGACGATGACGCCTCGGCGTGAACAGGATGCGGATACGGGTGGTCTCGGGATCGAAACTCCAGAGGCCGACGCGCACGAGTTTGAACGTGTCGATTGCCTTCATGGCGTGAGCACAGACGTCCGGTGGCAACACCACGATGGCCTGATGGGCGAAATTGCGGTATCGCGAGGCCTGGCTCAGGGCCTTCTGCCAGTTCGAGAGCTTCATCTCGAAAGCACGACACGTCGGCCTTGCCACGGCAGCAAAGGCCTCGGCAGAAGGAAAATACTCGTGCTCCAGTCGAGTCCACGCGACTGCAAGCAGGTCTGCAATCCCATACCCGTTTACAGGAATTTCTCGGACCAGCGCCAGCGTTTTGTGCGGCGATCGCGCGTGGATTTCTGGCGCCTGCGCCCAATACGCACGTGCAAAGGCAACGGAAAATCGATCTTCGGCGGAGGCGCGTCCTTTGCACAGCGTGGGCAGATTATGCCGCGGTTCGGTAAAGTGAAATCGCGGAACAATGATAGTGGCGTCCGTCATCGATTGTTGCTGGGCTCCATGTACACGCGACCGGTGACACCGTGTGCGTCTATGATTTGTAATCGTACACCGGCGCAGGCGACGCCGCAAAGGTCAATTCAGACTGAATTCGTGCGAAGGGATTCTCGGTGCTGCCGAGAATCCCTTCGCCTCCTCCTACGCGCCCAGCGCGCCGCCATCGACCGGCAGAAGCGCGGGCTGATGCAGCGGTTGCTGACCGGGCAGGTGAGGGTGACATGAAGACGCAGAATAAATCTCTGCTACTGCGCGGTTACGACGGACTGCTTGCAGAACTGTCCGCCCTGATTGATCAGGCTCGCCGGGCTTCGGCGCGGACGGTGAACGCGATCATGACGGCGACGTACTGGCAGATCGGGCGTAGGATTGTGGAGGTGGATCAGGGCGGGATGGGGAAGGCTGAGTATGGAGACGTCCTCCTCGTTCGTCTGGCGCAAGACCTTTCGGCGCGTTTTGGAAGGGGCTATGCCAAGAGCAACCTCTATCAGATGCGGGCGTTCTATTTGGCCTTTGCCGGGATTTTCCAGACAGTGTCTGGAAAATCCCGGACAACCCACTTGCTATTGGCGGGCGGGAACAAAGGTCAGGCACTGTCTGGCGAATCCGCCCTCCGGGAAATCGCCGCCCGCTTCCCACTGCCTTGGTCCGCCTATGTCCGCCTGCTTTCGGTGAAGAACGAATTCGCCCGCCGGTTCTACGAGGCCGAAGCATTGCGAGGCGGTTGGTCGGTGCGGCAACTGGAACGGCAAATCGAGTCCCAATTCTACGAACGCGCGGCCCTGTCGAAGAACAAGGTGGCCATGTTGACGAAGGGCGCGGTCGCCCGGCCGGAAGACGCGGTCACGGCCGAGGAAGAGATTCGCAGCCCGTACGTCCTCGAATTCCTGAATCTCAAGGACGAGTACTCGGAATCCGATCTGGAGGAGGCGCTGATCCGCCATCTCGAGCACTTCCTGATGGAACTGGGTGGCGACTTCGCCTTCGTGGGGAGGCAGAAGCGCCTGCGGATCGATGACGAATGGTACCGGGTGGACCTCCTGTTCTTTCATCGCAGGCTGCGCTGTCTGGTGGTGATCGATCTGAAGCGCGACCGCCTGTCGTATGCCGATGCCGGTCAGATGCACATGTACTTGAACTACGCGCGCGAGCACTGGGTCCGGCCGGGCGAGAATCCGCCCGTTGGCCTGATCCTCTGCACGCACAAAGGCGAGGCCATGGCACGCTATGCGTTGGAAGGCTTGTCCAGCAAGGTGCTCGCCGCCGAGTATCGCACGGCTTTGCCCGAAGTGACGCTGCTGGCGAAGGAACTGACGAATACTGCGCGGCGCCTCACGGAGGGGCGAATTCTGCGAAAGCGTACGTCGTGAGCACCCCATCCTTCCAGGAAGCTTCCATCAGCCAGATCCCGGCTATCCGGCTTCTGCAGCAGTTGGGCTACAGCTACCTCAGCCCGGAAGAGGTCTATGCGGAGCGGGGGACGAAGTTGGGGCGGGTGCTGCTGGAGGGGGTTCTGGCGAAGCAGTTGCGGCGGCTGAATGCTATCTCGTTCAAGGGGCGTGAGGTTCCGTTCTCGGACGAGAACATCGCCAAGGCTATCGCGGCGCTGCGGGATATTCCGTTCGATGGGTTGGTCCGAACGAGCGAGAAGGTGTACGACGTGCTGACATTGGGCAAGAGTCTCGACCAGACCATTGAAGGAATCACCAAGGGTTATTCGCTCCAGTACATCGATTGGGAAAAACCGCGCAACAACGTCTTTCACGTCACAGCCGAATTCGAGGTCGAACGCACGGCCAGTCGGGAGACGCGGCGGCCGGATATCGTGTGCTTCGTCAATGGCATCCCTTTCGTCGTGTTCGAGTGCAAGCGGCCGGAGGAAAAACAGTCCCTCGAACAAGCCATCAAACAGCACATCCGCAATTGGCAACCGGACGAGATACCGCATCTCTTCGTGTTCAGCCAGCTCGCGCTGGCGCTGAACAAGAACGAGGGAAGCTACGGGACGACGGGAACACCGCTCAAGTTCTGGGCGAAGTGGCGGGAGATGCGCGATGTGGAGGCCGAAGTGAAGGCCGCCATCAACGGTCCGGTCCGACTGGAAGAGCACGAGAGACTGTTCAAGGGCGCATTCGCCTACGCCAAGCGGGAGATTGAGGAAGCGGCCGCGTCAGGCCGTGAACCGACCGGGCAGGACCGTTTGATCTGGGCGCTGTGCCGTCCCGAACGCCTGATCGAAATCGTCCATCAATTCCTGCTCTACGACGAGGGTGGGGCGGTCAAGAAGGTCGCCCGCTACCAGCAGTATTTTGCCATCCGCAAGACCATGGAACGAATCCACCAGCGCGAACCGGACGGCCGGCGCAGGGGCGGTGTGATCTGGCAGACCCAAGGGTCTGGAAAATCCCTCGTCATGGTGCTCCTGGGCAAAGCGCTGGCCCTGGACGAGCGAATCAAGAATCCGCGCATCGTGATTGTGACCGACCGCATCGACCTCGATGAGCAGATATGGAAGACCTTCCACCAATGCGGCAAGGACCCGCAACAGGCCAAGACCGGGAAACACCTGATCGAACTCCTGCAGGATGACCGGGTCGCCGTCATTACCACCGTCCTGGACAAATTCCGGGCAGCGGCACAGGCCGCAGAGGGGTTCAAGAATGAGGACCAGGACCTTTTCGTCCTGGTGGATGAGAGTCATCGCAGCCAGTACGGCGAGGCCAATATGCGGATGCAGAAGTCTCTGCCGAGGGCCTGTTTCATCGGCTTCACCGGCACGCCGTTGATGAAGACGGAGAAAAACACGGCACAGAAGTTCGGCGGATTCATCGAGCCGGCCTACACCATCCGGCACGCCGTGGATGACGAAGCGGTCGTTCCTTTACTCTACGAGGGCCGTCACGTCATGCAGGACGTGAACAAGAAGGCCGTCGACAGGATGTTCGAGGCCATGTCCCAGGGGCTGACAAAAGAACAGAAGGCGGACCTCAAGCGAAAGTTTGCGTCGCGCGACGAACTGAACCGTCTGGAAAGCCGTTTGTATCTGGTGGCGTGGGATATCTCGCAGCATTTCTCATCGCAATGGAAAGGCGCCGACTTCAAGGGCCAGCTCACCGCGGCAGGCAAGAAAGAGGCCCTGCTTCTCAAGCGGTACTTGGATCAGTTCGGCAAAGTAACCTGCGACGTGGTCATATCCGCGCCGCAGGAGCTCGAGGGTGACGACGGGACCACCATCATCAAGGAGGAGAGTGTCGAGCAGTTCTGGAAGGTGATGATGGAGAAGTACGGCACGGAGAAGGAGTACAACCGGCAAATCATCAGCGCGTTCAAGAAGGCCGATCACCCGGAAATCTTGATTGTGGTCGACAAGATGCTGACGGGCTTCGACGCGCCGCGGAATGTCGTTTTGTACATCGTGCGCAGCCTGAAGGAGCATACGCTGCTGCAGGCTATCGCCCGTGTGAATCGCCTGCATCCCGGCAAGGATTTCGGCTACATCATGGACTACTACGGTGTGGTCACGCAGTTGCATGATGCCCTGGAGCTGTACAGCGCCTTGGAAGAGAAATTTGACGCCACGGATTTGGACGGAACGCTGACCGACATCGCCGAGGAATTGAAGGCTTTGCCGGCCAGCCGGGACGCTTTGTGGGACCTTTTCCGGGAAGTCGCAAACAAGAAGGACGAAGAGGCTTTCGAACTGGCACTGGAGTCGGTGGAGCGGCGGGAGGATTTCTACACGCGGCTCTCAAAGTTCAGCCGCAAGCTGAAGCTCGCTCTTTCGAGCCTTCACTGGGTCAGCGACACGCCTTCGGACATCATCGAGCGTTACAAGCGGGATGTGGTCTTTTTCCAAAAGCTGCGCGCCTCCGTGAAGATCCGCTACGCGGAGGAAATCGACTACCGGGATTATGAAGCGCAGATCCAGAAGATGCTGGCCACCTATGTGCAGGCAGATGAGGTGGTTCAGGTGGTCGCGCCGGTAAACATCTTCGAGCGAGAGGCCTTCGAGAAGGAAGTCGAGAAGGCCCGGACGCCTCGGGCGAAGGCGGACACCATTGCCAACCGCACGAAGAAGACCATCACGGAGAAAATGGAGGAGGACCCCTTCTTCTATCGCAAGTTCTCTGTGCTGCTGGAGCAGGCAATTGCTGAATACCGGCAGCACCGCATTACGGAAGCTCAGTACCTCGCCAGGATGCAGGAGATCATGGAGGCCGTGCGCGACCGCCGGAAATCCGACGTGCCTCAGTCCCTGGCGGGAAATGAGCTTGCCCAAGCATTTTATGGCGCCGTATCAGAGCAGGCTGAGCCGGTCGCCAAGGGCGTCGTAAGAGAGCCCCGCGTCTACTATGGATCTGCGAGGAAGGCCGAGTCGGGTGGAAACGACCTGTTTGCCGAAGTGAGCTTGAACATGACGGAGATCATTCGCCGGCACGCCGTGGTGCGCTGGCGCGAGAATCCCGACGCCCAGAATCGGATGCGAAACGAGATGGATGACTACCTCTTTGCGCTTCAGGAAGAACGGGGCATTAAGCTGTCTTTGCAGCAGATGGATGCTTTGATCGAAGGCTGCCTCAACATCGCGCGGAACCGGCCGAACGATGTCTAGCCGTTCCATCCCGGGCATCGGCCGCTATCAGATTACGCGTTCGCGTAGACGGACGCTCGCCATTAGTGTTTTGCCTGATTGTCGCGTGGAAGTTGTGGCTCCGATGAAAGCGGCTGTGCCGGCCATCGAAGCCAAGCTGACCAAACGGGCAGGCTGGATTGCGCGACAACGGCGAATCTTTGCTGCGTTTCATGCTGACCGTCCCAAGCCCCGCTTTTGCTCGGGCGCAACGCACCGCTATTTGGGTCGACAGTATCGCCTCAAGGTGACAGCGGCCAAGAGAACATCGGTCAAACTAATCGGAGGCTATTTCCACATTACCTCGCGCTCTACTGCGCCCTCGGCTGTCGCTGCGCTCTTGAAGCGCTGGTATCGCGAACGAGCAACCCATCAATTCTGCAGGCGTATCGAACCATGGCGCGGGTGGTGTGCATCCAAGGGCCTGCCGGAGCCCCGGGTACTTCTCCGCGCCATGCCCAAGCGCTGGGGTAGCGCACATGCCACTGGAACGATACTGCTGAATCCTGAATTGGTTCGCGCTCCAAGTAGCTGCATTGACTACGTGATTATTCACGAGATTTGTCATCTCAAGCGCCCGCGTCATGACCGGGCTTTCTTCAAGATCCTCCAGCAGCTATGCCCCCGCTGGCAGAAGGCCAAACTTCGGCTGGAGACCTTGAATTGGTAGCGGCTTTCCTAAGTCCTGACTGCTTGCCGCGTTGCGATGCTTGGCGACTCTTGTTGAAGGGCGGCAGAAAAGCAGTTCACGATGCCGACAATCGAAACCAGTGCCCTCTTGTGCGGCAGGCTTGCTCCGAACCCGTAAATTCGCTTTAGTTAACCTCCTATGTCTGAACTGCCCAAAACCTACGAACCGAAAGCGGTCGAGGCGAAGTGGTATGCGTGGTGGCTGGAGCGCCACGATTTCCATAGCGATGCGTCCCGGCCGGGCGATCCGTATTGCATCGTCATCCCGCCGCCGAACATCACGGGCATGCCATGAAGTCAACCCTTGAAGTCATTAACCGCATGCAGGCGGATGGCGTTATCGACCGGTATGCGATCGGCGGCGCGGTGGGTGCCTTGTTTTATCTTGAGGCGTCCGACACCGAAGACATTGATATCTTTATCACCTTCCGAAAGATTCCCGGCACGGAACTGATTTCACTGCGTCCGATCTACACCTATCTGAAGGAACGTGGCTACGCGGAGCATAGGAAGGAGGGCGTCGTCATTGAAGGCTGGCCGGTGCAGTTCCTTCCCGCCGTCGATGGATTGGGCGAGGAGGCGCTTGCGGAAGCAGTGAGCACTGATTTGGATGGCGTACCGGCGCGAGTCATGACGTCTGAACATCTCGTGGCGCTCGCGCTGAAAGCCGGAAGGGGGAAGGATCATATTCGAATCCTGTCGTTCATTGAGAGCAGCAAGCTCGATCCGAAAAGATTGGACGCGGTTCTGAAGCGGCATGGTCTCGTTGAAATATGGCGGGATTTTGAGTACAAATTCATCAAAGGCGGCAAGAAGCCATGAGCGAGATCATGCACAAGATCTTCGAAAGCAAACGGAAGTCCCGCCTCGAACGGGCTTCGCAGTCTTTTTCTGAAAAAATCGCGATTCTCGAAAGGCTTCGCGAACGCCGACGCCTCATTTCCGAAAGCCCTCTCCGCCGCGCCATGGTGCGAAGTCCCTCTCAGCCTCGTCACGACGTTTGATGTCACCCCGCCGCGTGTCGTCGCACCTGAGCACGGCTCGCCCTTCGGGTCCGCTCAGGGCAGGCAGAGCCGTGGCTACGCCACGTGTGAATCGGGCTCTCGACTTGTGTAGCCACGCTTCTGTGAAGCGTGCAGGGACCACAGTCCATGCACGGCTCACAGAGCCGTGGCTACACGATGCCGACAATCGGAACCAGTGCCCCCTTGTGCGGCAGGCTTGCTCCGAACCCGTAAATTCGCTTTAGTTAACGTCCTATGTCTGAACTGCCTAAAAACTACGAACCGAAGGCTGTCGAGGCGAAGTGGTATGCGTGGTGGCTGGAGCGCCACGATTTTCACAGCGACGCGTCGCGGCCGGGCGAGCCGTATTGCATCGTCATTCCGCCGCCGAACATCACGGGCATCCTCCACATGGGGCATGCCCTCAACAATTCCATCCAGGACGTGCTGATCCGCTGGCGGCGCATGCAGGGGCGGAACGCGGTCTGGGTCCCGGGCACGGACCATGCGGGTATCGCGACGCAGAATGTCGTGGAGCGTGCGCTGAAGAAAGAGGGCAAGCGTCGCGATGATCTCGGGCGTGAGGCGTTTGTGGAGCGTGTGTGGAGCTGGCAGCGTGAGTACGGCAGCACGATCATCAAGCAGCTCAAACGGCTCGGGTGCGCGTGCGACTGGGACCGCGAGCGGTTCACGATGGACGAAGGGCTGAGCAATGCCGTGACGGAGGTCTTTGTCCGGCTCTACGACAAGGGCCTGATCTACCGCGGCAAGTACATCATCAACTGGTGCCCGCGCTGCCAGACGGCACTGTCCGATGAGGAGAGCGAGCATAAGGACGTCAACGGGAAGCTCTATCACCTGCGGTATCCAATCAAGGGCGGGAAGCCAGGCGAATGGATCGTCGTCGCCACGACGCGGCCAGAGACGATGCTGGGCGACGTGGCGGTCGCGGTGAATCCAAAGGACGAAAGGTATCAACATCTCCTGGGTAGGGCGTGCTCGCCGAGCGCGCCGGGGGTCGAAGGGCGGATCGTGGTCCTTCCCATTCTCGGGCGGGAAATTCCAGTGATCGCAGACGACTTTGTCGACCCGAAGTTCGGCACGGGCTGCGTGAAGGTCACGCCCGCGCACGACCCGAACGACTTTGCGATGGGGCAGCGCCACGGGCTGACGCCGATTGACGTGATGACCGGCGACGGTCACATGAACGAGGAGGCGGGGCCGTACAAGGGCCTGGAGCGCTTCGTGTGCCGCAAGAAGCTGGTCGAGGATCTAGAGGCCGCGGGCCTTGTCGAGAAGATCGAGGATCATCATCACGCGGTCGGGCACTGCTACCGGTGCCATACCGTCGTCGAGCCGCGGCTCTCGCCGCAGTGGTTCGTGAAGATGAAGCCGCTCGCGGAGCCGGCGTTGAAGGCGGTCCAGGATGGACGCATCAAATTTGTCCCGGAACGTTGGAACAAGGTCTACCTCGACTGGATGGAAAACATTCGCGACTGGTGCATCTCGCGCCAGATCTGGTGGGGCCACCGGATCCCGGTTTTCTACTGCGACGCGTGCAACCACCAGTGGGCCGCGAAGGGCCGACCTGTGATGTGTCCGAAATGCTCGTCGGTGAATATCCGGCAGGACGAGGACGTCCTCGATACGTGGTTCTCGTCGTGGCTCTGGCCGTTCAGCGTGTTCGGCTGGCCGGAACAGAACGCGGACCTCAAGTTTTATTACCCGACTCACTCGCTCGTGACGGCGTCGGAGATCCTGTTCTTCTGGGTCGCGCGCATGATCATGGCGGGGTTCGAGTTCATGGGCGACATCCCGTTCAGCGAGGTCTACATCCACGGCACGGTCCGCGACGACGGCGGCCGCAAGATGAGCAAGAGCCTCGGGAACTCGATCGATCCGCTCGCGATCATCGACCAGTACAGCGCCGATGCGCTGCGCTTCAGCCTGCTGATGCTCACGGCGACCGGGCAGGACGTCTACGTCTCGGCGGAGAAGTTCGAGATCGGGCGCAACTTCGGCACGAAGATCTGGAACGCGGCGCGGTTCATCCAGATACACAAGACCGCTCAGCCGATTGACGTCCGCGCGATCAAGTTGAACCCGGACTGCTGGACCGCGGACGACTGGCACATCGTGGCCAAGGTCGACGATGCGGCGAAGGCGTCTCAGGATTGCCTCGAGCGGTTCCGTTTCAACGACTACGCGCTCGTGATGTACGAGTTCTTCTGGCACGAGTTCTGTGACTGGTATGTCGAGTACGCGAAAGACGTGCTCTACGGCCAGGACGAGGCGCGCCGCGAAGAGGTGCTGAAGATCATGCACCATGTCTTCGACCGCGCACTGCGTTTGCTTCACCCGCTGATGCCCTTCCTCACGGAAGAGCTTTGGCACGGGATGGGGTACGGCGCCGAGGCGGACACGATCATGCGCGCGGAATGGCCGACGGCGAAGGATACGACCCTGCGCGGCATGGCCGATCCGTACGTGGCGTTTGTCGACCAGAAGCACGACCTGATCCGGCTTGGCCGCAACCTCCGCGCGGACTACGAGGTCCCGCCCGGGAAGAAAGTTGATTTCGCGATCCGCCCCGTCTCGCCGGAGGCGGAGAAGAGCCTGCGCGCGGATGAGCGGTCCATCGCGATCATGTTGCGGGCGGAGAAGCTGACGGTCGATTTGGCATTCCAGCCCCCGAAGGCGTCACCGAGCGCGCTGAGCGCCCTCGGGACCCTCTATCTGTCGCTCGAGGGCCTGATCGATGCAGCCGCCGAGGTTGCCAAACTCAATGGCCAGATCGAGAAAATCGACGAAGAGCTTTTCCGCATAGCGAAAAAGCTGGATAATCCGAATTTCGTGCAGAAGGCCAGGCCCGAAGTGGTCGAGCAGCAGCAGGCGAAGCGGAAGGAATTGACCGAGAAGCGGGACAAGATTTCGACACTGATCGAAGCCCTGAGCTCGGCGCAAGCATGAAACCACGGGAGTCACAGAAGGTAGGGCGTGCGGTCCCTCGCGCGCCGGGTTCAGGTATCGAGAAACCCATCACATTCAAAGTCGGCGGCGAGCAGATCGTCGGGATGCTGCACGTGCCGGCGAAGCGAAAAGGGAAGTGCCCTGCCGTCGTTTGTTTCCACGGACTCACCGGTTCAAAGACGGAATCGCACCGCCTCTTCGTGAAAGCGGCGAGGATGCTGGCCGAGACGGGCATGGTCTGCCTGCGCATCGATTTCCGCGGGAGCGGGGATAGCGAGGGCGATTTTTCGCAGATGACGATTGGTCGGGAGATCGAGGATGCGCGCGAGGCGCTGAAGTTCCTGCGGGCCCGGCCCGAGGTCGACACGAAGCGTATCGGGATTCTCGGCATGAGCATGGGCGGGATGGTGTCGGCCTACGTCCTCGGCTCCGACAAACAGATACGCACGTCGGTGCTCTGGGCGCCGGTTGGGAATCCGCGACGGCTGGTCGCGGGCCGCCTGAACGAGCGGACGCTGACCCAACTCGCCACGATGGGGATTGCTGATGTCGACGGCTGGGCCGTGGGTCAGGCGTTCGTCGACGAGATGCTGGGCTTGGATCCCTTGAAGGCCGTCATCCGCGTGAAGGGGCCCGTACTGATCATTCACGGCGACAACGACGAATCGGTGCCTGCGAACGAAACGAAGGCTTACGTTGACGCGCTCAAGCGGGCGGGCAAGAAGGTGCAGTACCACCTTGTCCACGGGGCCGACCACACCTTCAATTCCCTCGCATGGGAGACCGAAACGCTCGCGATGACCTTCGACTGGTTCCGCACGATGCTGCGATAGATGGCCACCATAGCAATGCGTTTGTGCGGTTTCGCGTTCGAGGATCGGAATCACATCATCATTTCGACCCGCTTGTTCCAGTGTCCGCAACAGCTATCGCATGACCTGTTCCCTTGCACGTCGAAGAAGAGTCGTGCCGTGCGCATGCCGACAGCTATGGTGACCAAACTGACGCCATGCGTTAGTTTGGTCACATGAAGACGCGTTACCTTCAAGGCGCAGTTGCCGGTTTGTGCTTCGCGGATCACAAGATGGCTTTTGTCTCCGGGCCGCGGCAATGCGGCAAGACCACGCTGGCCAAGGCCATGCTCGCCAAACGCGAAAACGGTGTGTATCACAACTGGGACGAAGTGACGTTCCGTCGCCAATGGGTGAAGGATCCCCGAACAACACTGCCGGTTCCCGGCGCGGCCGGTTGTCCACTGGTCGTGTACGACGAGATCCACAAGGCCAAGACTTGGAAACGTTCGCTGAAAGGCGTATTCGACACACTCGTTCAACCGGTGGACATCCTCGTGACCGGCAGCGCCCGGCTCAACGTCTATCGAAGAGGAGAGAATAGTCTTGTGGGACGGTACCATCACTTCCGGTTGCACCCGTTTTCGGTTAGAGAGGCGTTGGGCCTGGAGTTGCCGAACCCCGACGATGCGCTCAAAACCGTCCTCATGGAGGATTCCGGGTTCAGCGCTGACGCCGAAGAAGCGTTCGAATCCATGTTCCGTTACGGCATGTTCCCCGAGCCTTTTCTCGCGCAAGATGATCGCAAGGCGCGCTTGTGGCGTCGGGCACGCGTCGAGCGGGTCATTCGGGAGGACTTGCGCGACCTGAGCCGTACTCTGGAACTGAGCCAGGTGGAGATGTTGGCGAGTCTTCTACCCGAGCGCGTGGGCTCGCCGCTGCCGATCACGGCGCTCAATGAACTTCTGGAGGTCAGTCACGGAACGGTCAAGAGGTGGCTTTCCTTCCTGAAGGAACTCTACTACGCATTCGAGTTGAAACCGTACCACAACCACGTGACGCGCAGTCTCAGAAAGGAGGGTAAGTTCTACCTGTGGGATGCGTCAGAAGTTCCGGACGATGCCGCGAGATTGGAGAACCTGATCGCGTGCCACCTGCTCAAGGCCTGCCAACTCTGGACCGATTGCGGGGAAGGAGACTTCGATCTGTACTATCTTCGAGACAAACAGAAGAACGAGATCGACTTCCTGATCACACGCGACAAACAGCCATGGTTGCCGGTGGAGGTCAAACTGACGAAGCCGGGAACCGTCGGCGTCATGGCGACGCCTCTTGCCCTGCCTGCCGTGTCGGGAGGCCATCCAGGTGTGCAGCCACATGGACGGGCGCGAGGTCCATTCCATCGGCAACCGACGACTGACCGTCATGAGCGTTCCGGCCTTGTTGGCGTGTTTCCCCTGAAACTTCAACCACGAATGGCCGCGAATAAACGCGAATTCCGGCACGAAGATGCACGGACCGAATGGACTCCGGCCTACGCTCATGCCCCAATATCCGCAAGTGTTACGTGACTTCGACCACAGGCGGCTGCAATCCGTCCCTACACCTGTACAGTTCCATGGTCAGTAGTTCGGGGCGCCGCAGGTAGCGTGCGATGCGCGCCTTGTTCATGCTTTCCCCACGATCGAACGCGGCATCAAGGGGTTTGTCTCATCTTCGCTTCGTTGAGTTGTGAATGAGGTCTGCTCGACGGCACATCCGGAAAGCCGGTCAGCAGAATCATGTCCTGCCGGTGGTTCACGTAGGCCTCGAACACGTATTCGTTCCAGTAGTTCGAAGACAAGCCGTACTTCATCAGATGGGCATACGCTTTGCCTGCATCCTTGATCCCGGTTTTCGGGATCGTCCTGTCAAGGAACGCTTGCCATTCTTTCGGGTCGGCGAGCACGAAGCGGCCGCCCTTTTCGCTGCAGATCACATAGGGGGTGTTGAACACGAGCGAGTACCCCATCCGCGTCGTCTCGAACGGCTCCGGCAATACCCTCGCGAACCAGATCTCGCCGGGTCTTCCGCTGTAGCCTGCCGGCACAACGCACCGGTATGGTTTCGCCGTGACGAATTCGCGAAGCAGGACCTGTGAACCCACCACGCCCTCATGCACATACAGGCCCATCCGGGAATCCTGCATGAGCTCGAAAAGCCGGACCAAACTCGAATCCGTCCCCAACGTCCGGCACACCTCGATCGCTACGGTGCCCAGGGTTTCCTTCGCCTTTCCAGAAGAGGAGTCGAAGACACCCCAGCAGAAGAAATACGACGACGTCAGAGGACTCATCGGCGGACCGGATGGCATGTACTCTTCTTCCGCGTCGGAATACGTGTCGGCGAGTTTGGCGCACATGGGAAGTTCCGCAAGGTACTCGACCATGACGGACATCTTGTTCTGCGCGAAGGCATAGACGGCGTGAAGGGGGTCGAGATCCTTCATATCCGCGTCCGAGATGACGCCCCGCTCCAACTCTTTTGCCCGCTCAGCGCCCAGTCTGACCGACTCGAAATCGATGACTTTCCGGTTCAGTTCCTTCTCCAAGGCGGCAAGGACTTTTCGGGATACCGGTCCTGTTTGCTTGTCAACCTGTTGCATCATCTGCTCCTTGTGGTCGCCTGCCCCGGAGCGCCGTTCGCACGAGTCCCACGTCTACTCGCGCCACTTGGCGGTTCAAGCCGCGGCAGAGTCACCTCTCTACTACAGATATTGAATTCTTGTTTTCCCGAGAAGAGTTTTCGGAATGGCCACGAAGATGCATAAGAGACACAAGAGGAATAGCCAAGAAAAACACCATGCCCCCCCCTATAACCCCTCGGAATGCGCCCTCTTGTCAGCCTCATCTTTCGTTGGGCTACAGATGTCGTCAACTTATGGGGCCGTGTTCTTCATGGGCAGACGCATCTTGATCCTCCCTATAGCCGCCCCGCTCAGCTTGCCGCGCCGAAGCCGGCGAGGGCGGGTCGGGGCGCCTCCAAGAAGCGGCGACAGAGCGCCGTTGCTACAGCAAGACAATACAGCGTGGCGGGCCGAATTAGATGCGTCTGCCCTGCCGTGTTTTTCATCGGCATCTCTTCAGACACGCCATTTCGGGGAATTCCGGCATAAGGCGCAGCGCGGGATCGGTGGAGTCCACAACGCGCAGGCAGAGATCGAACAAGCGCCGGCACATCGCGCGGAGGTTCTCGGCCTTTTCCGATTCGATCCGGGAATGGGCTGCCAGGTAGTCGACAAAGTGCCAGACCGCCTCGACAAGAGAGACGGCGCGCACGCCATTGATGTTGAAAAAATCGCGGCATGTCCTGGCGATATGCTCGTTCAGGCGTTCTTCGCTAAGCATGAACGCATCCTTCGGCTTCTTGCCGGCCGGCCGGTCCGACCAATAGTCCTCCAGCCGGTTGGCAAGAAAATCGGCGCGTACCCAAGGGAAGCCCTTTGCATCATGAAGGAACGCGCAGTAATTCCACCGCACGTCATGATGGAACTGACCGACCTCCCGATCCTTTCCGCGCGCCGAGAAATCCGACAGGTCCGGGGTCTCGCGGAGAAACCGGAACTCACGCCGCAGGATTTCAACGTCAAATTCCGGACCGTCCGGGATGTCGAGTTGTTCGATGGCCGCCATCAAGGCGCGCGCCGACTCATCCGGATCCCCGAGAGCGTCGAGGAGGGGAACATATTGAGCAAAGACCAGCCAACGCAGTATGAACTCCCCCTCGATCACCTCCGGAGAAATCCACATCGGGATGGCCAGCGGTTTGGCGAAGGCAAACAATTCATCCTGCATTCCAGTCCAGGCCAGGAGATCCGTGACCCTGTGCGCGTTGTCCGGATCGCTGTCGGGATACTGATGGAAAAAGTTGAAATAACGAGGAATGGCTTCCAGTTGCCCGGAAACGAGAGCTTCGACGATGAGATCATAGTCGTAGTAGGAGAACGAGCGGACATACATCTCCGGGTGCTCTTCCCTGATCCGTATCAGCAATGCGGCGTATCTGGACCACTCCTTCCTGCGGCCCAATTCGGCCCCAAGCTCGAAGAGCACTTCATGCTCCAATCCCAAATGCACAAACAGGTTTGGGTGCTCCTCCATGAATCCGACCACAAGCCGAATCATGCCATCCGTATCCAATCCCTTGAACAGGGGGATACACGCTTCCCACCACGCCTTAACCAGCGCCTGCTGGTCGGCAGGCAAGACCGGCAATTCTTCGCGCGGTTTCGGGTATCGCGACGGGTTGGTCTGTGGCGCCGCTTCCGGATCCATCTCGGCGACGCATGCTGTGTCTCGGTCCGCAAGGTCCCCGGCCAGATTGTCGAACTCCTGCGCCTCGGGATTTTCGACTTCATCCGGTTTCGCCCCGATTTCAGTCCGCGGTTGCGGAATCCTTCTGTTGGCCTGGTCCTTCTCCATGCAGCACTTCTTGTACTTCTTGCCGCTGCCGCATGGGCACGGGGCGTTACGGCTCACGGTGGTCATTGCCTGATCGCTCCTCTCCGCCGGCGAACGCGCCGGCAACGGGCTTTCCGAATCATGCTTTTTCAAACTGGAGGGACGCGCTCCGCGTGCCTCGCCATAGCCCTTGGCGGAGGCGGGTCGCGACCACAGGAGTTTTGCAAGACGCTCTACAGCAACACGATTCGTCTGTGCCGTCGTCGCATGACCTTCCAGAAGCCGTCGCTCCAATCCATAAGCACAAAGACTTTCCACTGCTTTGGCAATGCACTCAAGACGGCTTCAACCATCCGCGAGCCATACCCTTTGACGGCGGATGTGATCTCGTAAAACTGGATCTCCTCGCGGTCTTCATCGAGAATCAGCGAGACGCCAACGGCGGTGGGATGCCCCGGCTTGGTAACGGGCTGCTTTCGGGCTCCGCTGGTCTCGCTGGATGCCTGGAGAAATCCTGGCGTCACCTTTACAATCCGTATAGCGGCGATTTCGGCGAGGTTCTCCGCGATTTGGTTCATGACAGGGTGGACTGGCTGTGCCCGGCCGCTGATCGCTATTTCAGCCCTTCTCTCTGTGCACTGATGATGTGGTCTTGTCTGCCTCATTGTTCCTCATCCCAGCCAGCGGCAGTTGTTTCCAAAATGGAAACAACTGAATCCTCCACCATCTCGCCGGATTCAAAGATGTTCTTCAGATGCTTGTTCACCGCCGGCGTTTTCACCCCGAACAACTCCGCCATCGTCCGTTGCGTCAGCCAGAAATTGTCCCGCGCGAAGAACACGTCCACCGTCACCCGGCCATCGGCGGTGGTGTAGAGCACTACTTTGGAGGAAGGCGGGGGCGGCTGGGGTTTGTCTGAAGGCTTGGAAGGCAGGTCGCTCATGGTTTCTCCTGGGGTTGGCGTGGCGGATGGCAGCTCCTCGCATCCGCTGGCGGCGGATCAAGGCGGGTTTGGTACGGTTTCTCGGTTTGCATCGCTTCGGCCATCGCGTCGTAGATTTCAGGATGACGCATTGGGTGCGGTAGTCGGGGGTCATTCCCATGTGCGCCGCGAGCTCATCCACGGACAGCCGGCGTTCTTGATTCATGGTCATCCGTGATTCCGATCTCCTGCCGGGCACCTCCCGTCTTGCGCGCCCAAAGCGGTTCAGAATGTAGCAGGATGAGCGCAGGTATGGCAGTTGAAATGAGAACGAACCCCACCCCGGATGGGTGATGATGGATGTCGCTGGAGGGGCAGGTTTACCCGCCTTTGGCGGCGCCGGAGGCGACCAAGGCTCCTGCCTGCCCGGGGATGGGGCAACGTGCCGCCTTCGCCAAGGCGCTACGGCGGGCCAAGGGAAGTTGCCCCTCCGGAGGATTCATACCCTCAATCACTTCGATTCTGCGTCAGAGGCGGGGGGGGGGTGGTGGCCACGGTCATGATCTGTTCCCGGGGCGTGGTCATCTTCCGGCAATCGCCCTCGAGCAGCACAAACGTCCAAGGCGCAAGACGTTTGCTCTCGGCGTCCGCCATGGCCGCGATGGCGGTCGTCTTCTCTTCCCACGTCTTGATCGGATCGACCGGCGGCCCGGCTTCGCCTGGCTTCGCCGTGGCGAGCGCATTGGTGGTGACGACCACCGGTGTTTCGGGCGCGGATGGGGGCGCCGGTTTTTCGTAGGCGACATCGATGCGCGCGTAGCGCCCGTAACGTTCAGGGTCGGCGTCTCCGATCTTTACCGAATAATCGAGGCCGTCGCGGGTCTTCACATGGAAAAGACCCGGCTTGTCCAGCCCGCACGCGTCCGCTGTCGTGGCGGGATCTGCGATGGTGCTCAGGTTCAACTGGCTGAGCGCTTCGGCGAGTGTGCCCGCGCCGTCCTGGTCCATGGTTTCCGTTTCTTGCAATGAATCTGATGTGAAGGTTCCGTCAACGTTGCGGGTGACGCGGTAGGAAACGCCGTTGGTGAGGGTCACGCTGATTTCGTCGACATCCTCCGCCGGCACGGAGACGACCGAGCGGTCGATCCAGCCTTCACTCGATCGGGGGATGCCGGGCATATAGGCCGCCACCAGGCGAACCTCGCGGTTGTCCAGCAGCACAAAGGCGCTTTCAGGGAACTGCGGGCGGCCGCCCGTCGACTTCGGCATGCGCGGGCTGCCCATGCCGATCTCGCGCAAGGGCCTTCCGCCGGCATCGTAGAAAACGAGGGTGGCGGGGGGGAGGATGTTTGCGTTGGTCGTCTGGGCCAGTCCGAATTCTTCGAGGCGTTCCGTGCCTTCGTGGATGACTTCCCCGCCCTTCACATCGGCGAGCTTGCGCAGGTTGTCCGCTACCACGTCGAAATTTGCCGGGTAGTTCCACAGGCTTTCGACAACCCACCGTTCGCCGGATCGGGCCACGGCCGTGACTTGCGTGCCCACGGTGACGGTGAACCGCGTAATGTCGTTCAGCCGTTCGGGAGGCAGCAGCATTTCAACCGACGGGCTTGGGGTGGCAAGTTCCGACTCCTTCTTCCTCTTGTTGAGGACGATGAGTCCACCGAGGAGCGCGAGGGCGAGGATCAGGACGATGAATGTACGGATGCGCATGGGTCAGTTCTCTCGTTTATCCGTGCGACGAGCGGTGCCGGTGCCGAATGCCGGCCAGGATGCCAATCAGCGCCACCAGGGCGGGCATGAACGCCATGTTGGCCAGCTTGAGTTTCAGCCCGAGATCCTCGATCTCGCTGCGGAGGCTCTTGCGCACGGCTTTCAGTTGCTTGCGCGTTTCAAACTGCTGCTTCCGGAACTGTTCGAGTTCGCGTTGCTGTTCGGGACTCATGACGAATTTCTGGTCGGCGTCCTTCGTCCGCTGGAGTTCCTGCAGTCGCATCTGGGTATCGCGCAGTTTCTGCTGGAGCTTCGTTTCCTCCTCGCGCCAGCGCCCGGCGGCCTTCTCTTCCATCGTGATGACGCGGGTGAAGGGGCGGCGGAAGGCGTCGCGGCTGCGCAGGCCGATGAGGGCGTCCGATCCGGTCATCTGTTCGACGAGGTTGATCAGGAAATTAATGTTGTCGTTCGAGACCTGGTTGACCTTGCGACCGAAGAAATTCATCTGTTCGACGGCGAAACGGTCGAAGATGCAATCGACGTCGCCGACGAGCACCACCACGCCGTCCTTCACGCTTTCCTTCAGCGGCGCCTCTTTGGCCGTGGCGGCCGGCGCATTGGTCTCCGTGGGGTTGACGGGTCTGCCATCCGGGAACGCCGTCTTGAACTTCCCGGTCAGGCGCAGGGCGATGGGGAGGGGCTTGTCCGCCTTGACGAAATCCTGGGCCGCTGCGCCCACGCCCATCGTGGACGAGAGCGCGTTCATGAGACCCGCGTCCTCCGACGACTGCAGGAGTGTCTCCGCCGTGAGCCCCTCGACCGGCGCGCCTTTGAACGCGCCGGCGAACGGGACCATCATCAGTTCGAGGGACCCTGTGACGATGTCTTTGCTGTCGAGGTTGCCCTTGCGCAGCGTGAGCCAGGTCATGCTGCGCTCCGCCTGGCCGGTCGAGAAGCGGACCTGTGTGCCCGCCCGGGGGTCGGCGACAACCTGGCTGCCGTCCATTTCGAAGCCCCACGCTTTCGTGAGCTTGTTGAGGTCGGACCGCGCGGACATGTACCCGCGCGGGTCCGGCGTGCCGGATTCCGCGTCGGCGAGGCAGACAGGATCGATAAACGCGATGAGCCGGCCGCTGCGCAGGACGAACTGGTCGATCAGGTACAGCATATCGTCCGTCAGGTCCTTCGGGTGAATGACGAGCAACGTGTCGATATCCTCGGGAATCTTGTCCATCTGCGGAAGCACGGGACGCACGTTATACTGGCCCATGAGTTCCGAGACGCTGGCCCAAGGCTCCCGGCCCTGGGCCATCGACGGCGGCGCCGCGAAGTCGCCCATCGCGGGCAGTGAACTGAGGATGCCGATCGTCGGCTTCTTCTCGGTCGTCGTCTCCGCGATCATGCGCGTGATGAGGTACTCGAGGCGCGGTTCCTGGCTCGGCGCGAAGAACGGCAGCGAGGCCTCCTTTGTGCCGGAGACGGCGACGAGTCCGAGATAGACATTCTCCCCGCCACCCATCATGCCCATCGGCTGGCCGGTCAGCCCGTAGCGCTGCGCCCATTCCTCTTCATCCGAGTCGGGCTTGGGATCGTAAAGTTCCAGCGTGATGCGGTTCTTGGCGACGAGTTTGTATTCGTTGAGAAGATCGAGAATGCGTTCGCCGTAGTGCTTCAGGGGAATCGGCGCGTCCTCGTTTTTGCGCGAGAAGTAGAACTTCAGCGTGACGTCGCGCGGGAGGTTGGCGAGCAGGTTCCGGGTCCCGTCAGCCAGCGTGTAGAGTTTTTCCTGTGTCAGGTCCTTGCGGATGCGCGTGTCCGCGAGCAGCATATTCACCGCGATCACGATCGCGAGGAAAACCGCCAGCCCCAGGAGGCCGGTTAAACTTTTAATGAAGATTTTCATGGCAGCCCGGGAAGGTTTCAGGTTTCAGGTGTCAGGTGTCAGCAAAGATTCGATGACAAGACAACATTGCTGCAACGGATGTCCGACCTGACACCTGACACCTGAAACCTCACTTCCATCTCTTGTTCTCGATCACCACGTGCGTCGCGAACAGCATGAACACCATGACGCCGGCGAAGTACGCCACGTCGCGCAGGTCCAGGATGCCGCGCTGCATGGTCTCGAAATGGGGCATGAAGCTGAACGCCGCGATGCCGGCGACCAGCCAGTCGGGCGCGACACGCGCGATGAGGTCCGTCACCGGCGGGTAGCCGGCGAGCAGGAGGAAGAATCCGATGACGACGGCGAGGATGAAGGCGATCACCTGGTTCCGCGTGAGCGCCGACGTGAACAGGCCCACGGAGAGGTAGGCGCCGGCGAGGAGGATGCTGGCCACGTAGCCGCACGCGATCACGCCGGGATCGGGTTCGCCGAGGTAGAAGACGGTCACAACCATCGGGAACGTGAGCGCGAGGGCGAGGACCATGAACGCCCAGGCCGCGAGGAACTTGCCGAGGATCGCCTGGGCCGGGGTCACGGGCAGGGTCAGGAGCAATTCGATGGTGCCCGCGCGGCGCTCCTCCGCCCAGAGGCGCATCGTCACGGCGGGGACGAGGATGAGGTAGAGCCAGGGGTGCCAGAAGAAGAAGTCCTGCAGATCCGCCTGCCCGGCCTCGAAGTAGCGGCTGACGCCGAACGTGAAGAAACCGGCGAGGGCCAGGAAGATGATGATAAAGACGTACGCGACGGGCGAACTGAAGTAGGACGACCATTCGCGTTTGGCTATGACGCAGGTGCTCATGAGTGTCGAGTGCCGGGTGTCGAGGGATGGTTCATTTCGCTACATCCGCGGTTGTTGTGATCTGCCGGAAAACGTCGTCGAGCCGGCCGGTCGGGCTTTGTTTCTTCAGTTCCGCGGGGGTGCCGTCGGCGACGAGTTTCCCGCCGCTGATGATGATGGCGCGGGAACAGATCGCCTCGACCTCCTCCAGGATGTGCGTGGAGAGGATGATGACCTTGTCCGCGCTCATCTGCTTGATCATGTTTCGGACGACGTATTTCTGGTTCGGGTCCAGGCCCTCGGTCGGTTCGTCCATGATCAGCACTGGCGGATCGTGGAGGATCGCCTGGGCGAAGCAGGTGCGCTGGCGGTAGCCCTTGGACAGGGTTTCGATCGTCTGGTTCCGCACGGGGCCGAGGAGGCATTTCTCGATGGCCGCGTCCGCGCGGGCATTGCGTTCGCGACCGCGGAACCCGCGCATTGCCGCAATGAACCGCAGAAAGCCGGTGACCGACATGTCGCCGTAGGACGGGGCGTTTTCCGGGAGGTAGCCGATGCAGCGCCGCGCGGCGACGGGTTTCTCGATGACGTCGAACCCGTTGACGACGGCCGTGCCCGCGGTGGGCGCGAGGAACCCGGTGATCATCCGCATGGTGGTGGTTTTGCCCGCGCCGTTCGGGCCGAGGAAGCCGAGGACCTCGCCCTTGTTCACGTCAAACGACACGTCCTGGACAGCCCGACGTGCCCCGAAGTTCTTGGATAAATTCTGGACGCTGATCATAGGCGGAGGCCGAAAGATAGCATTTAGGTGGCATTCGACAAGGATGAGATGCGGGTGTTCAAAAGAATTTTGAATCACGGACGGCACGGAAGTCACGGATTTGAACAGGAGGCAACAGAGTTAAGGGAGGGGAGAAATCCAAATTCTCCGTTTCCTCCGTTAGCTCCTGTTCAGAAGAATTCCGTGCGCCTGAACCGGCCGTTCCTGCATCGCACAGTGAAGAGCGGCCGGGCAGGGCCAGGCAGGGCGAGGTGATTCCGTTCGACCCTGCCCGGTATGACCAGCCGGAATGTGCGGCCATGGTGCGCGAGCTGAAAGCGAAATGCGGGAGGAAGAAAAACGATTGACTATCGGACGCGACGGCTCGTGCATCGCAGCGAAGACGCTCCCTGCTCTGCTAATCGGTTACTCTCATGGCGTTGGAACTTTTGGGGCAGGTTTTTCCAGGCGTTGGAAGGGAGGTTTCAGGTGTCAGGAGAGGGGAGCCTGGGCAATAAATACTGCGCATGGAACACGGCTGAAAGCTCTTCTTGACCCCGTCCGACCTCTTCCCTATTCTCCCGCGTTTGCGTCTGGCAGGGGCAAGGCGACTGCCCGATGGTGTAACGGTAGCACACGGCCCTTTGGAGGCCAGAGTCCAGGTTCAAATCCTGGTCGGGCAACCAGGGCTGTCGGCGCGAGATGGACACGTAGTGAAAATTTTCTCCGGAAATGCGAATTCCCAGCTGGCGCAACGGATTGCCGAGTACATCGGCGAGCCGATGGGCTCCGTCAAGATCAGCCGGTTCCCGGACGGGGAAATCTTCGTCAAGATCGTGGATAACATCCGCGGCCAGGATGTTTTCATCATCCAGCCGACGTGTTACCCGCCGAATGAAAACTTGATGGAGCTGCTGATCATGATCGACGCCGCGAAACGGGCGTCGGCCGCGCGGATCACCCCGGTCATGCCGTTCTACGGGTATGCCCGCCAGGACCGCAAGGACCAGCCGCGCGTGCCGATCACGGCGAAGCTGGTGGCGAACCTGCTGGTGGCTGCCGGGGCGGACCGGTTGATCACGATGGACCTGCACGCGCAGCAGATCCAGGGGTTTTTCGACATCCCGGTGGATCACCTGTACGCGGCGCCGGTGTTTGTGAAGTACCTGCGCGCGCGCGGGCTGAAGGATCTGGTCGTGGTGTCGCCGGACCCGGGCGGTTTGAAGATGGCGTATGCGTACGCAGGCTTGCTCGGCGCGAGCCTGGCGTTCGTGGCGAAGCAGCGCAAGAGCGCGACCGAGGTCGAGGCGATCAATGTGGTTGGCGACATCGACGGCAAGAACGTGCTGCTGGTGGACGATTTGACGACGACGGCCGGGACGCTGAGCAGCGCATCGAAGCTTTTGAAGGAGAAGGGCGCGATCAGTGTCATCGCGGCGGTCACGCACTGCCCGATCACGGACGACGGCATTGAGAAGTTGAAACACTCGGCGGTGCAGGAACTGATCACGAGCGACACCGTGCCCCGCAAGGATTGGCGCGGGTTCCCGGTGACGGTGCTGTCCGTCGCGGAACTGCTCAGCGAGGCGATCCTTCGCGTGCACAACAACCAGTCGGTAACGTCGTTGTTCAGGGTGTAAGTGAGGAAATAACCAATAACCAATAACCAAACGTCGATAGCCAGTCTCACTTGGTTATTGGATATTGGTTCTTGGGGTACGAGGGCTGAGACCATGGCAAATGCAATGAAAGTCGCGGCGGAGCCGCGCGAAGTTGGTGGAACGAGCCATGTGCGGCGGCTGCGCCGCGGGGGCGTCCTTCCGGGCGTGGTGTATAGCGAGGGGGCCGAGGGCCTGAAGATCCAGGTCAACGAGCACATTTTCAACAAGGCGCTGAAGACCCATCACAGCGAGCACCTGATCATGGACCTGGACATCACCGGCCAGGCCACCAGGAAGGTGCTGCTGCAGGAAGTGCAGCACCACCCGATCTCGGGCAAGATCATCCATGTGGACTTCCATGAGATTTCGATGACCAAGAAACTGCGCCTCGAGATCCCGATCAAGCTCGTCGGCGAGCCCGTCGGCGTCACGCAGCAGGGTGGCGTGATCGAATACCTGATCCGCGCCGTCCAGGTCGAATGCCTTCCGTCCGACATCGTGGAGCACATCGACGTCGACGTGACGAAACTCGACATCGGTGATCGCCTGACGGTCGGCGACATCGCGTTGGACATGGCGAAGTACTCGATCCTGACGAACAAGGACATTGCGATCGCCGCCGTGACCGCGCCTCGCGAGGAAGAAGTGGTGGCGGAGCCGGAAGTGGTGGCAGGCGCCGGGGAACCCGAAGTCTTGCGCGAGAAGAAGGAAGAGGGCGAGGAAGCGCCTGCCGAGGGCGGCAAGGAAGCCAAGGGCGCTTCTGCGAAGGACGGAAAGGGCGCTCCGCCAGCCAAGGAATCCAAGGGGGCGGCCCCTGCCGCAAAGGATGCCAAGGCGGCTCCTGCGGCCAAGGAAGGGAAGAAGTAGTTGTGGAGGGTTGCTGGTTGCTCGGTTGCTGAGTTGTGAGACCCGACAACTTAACAACCAACAACTGACAACCAACCGTGAAACTGATCGTCGGATTGGGCAATCCCGGAAGGGCGTACGAGCATACGCGCCACAATGTAGGCTTTGATGTGCTCGACAAGCTGGCCGGGAAGGGCGGTGCAGAGTTCCGGAAACGCCTGCTGTCGCCGGTGCATACAGCGGAGATGCGGGTGGGGAGTGAGTCGCTGCTGCTGGTCAAGCCGCAGGCGTTCATGAACCGGAGCGGGCCGCCGGTCGGGGCCCTGATGCGGAAAAGGGGCGTGGCGCCGGCGGACTTGGTGGTGGTGGTCGATGATGTCGACCTTTCCTGCGGGCAGCTGCGGATCCGCGCGCGCGGGAGCGCGGGCGGGCACAAGGGGCTGAAGTCGGTGATCGAGCACGTGGGGACCGAGGAGTTTGTGAGGATACGGGTCGGTGTGGGGCGTCCCGCCGCAAGCGCTTCGCGCAAGCAGGCGGACGAACCCGGCGAGGGCGACATGGTGAAGCACGTGCTTTCCAGGTTTGCCCCGGACGAGCGGGACGTGATCCGCGAGGCGATCGAGAGGGCGGCGGACGCCGTGGCGCACATCGTGGAATACGGTGTCGACAAGGCGATGAACGAATTTAACGGATAGGAAGTGTCGGGTGTCGAGTGGCGATTTCCCCTCGACACTCGGCACTCGCCACGAAGTGAGTGAATGACAAAGGACCAGTGAGATGAACAAATACGAAGCGCTGTTTATTTTTCCGGAATCGTTGAAGGACGAGACGCTGGAAGCCGCCTTGGGCAGGATCCGGGCCGAGATCGAGAAGGCGGACGGCAAGGTCGAGAGCACGACCCGGCTGGGACGCCGTCCGTTCGCGCGCCCGCTGAACAAGCAGCAGGCCGGCCAGTACATGGTCGTGACCTTTCTGATCGGCGGCGAGAAAATCAGGCCGCTCCATGCGCGATTCAAATTGAATGAGGACATCTTCCGGGTACAGTTGGTCCGCGTTCCCGAGGCCGAACCTGAAGTCGCGGCGACAACCGAGGTTGAGAAATAATGCCTTCGCTGAATCGAGTATTCCTTGCCGGCAACCTGACGCGCGATCCTGTCGTGCGTTACACCCCCGCGGGCAGTGCCGTAGTCGACCTGAGCATGGCGATCAACCGTGTCTACACGGTGGACGGAAAGCAGAAGGAAGAGACGTGTTTTGTGGACCTGGTGGCTTGGGGCAAGACTGCGGAGAACTGCGGTCAGTACCTCACCAAGGGGTCGCCGATCCTGATCGAAGGCGGATTGCAGTTGGACCAGTGGACGGGGAAGGACGGCGAGAAGCGGTCCAAGTTGCGGGTGCGCGCGGATCGTGTGCAGTTCCTGGGCCGGCCGAAGAAGGCGGAATATGGCGATGCGCCCGAGGGCGCGGCCCCGCAGGGCGCCGTGGCGGCGGCACCCGCCCACGAGGACGAGCCACTGCAAGCGGCGGACGCCGCCAAGGACGATGATTTGCCGTTTTAGGATGACGACCCGCCTTCGCCGGGCTACGGCGCGGCGAGCGAGGACGAGGACGATTGGGAGCGAAGGAAAGGGATGACGATGAGACGTGAAACAAAACCAAAGGCTGAAGGTCGTGGCGAGCGCGGCGAGCGCGGCGGGCGCGGCGACCGGGAACGGCGGGACTCGATGGACTTCGGTCCGATGCTCCGCAAGGGCGCCAAGTATCTCGAGGGCGTAAAGACCTTTGACTACAAGGACAGCGAACTACTCCGCAAATTCATGACCGAACGCGGCAAGGTCACTCCGCGCCGCATCACGGGGACGAGCGCGAAGCAGCAGCGCCAGATCACGCGCGCCATCCGGCGCGCGCGGGTCATGGGTCTCCTTCCCTAAACCACGAGGAATTGCATCATGTCGCAGGAAGTCATTTTGATGGAAGACGTGCCCGGTCTGGGCAACACGGGTGAGATTGTCCGTGTGGCGGACGGTTATGCCCGGAATTTTCTGTTCCCGCGCAAGGCCGCCGCGGCGGTGACCGCGGCCACCCGGAAGATGGTGGAAAAGCGGCAGGTCCAGGCGGAAGCCAAGCGCGCAAAGGTGCGCGAGGATGCCGTCGCGCTGGCCGCGCAGATCGGCGCTCTCTCGGTGTCGATCACGGCCAAGGCGGGGCCCGAGGGCAAGCTGTTCGGCTCCATCGGCAACGCCGACATTATTCAGGCCGCCAAGGGGCAGGGGCTTGCGCTCGAGAAGCACCAGATCGAACTGCCCGAGCCGCTCCGCGAGCTCGGCGTGTTCACGGTGCCCGTCAAGCTGGTCGGCGACGTCCAGGCCGAGTTGAAGGTGTGGATCGTTGAGGAGTAGCACCCATGGCAACGCCGGCAGGTCTCGACGCCTCGGCGAAAGCCACTCAGCGCGTACCCCCGAGCAGCGAGGAAGCTGAGCGCGGGGTACTCGGTTCCGCGCTCCTCGACGCCAGCCGGGTCATCGATCTTTGCATCGCCCGGCAGATCAGCACCGAAGCGTTCTACGTCCAGTGGCACCGCGTCCTCTTCGAGCATCTCGTCACGATGCAGAACGAGGGCCGGCCGATCGACCTGCTCACCGTCAGCCAGCGGCTGCGCGACCTCGCGCAGCTCGACCAGGTCGGCGGGAACGCCTATCTCGAGAAGCTGATCGACAGCACCCCGACCTCGGCCCATGCCGAGTACTACATCGACATTGTCCGGCAGAAGCACCTGCTGCGATCCATCATCGACCGCTCCCGCGAGGCGATTGAGGCCTGCTACTCCGGCGAGGACGAGGCGGACCTCATCCTCGACCAGGCCGAGCAGTCGCTCTTCGACATCGCCAACGTGCAGCGCGCCACGGTCGTTCCCTGGGCTGACGCGATCAAGGAATCGATGGGGACGATCGAGAAGATCATCCAGGAACGCCGCGAGATCACGGGCTTGTCCACGGGTTTCGTCGACCTCGACCGGATCACCAAGGGCCTGCAGGCCGGTGACATGATCATCATTGCGGCACGGCCAAGCATGGGAAAAACGAGTCTGGCGATGAATATCGCGGAGAACGTCTCGCTCGGCAGCACGTGGGACAAGGAGCCGAAGGCGGTGGCGATCTTCAGCCTGGAAATGTCCCGGGAGCAGCTGGTCAAGCGCATGCTCTGTTCCCGCGCGGGCGTGTCGTCGCACAAGCTTTCCGGCGGCTACATCTCCGGCGAACTCCATTCGCAGCTCGTGCAGGCGGCGGACTCGTTGAGTGGGGCGAAGATTTACGTCGATGACTCCGCGGCCCTGAGCGCCATCGAGGTTCGCGCGCGCGCGCGGCGCCTCAAGCGGAAATTCAACATCGAGCTGATCGTGATCGACTATCTGCAAATGATGAACTACCCGCAGTTCGCCAAGGAGGGACGCCAGCGCGAGGTGGCCGCGATGTCCGGCTCGATGAAGGCCATGGCGAAGGAATTGCGGGTGCCGGTGGTGGTCCTCAGCCAGTTGAGCCGCGCGCCGGAAACGCGCGACAAGCTGGCGGTGCCGAAACTGTCCGACCTCCGCGACTCGGGGTCAATCGAGCAGGACGCCGACGTGGTGTGCATGCTGCGGCGCCCGTGCAAGTATCCGGAGGACGAGGAATTCCACGACAAGACGCTTGCTATTCTCGACCTGGCGAAGCAACGTAACGGCCCTACCGGCGAGATACGCTTGAATTTCATCGACGAGCTCACGCGGTTCGAAAACCGGGTCGAAGGCGTCGATCACCGGGAAAGTTTTGCCCCCAGCTCCGGGGGTGTCTGATGTGGTCTGATAGATGAGCAGCAGATTTTTCATCACTACCGTTCTCCTGGCATCGCTTTTCCTGTGCCCCGCATGGGCCGACGCGGCTGGCGTCCGCGAGGTGCGCGTGGAGTGCAGGGGCGTGGGCAAGGTCGACGAGGCGTCGGTCCTCGCGTTCACCAGCGTCAAGGTCGGCGACGAACTGAGCCGCAACGCCCTTGCGCGTGACGTCAAGGCGTTGGAGAAGTCCGGGCGCTTTTCCTATGTCGCGACGGAAGTCGACGGCACCGCGGAGGGCGTCACGGTCGTCTATGTCGTTCAGAGCAAACCCCGCATCCGCAAGATCGAGATCGATGGCGCGTCCGACATCGGCAACAAGAAGATCCGCGACCTGATGGAAGTCGGGGTCGGGAACCTCGTTGACGACGCCATCCTCGGCGTCGCCGCGCAGAAGGTGACGGAGCACTACCAGAAGAAGTACTACCCGTACGCCAAGCTGACCTGGAAAATCGTCGAGGACCCCGCCACGGGCACCGCCGACGTGTCGATCAAGGTCGACGAAGGCCGCCGCGCCAACGTCCGGCACATCAACTTTACAGGCAACAAGGCGATCGAAGCCAAGCCGCTGCGCAAGACGATGAAGCAGAAGCAGTGGAACATCCTGTCCTGGATTACGGGTGCCGGCACGTACAAGCCGGACGACCTCGAGACGGACATCGAGGCGCTGAGGAAAGCGTACATGGACCGCGGGTACCTCGACGTGAAAATCGTGGAACCGCAGATCGCCCCGCACAGCCGCAAGAGCATCGACGTGACCATTCCCGTGGTGGAGGGGCAGATCTACCATCTGAAGGGCGTACGCGTCAGCGGCATCAAGGTGTTCAAGCAGGATGACGTGCTGAAGGTCGTCACGAACCGGGCGTCGCAGGTCGCGTCGCTCGCCGCGATCGAGAGCACGCAGCGCGCGATCGAGGACTACTACGGCAGCCGCGGCTACATCGGGCGGCAGGTCACGTACCGGCTTGACCCGGACACGAAGGCGGCGACGGTGGACCTGGGCTACGACGTCAAGGAGGGGAGCCTTGTCAGCATCCGCGACGTGAAGATCCGCGGCAACACGCGGACGAAGGACAAGGTGATCCGGCGCGAAATCACGGTCTACCCGGGCGAAGTCTACAACCAGGTCAGGGTCCGCAACACGGAACGCAGGCTGAGGAACCTCGGTTACTTCTCCTACGTCGGGAGCGTGCCGGAAGAAACGTCGGATCCTTCCAAGTATGACCTGGCCCTGGAAGTCGAGGAACAGAAGACGGGCCAGTTCCTGGTCGGCGTGGGTTTTTCCAGCGTGGACGACCTCATCGGGTTTGCCGAGTTGTCGCAGGGCAATTTCGACCTCTTCAAGTGGCCCCCGACCGGCGGCGGCCAGAAGCTGAAGCTGCGCGGCACGGCGGGTACCAAGCGCACGGATGCGGAACTGTCGTTCGTGGAGCCGTGGTTCCTTGACCGGAAACTGTCGCTCGGGATCAACCTTTTCCAGCGCGATAAGCGGTACTTGAGCAGCGAGTACAACCAGAAGAACACGGGTTTTGACGTCACGCTCGGCAAGGCCCTCGGGAATTTCAACCGCGTCAACCTGACCTACGGGCTGGAAAACATCGACGTCTACGACGTGAGCACGAATGCGTCCCAGATCATCCAGGAAGAGAAAGGTTCGCGCATCAAGAGCTCGCTGACGTTGGAACTGGTGCACGATACGCGCGACAACGCGTTCGTGCCGACCCGCGGCATACGGAGCAGCATCCAGGGCCAGGTGGCCGGCGGGCCGCTCGGAGGCGAGACGGACCTGTACTCGTTCGAGGCGCAGGTGTCGCAGTACTGGCCCGTGTGGTTCGACCACGTGTTCAACCTCAGGGGCTGGGCGGGCGTGGTGGAGAGCTACGGCAATTCGGAACGCGTGCCGATCTTCGACCGGTATGCGATCGGCGGCGCACGCACGCTGCGCGGGTTCAAGTACCGCGAAGTCGGGCCGAAGGACGAGAACGGCGAGTCCATCGGCGGCAACTCGGCCTGGTACGTCATTTCGGAATATTCGATCCCGATAGTGGACAAGCTCCGGTTTGCCATGTTCTACGACTTCGGCATGGCCTATGAGGATTCCTACGAGTTCGACTGGAGCAATGTCAATTCGGATGTGGGTTTCGGCATCCGGCTCGATTTCCCCGGTTTCCCGCTGCGGCTGGACTACGCATGGCCGCTTGAGACGGACGAATTCAACGACCGCGACACCGGCCGGTTCCAGTTTTCAATCGGTTATTCATTATAGAGGAGACGCAGCATGAGTCGTATTGGACTTGCAGGACCCGTCATGGCCCTTCTCCTGGGTTTCTCCAGCGCGCACGCGGCCGACCTGAAAATCGGATTCATCGACCTGAACCGTACCTTCGAGGACTATTACAAGACCAAGCTCGCGGACGGCCAACTCAAGGAGCAGGCCGACGAGTTCAAGGTGGAGCGGCAGAAGATCCTCGCCGAATACAAGGCCGCCCAGCAGGCGTTCGAGGACGCCCGCGACGCGGCGCAGAATACGGCGCTGAACGAGGATGTGCGGGACCGGCGCCGGTCCGAGGCCGACGAGAAGCTTTCCGAGGTGAAGGAAATGGAAAGCAAGATCCGACGCTTCGATGACAGCCGCCAGAAACAGCTCGACGAACAGAGCCGCCGCATGCGCAAGAAACTCGTGGGCGAGATCCAGGGCGAGTTGACGAAGTATGCCCAGGCCGAGGGTTACACCGCCGTTCTCGACCATTCCGGGGACACGATGAACGGCGTGCCCACCGTTTTCTACTACGATGCCACGCAGGATATCACCGATGCCTTCCTGGCGATCCTGAACAAGGGCCAGATCGTGCCTTCCGCCGGGAAGTCGGCCGCATCGAAGGCGCCGGCAGCGAAATAACGTCACGGAGTCTCCGTGCAGCACACGGTTGAAGAACTCTCAAAACGCGTCGGCGGGGTGTTTGAAGGCAACGGCTTTGCCGCCATTACCGGCGTTGCGGGCGTACGCGACGCAGCCCCGGGCGACATCGCGTTTGTTTCCCAGTCCCGCTACGCAGCCGATGCCGCGCACACGAATGCGACCGCGCTGATCGTGGGACGCGACTGGAAACACGTGACCCCTGCCGCGGTTATCCGCGTCGACAACCCCGAGGCGGCCTTCACCGACGTCGCCAGGCTTTTTGCCCCGCCGGCGGTTGAGCCCGTGACCGGCACCCACGCATCGGCCGTCGTGGCGAAGGACGTGAACATCGGCAAAGGGGTCAGCATCGGCGCGTGCTGCGTGGTCGAGCCCGGCGCCGTCATCGGCGATCGCACCGTGATCTACGCGGGCTGCTACGTGGGCCACGGCGTGAAGATCGGGGTGGACTGCAAATTCTACCCGCACGTTTCCCTGCGCGAGCACGTTTGCATCGGTGACCGCGTCATCATTCACGACGGTACCGTCGTGGGCAGCGACGGATTCGGTTACAACGTCGACAAGCAGGGCGTGCGCACCAAGATTCCGCAAATCGGCAATGTGGTCATCTGTGACGACGTGGAGATCGGGCCAGCGTCACGATCGACCGCGCGCGTTTCGGCAGGACGCGGATCGGCAAAGGTGTGAAAATCGACAACCTCGTACAGATTGCCCACAACGTGCAGATTGGTGACCACTCCGTGATTGTCGCGCAGGTCGGCATCTCCGGCAGCGCGATCATCGGTCATCATGTCATAGTGGCCGGGCAGGCTGGCATCGCCGGCCACCTGGTAGTCGGCGCCGGTGCGATCGTCGGCGGCCGGGCCGCCGTGACCAAGGACGTGCCCCCTGGAATCTATGTCAGCGGATATCCCGCGGCGCCGCACCGGGAATCTGCCGAAATGCACGCCAACATCCATCGGCTGCCCCAGCTCAAGAAACGCGTCGCTGAGCTGGAAAAGCGTATCGCGGACCTTGAAAAGCGGGCCACGGAACGATAGGCAGTTTGTTGGGTAGCGGTAGGTTTGATTCTAGATGTAACCACGGCGCTCAGTCGCCGTGCTTGCGCGCCGACGGAGCGGCGCGGCTACAAAGAAAGAATCAAAACACAGCACTACCTCCTATTGACCCATGAGAAGCGTCTTCCCCAGGCTTGTTGTCGCCGTCGCCGTCTCCGTCTTCGTGCTCGCGTTGCTCCTGCAACTGGTCGGGGGCGCGGGTGACCTTGCGACGCATCTCGTCGCAGTCCTGAAATCGGCCAGCATGCCCCTGCTCGCCGCCTACGCCGCCTGTATGCTGGCGCAATCGGTCTGGCGGGCGATCCGCTACGGCGTTCTTCTCCGGGCGGCGGGCGTGGAACCGGCGCCGGGGTTCGGGCATATTCTCCTTGTGACCCTTTCCCGCAATATGTTCGTCGACTTGCTGCCCGCGCGTGTCGGCGAGTTGAGCTACATCGCCATGCTGAACCGCGGTTACCACGTGCGCGGCGAAGCCTGCGTCTCGTCGCTGGGCATCAGCGTGCTGTTCGACTTCGTGGCCCTGCTTTTCATCGTGGCGGGACTGCTGCTCGTAGAGCTGTTCACCGGACCGTTGCCGGTGTGGCTGCTCTACGTGACGGTGATTCTCGCAGTCGTGGTGACTACAGGACTGCTCCTGGTGTTCCGTGCGTACGGCGCGGTTCTGCAGTCGGTACGCTCCGTTCTTGCGCGCTTGCCCCCGGGCAGCCGGGAGGCTGCCCCTCCTGGTTCACACCTGCAATCACTTCGACTTGGCCTATGTGGGTTTCTCGAGAAAATCGGCGGAGCCATCGAATCGACCAGGCGCGCGGGGGTGCTGGGTAAAACGCTCGTGCTCTCGCTGCTGGTCCGTGTTTTCAAATACGGCGGTTATTACTTTTGCTTCCTCGCGGTGGCGCGCGCCGCGTTTCCCGACATGGCGGCGGTGCCGGCGTGGAAGGTCCTGCTCGCGCTGTTGAGCGCGGAGGCGGCGTCGAGCGCGCCCGTGCCGTCGTTCATGAGTTTTGGCAGTTACGAATCGGGCGGCACGGCGATGTGGACGATGCTGGGCTTTCCCGCGGCGGATTCGGCGGTCTGCACGCTCGCCCTTCATGTCTGCAGTCAGATTGTGGATTACGGTGTGGGTGGCCTTGCGCTGATGCTCTTCACCCTTCTCGTGCCGGGCCGCGCGGTCCCTGCGCCGCGGCGGCGGATGCTCGCGGTGGCGGCCGCCCTCGCGTTGGCCGTCGCGGCGGGAGGCTTCCTGTGGTACCAGCAGCGCGCGTTCACCAAACGCGGAGCGATCGAACCGCCGGCATCCGGCCATGACACAATGATCCCCTCGACACCCTCCTTCGCGCCGGGCGCTTCGGAGGGCAAGCCCGACACTCGGCACGCGGGGCCATGGGGATTCATCGTCTGGAGCTCCAACCGCTCCGGCAACCACGACATCTGGAAAATGACCCTTCCGGACCGGCAGGTTTCGCAGGTAACGACGAATCCGAACACCGAGTACTACCCGCGAATTTCGCCCGACGGCCGGCGCGTCGCGTTCTGCCGGGCGCGCCGGCCTTGGGTCTCGCAACGCGATCGATTACCGTGGGACATCTGTCTTGTTGACCTGTCCAGCGGCGAAGACCGGCTGGTGGCTACAAACGGGATCACGCCGGTGTGGATCGACAACAACCGCCTCCTTTTCCAGCGCGACGCCTTCTTCCTCGTGGAGCATGACCTGCGGAACGGCAGCGAACGCGTGCTCTTCACGAGCGGGCAGGGCGGGATACCGGAGGGCGGCACGCTCGACACGCCGGGCTTCAACGAAGTCGCGGGCGCGGCCGCTGTGACCATCCGCGGGACGGATCGCATGACCGCGCTCGCCTTTACCAACGGCACGTTCAAACGCATCGGTGGCGGCTGTCAGGTCGCATGGTCGCCCGACCACGCCTTCTTGTACCTCGTCGACCAGGGTGGCCACATGAAAAACGCCGTCTGGAAGATCGATCCCGCGACGGGCGAGCGCACGCTGTGGTTCGATCAGCCGGGGCCGTGGAGCCACGAGTACTTTCCGAAGCTCTCCGCGGACGGGCGTTGGATGGTGTTCGGGGCCGCCACGGAGGGCCACGAGCACGACACGGCGGACTACGAAATCTTCCTCTGGGAAGTGGGGTCAGAACCCGCGTCCGCGACGCGTCTGACCTGGCATACGGGGAACGACTGCTGGCCGGATGTTTTTGTCGACGAACCTGTCCGATAAGGAGGTGTAGCCACGCCTCTGCGAGGCGTGCATGGTGGCATCATCGCCGCTCGCAGAGCCGCGGCTAAACTGTTACCACCACAGGCGCCTCGAGCCTCTCACTTCTTCCGGCTGCGCATTCGTCTGCGCCCTCTCCCCGCGCCGCACTACTGCAGTGTCACGAGCACTTTGATTACACCGGTCCCCGCTTCGAGTGAGCCCAGCGCTTTGCCGATAACGGTCCCCACCTTCGGATCGTCGTCGCGCATGGCGTGCCCTGGCGTGCCCGAAGCCACCAGCAGATCGCCAGGCTGAATGGCCCCGTTCTCGGCGGACGCTTTGCACGGGACGATGCCGACCACAGCCATGGGGATATCCCCGAATTCGGTCGCCCGATCCTGCAGGGTGTATTCCCTGGCCTTGTCTCCCTGACGCGCGCCGGCAACCACGGGCTCGTCCCATTCGCGTTCACTGCCCACGAAACCGGGCTTGGTGCTGTAGACGCCGGCAACTCGCGCCGATCGCGCCTCGGAGCATTTCTTCACGGCCCGCTCGCGTGCGGGGTCAATGGCCAGCAGGTCGCCTGGTTCGACCGATGCCGCACCGTCGCTGACGGTGATCATCTCCGCGTAGTCGGCTCCGCCGCCGCTGAACGCGCCGTCCGCATAGGCGTTGCCGCTGACCTCGAAACGGAACTTGCTGTTTCCATCAGCGAGCACGCATTCGATGAATTCCGCCTCAGATGCCGAATTGGTCGGGACTTCCAAGTGCAGCAGGTCATCGTCTCCGACCAGGAAAGCATACGAGAGGGGCTCAAGAGATGCGAATTGGATCATGTCATCGTAGCTGACACCCGACCAGTTCGTGGCTCCCTGCACGTTCAGCACCGCGTTGCCCAGCGCGGTGACACCTCCCACGCCCAACTGGGACTTGTCGCGGCTGACAACGACGTGGGGACCGTTTGTCGTGCCGCTGTTCTCCCCGAGAATCTGGAACTGGTTGGCTCCGCCGTCGTAGACAAGGCTCATCCCGTACGTGGCGTCGTCATCCTCCGCCAGCAGGATACGGGAGTTGTCCCCGCTGGTCGGCTCAGAGGGCGCGACGACCACCGATCCCATCGTCGGGCTGCCGACGACATGCAGATTCGCTTGCGGATTCACCGTGTTGAGGCCCATTCCGCCGGAGGCGCGGACGAGGAACTGGTCGGCGGCGGTCGAAGAGAAATCGGCGTTGCTCGAGTCCGCCCAGACGAAGGCGCCATCGTTGGTCGCTCTCGCGCGGCGCCCGGCCGCGAAGCTGTACGCCCCACCCGCGACGTTGCTCACACCGCCCGGTACGGTGGCATTGGTTCCCGCGGCCTGGTTGTAGCTCCCGCCTCCGATGACCGAGTAAACACCGAGCGCCCTGTTTTCCACCCCGCCGCCCACGCTCGCGTAGTCGTTCGAAGCGACGTTGTTGATGCCGCCGGCCACCGTGGAGTAATAGCGGTACGTCTGGTTGCCCGACCCGCCTGCAATCGTGGAGTTCTGACCTACGGCCCAATTCCCTGCACCGCCTCCTACCGTCGCAGCAGCGCCAAAGGCCCTGCTGTTGAAACCGCCCGCAATCGTACTGGAGTCGTTCGTGGCCTGGTTGCTGCCCCCGCCCCCGACGGTGGCTTCACTGCCTCTGGCCTGGTTGGCGCGGCCGCCGCCAATGGTGGTGTTTTCGCCGAAGGTCCAGTTGTTCGTGCCGCCTGCGATCGTCGCGCTGTTGCCGTTGACCGCGTTGCCCACCCCGCCGCCGATCGTGCTGTTCTGATTGTTCGCGGTGTTGTCGCGCCCTCCGGAAATGGTGGAATAGTCGCCCGCCAGGACGTTGCCGAAACCACCGCCGATCACGGAACCATCGGCGCCCAGTGCCGCGTTGTTGTTTCCGCCGCCGCCGATGGTCGTGTAGCTGCCGGACACGACGAAGTTGCTTTCTCCCCCGACGATGACGCTGTAGTCGCCTGACACGCGGTTGGAACGCCCGCCGCCGACAACGCCGTAGCTGCCGTTCACGAGATTGTGCTGGCCCCCACCCACGGTGGCGGCAATGGCGGAGGCCTCGTTGTCGAAACCGCCACCCACGCTTGAACGGAGGGCCAGGGCGGTATTGTCCTGGCCGCCGGCGACAGTGGCGGCGGTGTTCATCGCGCGGTTTCCGCTCCCGCCGGCCACCGTCGTGCTGCCGATCGCTACAGCGTTGGATCTGCCCCCGCCGATCGTGGTGTACGTCCCTTCGGCGGTGTTGTTTGCCCCACCGCCGATGGCGCTGTACTGTCCGCCAACCGTATTCCTTAACCCCCCCGCCACGGTGCCGTAGTCGGCTGTCACCACGTTGACTTGTCCGCCGCCGATTGTGGCCAGCCCTGCCGCGGCCACCCCCAATTGACCCCCAGCAATGGTTGATCCGGCTCCGCTGGCGATGTTGGCCGACCCACCGCCGACCGTACTCGTGGTGCCTGTGGCGGTGTTGAACGATCCTCCGGCCACCGTGTCGTTGTCCCGCGCCGCAGCATTGCGGTATCCGCCCCCGACGACGGCGTTGATTCCGGCGGCTGCATTGTTGGTTCCGCCGCCGATCGTGGCACTCATCCCCCCGGCCACGTTTTTGATCCCACCGCCGATGGCCGAGTGTCTTCCGTTTGCCATGTTCGCATTTCCGCCCGCCACCGTCGCGAACTCGGCGTCCGCGGCGCCGCCCCCTGCATTGCCGGCCCGGTTGAAAGAGCCTCCGCCCACTGTGCCGTAGTTGTCGGTAACGTAGTTGGGTTGCGCGGCGTTGCCACCGCCGCCGATGACGCCCCCGGCCACGCCGACGCTTACCGTGTTGGCGCTGTGACCTCCGACCAGGCTGGGGCTTGTGGCGTCCGGAATGAGGCGCAACGCGCGCGCGCTGTTCGCCCTGATATCCAGCGGCTGTCCGTCCGTGGTTCCCATGAAGTGCGTCCCGACGGCGGTTCCGGCGTTGCCGTCCGTGCTCCAGAAGGTGTTGGCCGCGACATCAACGTTGCTGATAGCGCCGTCGAGGATCTTGTCGCCCGTGACCGCATCCGCCGCCAGGTCGGCGTTCGAAATCGTGTTGTCCGCGATCTTCGCGCCGGTGACGGAGTTGCTGCCGAGTTTATCCGTCGTCACGGCGGCGTCCGCGAGTGATTCCGTTGTGATGCTGCCCGGCACGACGCCCCGCGCTTTCAGCGCATAGGACACGGACACCAGCGGCTCGCGGGGGGACAGGCTGGTTCCGTTGACCTTCACGCCGACGTAGATGTTGCTGTAGGTCAATGCATTCGTCAGCGTCCCGTCGATCGTCCCGTCGCCGATGAACGTGGAGTACAAGCCGTCCACCACGGTGACTTTGTTCGAATCCACGTACAGGGCCGTGCCGGGTCCCGCGGCATTCGTCCAGAGTCCGAGCTCCATGTCCACCTGGTCGTTGACGAGGTTCGTCCCATCGAGCAGCCGGCCCTGGTAGTTGATCAGTTCGGGAACTTGAGCGCCCGCAGTCGTGGGGGCGGCAAGGCATGCGAAGAGAAGGACGGCGGCTGACATAGGGCGGCAGTTCATGGACACCTCCTTGGCGCTTCGCGCTCCGGCGGCCCGCGGCGGCGGGCCGCCGGAGCGCGACAATGCGACTGTTATCCTACAGCTTTACCGGAGCGGCGTGAAGCCTCAGGGATGGGGCTTGAGAAGAAAAAACTGCCTGACGCGGGGATGGGGCGGGTGCAAAAGCCGGGCCCATGGCGAGCCCCTTGTGGTTGCAGATTCCGCGCGCGATGAATACTGACCCCACCACCGGCTCGCTCTTCATCAGCCGGTATTGAACTGCAGAACCCACGCCCCTGTTGACTCCTGCAAAATAGGGTGACGTTGCCGGCACCAGCCGCCGCGTGGGGGCACGCGGCCTACAGCGGTTGTAGGCCCGGTCCCCTGACTGGGCGCATGTCACACGATCTTACGAGGTTTGGAAAAGTTTCCGACCTCGCCTGGAAACCCGCCGCGAGGGATCCAGGCACGATTGCCGACGCCGGTGGAAAGCCGGAGCAACTCGCGAAAAGGTCCACATTATTCCATGCTTCGCTGACAATGTTGAAATAATTCCGACCAAACAACGTCAGACCTAAGAAACTATCAAGATAGAGAGTTCTCCTTATCCTGATCTCGGTGGGCGATAATTGATAATTGGTTCTTGCAGCTGACCCTTGCAGCCCGACAGCGCTGTTCGTGAAGCCGTTTTACCGATGCGCCCGAATGCGGAGGTACCGCTCGGGCTGACTGGGCGTGAAGCCTGTTGTGTTGGTGACGGACGTCGGAGGCACGTTGCTTGCCGTCAGGAACCAGTTGGTCCTGTCGTAGGACGATTCGACAAACCGCCACGCCTGTGTGCCCGCTGTATGGGTCACAACCATGCCGGGCCCGACATACTCGATGTCGCGGAAGCCCAGGTAACTGTCCGGGTCGGTCGGATCCGTGTCGGCGTTCCACTCGCCCTCGTTGTCCATGGTGTCGGCATCTGCATGCCCATGCGTTGTCGCAGTGTTCGTCGGATCAAGTCCGTACTTGTGGTACCACCAGTCGGGCACGCCGTCGTCATTCGAGTCGGCCGTTGCCGGATCATACTCGTACGCACCCATGTCGTACTCGTTTGTGCCGTCATAATTGCCATCGAGGGGACGCGGATTCCACTCGATATCGTTCGCGACGGGGGGGGCCTCGTTGGTTCCCACATCGATGCACGGCGAGCCGTACAACAAGTGCAGATCCCCTTCCGCGAGGTCTTTGAAGAGCGGCGCATTCGTGATGTTGCCTGCGCCGCCGGGATCGGGTGTCGTACAGGAGTAGCTATAGGTGCTGGCCGAGGTGTTGTGCTCTCCGTTGGTCGCGAAGTTGTAGTACACGATGGAGTACGTGGACGTGCTGAAGTAGGTGCCGCCACCGGTGCCTGCGTCGTTGCTGACGACGGTGCAATACTGGAGTTCCCCCCGGTAGACCCCCCCGCCAAGGTTGCTGGCCGAGTTGCCGAACACCATGGTGTTCATTATATAGCAGAGGCCGTTGGCCATGATCCCCCCTCCGTTGCGACCGGCCGAATTGAAGGCCACCACACCTTTGCTCAGATCACTCAGGTAGGCTGGGTAGGAGCCGCCGCCATCAACTGCGGCGCGGTTATATATGTTGGTGCATGATCGCTCCCAGCAATAGCGGGTGCCCCCACCATAATCAGCGCTGTTGCTGACGATAAGACAGTTGTAGATCGTGCCGCCGTAAACACCGCCTCCAATGGTCGCGGTGTTACCCACGATGGTGCAGTTGCTGGCGCCGGCCGTCCACAGCCCCCCACCCGTGGTGGCCGAATTGGAACGTATCGTGCAGAAAGCGTAGTCGCCACCCCATGCCGCGCCCCCTTCCATACCTGCCGAGTTCATGTCGAACATACAGTGGTTGAACGTGCCACCATGTGTCCCCCCGCCATTCTCATCCGCAGAGTTGGCCACGATGACACAGTTACTCAACGTGCTGCCGTACACACCACCGCCGTTACGTGCCATGTTGTTGCTGATCGTGCATCCGGTCGCGGAGCCCGAGAACAAACCACCACCGTTGGTCGCCACATTCGCGACGATGTCACAGTCGATCAACGTGGCATCGTAAGCACCGCCACCGGTGGTTTGAGCAGGTATTGCCGACGAGCGTGCAGTTGTAGAGGACCCCCAGACATACGCCTCCGCCTTGCGCTTCTGCCAAGTTCCATGCGAACATACTGTTGCTTGCCGTGCAGGCATAGCCACCCCCTCCGCGACCCAAGTTATCCGACACCGCCTGATTGCTTGAGATCGTGCAACCGACAAGGACGCTCGTGGCAGCCCCACCGCCATAGTAATAGATCGTCCAGTTTCCAAAGATGTCGCACCGCGTTGCGTTACAGCCGTACAGACCGCCGCCGTTCCCCAGAAAGGCCTCACTATAGGACACCGTGCAATCCACCAACTCGCTGTAGGCCGCGCCGCCGCCGCTCTGCCGCGCCGAACAGGATGTGATCACGCAGTTGGAAAGAATGCCCCCATCTGCCAGCGCACCGCCCCCAACGTCGTCCCGCGCGCCGCCCGCGGAGTTGGCGGTATGACCATTGGTAAGGGTAAAGCCGCTCAGCATACCGGCCGTCATGTAGACACAGCGAACCGCATTGATGCCCCTGGGCGACTTTCCCACGATAAAGGTGTTAGACGGACCATTCACGCTCGCTATCGTGATCGCGTTGGTCACCACCAGGCGGTTGGTGAGAGACCCTCCGGGTGCCGGACGACCGCCGGTCGCGTAGACGCCGTTCGTCACCCAGACCGTGTCGTTGGACTGCGCCGCATCCACTGCGGCCTGGATTGTCCGTGCAGCATTGGACCACGTGTTGAAGGGGAATCCCGGATTGGGGCTGTTGGTCCAGACGTACAGGGTCGCGGCGGTAGCTGCGCCAGGTGCCAGAAGGCAGAGGGCCGACGTCAGGAGAAAGAGGGTTCTCCAACGATTGAGAAACACCGGTCGAATCTTAATGGTTGGAAGTTTTCCCGCCGATTTCTCCCATGCTTGGAAAATCTCGGAACAGGTGTCTTTCTGCAACGTGATCCCTCCTTGGCGATCCCCAGCCGACTCGATCCATCGCCAACCGAGAACCGGCTTCCTAACCCGGATCGTGCATCAGAACGAGATGAATTAGGGGCAGCTCATCTCTAAGTTGTTATTATACAGCTATTTGCAGCAAGCAAGCGAAGGGAGTATGCCGTGACAATTTGTACTTCGGAACAGCTTTCATTTCCAAGCATTTTACGCCGCAAAGTTGAGGCTGATTTCAGAGGCGGTGACGTATCCAGCGACGGCGGCGTCCTGCTGCATCGCCTCCGTCGCCGGCCAGTTGGCTTTGAACGGGTCCGGCCGCGTCCGCCAGTCCCGGTCCACGGCCTGGGCCGAAGGCAGTTGCCCGCTCCGAATGTGTGCCGCAGCCGTGTCGCGGTTCATGCCCGCCAGCCCGATCTGTCCGCACTTCTGATGTTCCATAGACAACTTCCTCACTTGTTGGTCTGTGACGCGCATCTCCGTGGCCCTCCCTGCGCCACGGTTCAGCTTGTCAGAATGACCACCGCCTATGCGGAAGTGTAGTTGTCGTCAGTGCGGAAATGTAATTGTCGCCAGCCATCTGCCAACGCATCACGATTATGCGGCGCGAACTCGCCCTGCAGAAGGACATCAAGCCTCCCATGATCAAGTGTTACAAGTGTGGAACCCGTGCACGGGCCGCGTATCCGACGGTCTCTGTTCGCTCCCTCGTTTTTGCCCTCCAGAAGATCGAGGCCATTTCAGACGACGAATTGAAGGAGATGGATCGGGACTGGAAGAGATACCAACGGAAGAACTTCTTGGACGCATACGGGAAGAAGAAATCATACAGTCAGGTGTCAGGTCTCTGCATTTCACAATTGCATTGGCAGGTGGATTTGTCATTTCCAAGAAATGGGCGCGTACATTCCACATGCTGATTCAGCGCACGCGCGGATGATTGGTCCGACATGGCTCCCCGCTCGCTTGGGCAAGGCCCGGGTGGACCGCTGGCTTGCCCACTGAAGCCTTGGCGAAGGTGGGGCCAGCGGACTCTGCCTTTCCTCGACGAACGGAACTTGGATCGTCACGTGTTTCGGTTTCGTTCCGCGTTCGATGCGCAAGATATTTGACAAACCATGGCCGATGCACTACATTGTCGTGCAGGAGAACAAACCATGACAACGCTCACCATTCGTTTGCCGGAAGCGCTGAAAATCGATCTCGACGAAATCAGTCGAGAGGAGAACAAAGCGGTCAGCGACATCGTTCGGGAATCCCTTCGCCGCTACATCGCTATTGAGAAGTTCAGATCAGTGCGGAGAAAGATACTCCCCTTCGCGGAAGCACAAGGCCTGCTGACCGATGACGACATCTTCAAGGCCTTGTCATGAGGGTCATCCTTGACGCCAACGTTGCCATCGCAGCGGTAGCCTCCCGAGGGTTGTGCGAAGCGATTCTGGAACTCTGCCTTGAACATCATCACCTCATCTTGTGTGAAGGCATTCTGGAGGAGATAGAGGAGAAACTCAGAATCAAGATCAAGGTTTCCCCTCCGGTCATCGCGCAATACTTGAAGGTTCTCCGCAATAACGCCGAGATACTTGAACCGGAAGAAGTCAAAAAGGCAATTTGCCGCGATCCTGACGACCTGATGATTCTCGGCTTGGTTGCCCCCGGGAATGCCGAGGCCATCGTCACCGGCGACAAGAATCTGCTGGTCATCAAGGAGTATGGGGGATCGCGGATCATGACTCCACGCAGCTTCTGGGAATCAAGCAAGAAAGAGAAATGAGCATCGAACGTCTCCAGCCCACTCGGGCGCCGCGGCGGCGCCCTCGAGCCTGAGGCGTGACGTTCTGCACATGAAGAAGGGAAATCAGAGATGGCAGGCAAATCGATACCCGTTGACGTGAAGCAAGACGTGGAGAAACTCGTCAAGCAATTCAACAGGGATGAACTTGCCCAATGGGACCGAGCGTACAGTGTGCGCTTTCACGGCCGGTACTGCATCAGTTTGAATTGTTTCTCTGTTTGGTAGGGCGCTTTCGATGAAAGCGCCGCGGGGGGGTCAACCAAGCCCCCCCACCAAGGCGTGTAACAAATAAGACAGATTCGCGACCGCGCGCGGCGCTACCAATACAA
>JAZDKY010000098.1:0-44374 GCA_043802525.1 bacterium
GAGCGCCTTCGCCCGTCGCTCGAACAGGAATCAGAACCGCCTGTAGCCGTGCCTCACCGGCCTCCACGGAAAAGACCCCCGCAGAACTGCCATGCGCCCGGTGGCGAGCTTTGAGTTTCGTTGTAGCCGCGCCGCTCTGTCGGCGCGCATCGCGCGTTCACGGCGACAGAGCGCCGTGGCTACAACAGGACTGTCCGAAACCGGCTACTACCCGCTATTTTGCGAGCCACTCCAGTGTCGCGTAGCGGAGGCGGCGGAGCGATTCGGTCGTCACCAGATACGTGCCGTTCTCCTCCGTCATGTAGCCGGCCGCGAAATCGCGGAGCTGGTCGCGGTTCCAGCGCTGGCGTTCCTGCAGCGACATCAGCAGGTCCAGATCCTGCTGGATCGAGCGCAATACCTTGAGTCGCAACGAGGGATACGGGGCGGTCTCGCCGAGCGCCGCGCCGGTGTGGATCACTGCGGCATCGTCGATTGTTTTCCAGTCGTCCGCCTGCCCCACGACACCGCGCACGGTCCAGCCGTCGGCCCCGTTGAGGAAAGCGTTCAGGGCGAGCGAAGCCAACCCCGCAGCGCCGGCGTCGGCGGAAAGCCCCGCGGTCTGCAGCCAGACTCGCTCGTGAGTCAGCGCGAGGCGGTTCTTGAGCAGCGGCCAGTGGCTGAAATCGACATCCTCCACGGCGAGCAGGTTGAATACGCCCGCGCCGTAGTCGCACAGGGCGCGGAGATTGGGCACGCTCACGCGAAACACGAACTGCGAGGCGCCCCACGCATCGGCCACCCGCGAGAGACCTTTTTCTCCGTACGCCTTCAGGGCCAGGAAGTCGTCGCGGTTCGACGGGTGCGCGAGATTCCACGGCGGCAGCCTGCCGATGTAGCCGGTCGACGGCTCGGACGTGAGCCAGACGTGGGCCTCGATGCGTTGGTGATCCATCTCTTTGAAATGCGCGCCGAACGCGGAGGCCGCCGCGCCCAGCGTTTCCCAGTAGTCGCGGCTGAGGCACTCGGGAATGCCGCGGCTCATGCCGGCGTAGACTTTCGTGGTGCGGCCGGGCGGCAGGATCTCCTGGTCCGCACAGGAGTAGCCGTCAAGGAACGGCGTGGGCCAGTCCTCAAACAGGGGAAGGATGACGTGCGGGCCGGCGAGGTAGTCCGCGAACCGGTCATCCCATTCCTGCCACGAGGCGATACTCCACTCCGCCCCGCTCCCGCGCGCCTGCGGCGCATAGGGCACGGGGCACTCGCCCATGCCCGTGTATGGGATGAGGACCAGGTGGGCCCGGTGCTCGACAGCCAGGCGCTGGTAGTCGCGCTCAACAGCACGTGCCTCGGCCGCTTTCAGGGGATCCTTCTTGCAGACCTGGGCGATGGCATACGGGCCTTCGGCAAGCTCCACCGTGAAAGCGGGCTCCCCGAGCACGACCTCTTCCACCGTCAGGAAAACGTTCAGGTTCACATCGGGTTGGGACGCAACGCTGAGCTTGATCTTGCAACGGTACAGCCCGGATGGCGCGTCCTTCGGCACCGTGATGTCTGCGAGGACCGACTGGTATTTCCGCCCGGGCACCGGGAACGCCGACTTCGCGGGATCGAGCACACCCTTCAGCGGGATCAGGGCATCGCCGACCCATCGCAGGTTGGTTCGCGAACCGCCGGCCGCGGCGTACACCACCTCGTAAAGGCGCGACTTCAAGTCCATCGGTTTCCCGTCCGGAGCGATGAACGGAAGCACCTCGATGTGAACCGGCGGAAACGTCCCGGTTTTCAGACTGAACTGCAACAGGACCTCAACGCTCTGGTTGCGCGCCGCTCGAAGATGGATCGAACGCGAGGCACGATCCCAGATTATCGAGGTCCTCGCCGCGGTGGCGTCGTCATTCCCGGACAGGGAATCTGTCGGCATCATCAGGTCGAGCGCCTCGACACTCAATTGCCCGGGCACCACGTCCACCGGTAACCCATCGTATAGGTTCGGCGGTTCGGCCTCGATGATGTCGAGCGGCGGCGCTGTGATGGCTTTCGTAGTGGAGACCGGACCTAACTGACCCGCCTCGTCGGCGGCGCGGATGAAAAACGTGTACTCGGTGTCCGGGTTCAACCCCTGGACCACGAGCTGCTCGACCCTGCCCGCGAGGATGGGCGTGGGAATCGTTTCGCGCGCCACCGGCGTGGCCTGGTCCAGAGGGACATCGGTCGATGCATACCACGCGTCGTAACGAAAAGCCTGGCCCTGCATTTCGTCGTCACCCGGCGCGAGCCACGTCAGCAGCGCGCCGGACGTGCGCGCGCCGCGAAGGTCCGTGTGCGCGAAGGCTTTGAATGCCTCGATTTGCGACGGCGGCGTCCGGTCCACGGCCTGGCCTTCCACCTCGATGTAGTGCGAGAACGATTCATCTTCCCGGCTGGCGATGGTCGATTCCAAGGCGCGCTGGCCCTTCTCGTCACAGATGGCGAGGCTTCCCGCCGTACCCGAGATCATCGCCTGGACCAAGGCGGTTCGAAGATCGTAGACGACCCAGTCACCCGCGCGGTTGTCCGGATTGTCGGGCTCGCTGTAGCTGACGAGCGAGCCGCTGTTGCCGCGCAGAAGCGCGGCCAGCGGCGCATGGTCAGGCGTCCACGGCACCTTCTCCGCGTTGGCATAGGCGTAGGTCGCGCCATTCGCCGCAGGCCCATCGAACGTCCCCGAACCCTCCTCCCGGTCGACGGGCACCGTGCTGAAACTCAACGTCCGCAGGTTCCCCTTGGTCACCTTGCAGTGCCACGACGCCTTCGTCACGGTCCAGCCGACCACGGACCGGATATCGAACCGCGCCAGCAGGACGGCATCGTCTCCCCGCAACGGCAGTTCCTTCAGCCCGCCCCCATTCCAATCTTGACCCTTCACCGTCGCAATCGCGACGGTGTCCGCCAGCGGCTCCATCTTGCCCTTCTGCGGGTTCGTGATCTCCTCGGGCAGGACCACCCACGGCACACGCGGCTCTGCCTGGATCGCGGGCATGGCGCCCGACGCGCTGTGCACAGCCACCGCGATGGGACTGGCAGCCGCGGACGTCGCAGACGTCGTTGTGGGATGCTGTGCGGGCGCGGCGGCCTGCGGTGCTTTGGGCAGGTTCCGGTTGGCGGTGGAATCCGCATCGGCCGCCGCCGACCCCGGGGCGGAGCGCTTCATGCCGAAAGGCAGGTCCGCCTGCGAGTAGCTGCGTGGCGCCCGCTTCGCTTTCTCGTAGCTCCCGTAGAAAAAGGCGCCTATCGCCACGACGGCGACGACCGCCACGACATAGACAAGACCCGACGCGAAGGTGGACGTGCCTGAACGTCGCCGCCTCACGTAGACCACGGGACGCAGTTTGTGCGGTCTTGTGCTCATATAAAAATAGCCCTTGCGCCCGCGGGTCCGATCATCGCCGTCAGTTCAGTTTCTTGACCGACGCGCGCTCGACCAGGCGGCTCTTGAAAACCTGCCTGAACTGCGGCATGCCGCTGTGCACTTGTTCGATGATGCCGGAGACCGCGTGCTCCGCGATCGCTTCCAGCGGCTGCGCGATGGTCGTCAGCCGCGGGTGAAGAAAGGGGCTCACCGATTCGTTTTCCAGGCACACCATCGAGATATCGTCCGGTATCCGCAGCCCCTGCCCGTTGGTCAGCGCATCCATGACCGCAAACCCGTAGTTGTCCGTCAGGTTGATGCACGCGGTGCAGTTCGCATCGCGGATCTTGCGCGCGATGTCGGACGCCGTCAGCAGCGACGCGAAAAGCGTCATGGGCCGGAACGCGCCCGAGCTCCCGCGCGCCAGGGTCTCCTCATACCCCGCGCGGCGGCGCTCGACGCCCCACCCGCGCTCCTCGTCGAGCACCAGCGCGATGCGCTCGTGCCCGCGTTCGAGAAGATGCAGGACCGCCATTTCCGCCTCGTGGTAATGATCGGAGCTGACGTAGTTCCAATCGCTGTCGGCCATTTCCTTGTTCGTCGCCACCTTCGGCACCTTCGGCAGGCTCACGAGCCTGGCCACCTCGTCCACCGTGAGCCCCACCTCCACCATGCCGTTCACCAAATGCTTCGTGGCCAGGTCGATCGAGTCGTACGGAATGAATTCGACAAGGTAGCCGATCTTCGCCGCCGACCGGACGACGTAGAGAAGGAGGCGCGTCTTGTAGTCGCCCGCGCTGAGGTGGTCCAGGTTGCCGATGATCGCTGCCAGAACGTTGCGCTTCGAGACCAGGCGCGGCGTGTAGCCAACGCGCCGGGCGGAGGCAAACACGCGGTTCCGCATCCTCTCGCTGACGTGCGGATAATCGTTGAATACGCGCGAGACGGTGACGATAGAAACGTCGGCATGCTCCGCAACGTCGTAGATGCTCGCCCCGCCATGGAGCTGGCCAAGCCCCACCTCCACAACGGCTTCATCACCGGAGGCTTTTCGATTTCTGACAGACGCCCCCTCGCGTCCTTTGGCCCGGGTCGAGGCTAGCTCTTTTACCATGGCACTAACTATTTGCTGGTTACGCAAACCAGCCCGGACTATTCGCGAAACGCGAAGAATCCGCCACTCCGCGGCCGTGATGGATGCGGCCGCGCCGCATCCAAACGGGGCTGCCGTTGCTTACAATTGATAGTCATAGCGTATTGGCAAACAGCATATTAGACAAACCATTTCGCGGCCAACCGTCCCGCAATGACTGCGAATCGTCCGTACTGCGGGTGCATCTTACTGCCTTGTCTACAAGGACTTAAGCTGCCAGCCGCAGTTAAGGTGGAAGACGCCCATGGCGGACGTCGGGCTCTTCACGGCAAACGGATGCCAGTCCTCGCGCCGGTGGTACTGCGTGGCGTGATCCCACGAATGCACCGCGAGCGAGAGGAAGTACTTGCCTTCCATGAGCGTGAGAGGATCGATGCTGAGCCGCATGACCCCCTCGCCCTCGATGGCGTCGATCGGATACTTCATGATCTGCGTGTTGGTCCCGAAGATGTAGAACCCGTTGCCGGTCTTCAGCGAGAAACCGAAGATCGGTTTCTCGATCCGACGCTTCGCGCGGTAGTGAATGTCCACCACCATGGACCGGCCCGTGATCAACGTGCTCGCCTCGACGCCGGTCTCGTCGTGCAACTTCACGTCGGTCATCTCCACCTCGCGCGTGCCGTGCTCCTCGACGTTCAACTGGCCGATCCGCGCCATGTACGTCTTCATGTATGTCAGGATCACGTCCGACGGATCGCCCTCGGCAACGAGCCGCCCCTGGTGGATCAGCTTCACCTCGTCGCAGAACTGTTCGACCGACACCAAGTCGTGCGTGACCAGCAGCAGCGTCTTGCCCCGCTTCTGGAAATCGCGGATGCGGTCGAAGCACTTCATCTGGAACGCCATGTCCCCGACCGCCAGCACCTCGTCGACGAGCAGGATGTCGGGGTTCATCTCGATCGCCACCGCGAAGCCGAGCCGCACGTACATGCCGCTCGAGTAATGCTTTACCGGCATATCGATGAAATCCCGCAGTCCCGCAAAATCGATGATGTGGTCGAGCCGCTTGGCCACGTCCTCGCGCGGGATGCCGAGCACCGCGGCGTTCAGGAACACATTCTCCCGACCCGTCAGGTCGTGGTGGAACCCCGCCCCGAGCTCGAGCAGCGAGGAGATGCGGCCCTCCGTACGGACCTCGCCCTCGGTGGGCGTGATCGTTCGCGCCACGAGCCCGAGCAGCGAACTCTTGCCCGAGCCGTTCGGCCCCACGACGCCGATCGTTTTCCCGCGCGGGATCTTGAAATTCACGCCGCGCAGCGCCCAGAAATCCTCCACCGGCCCGCGCTGCATCCCCTGCGTGATACGCCCGAGCAGCGTCGGAACCCCGATCCCGCGCTTCGGGTAGGATTTCCCAAGGTTTATGGCTTCAATGGCGATATTCATCGTGTCGAGTGTCGGGTGTCGAGTGGGGCGAGGGGATGGCAGAGAGCTAAGGGATAAGAGGCAAGGGCCGGACCCCTCCGCCCTTTGCTCTTTGCCCTTGGCACTTTGCCACGGTCCCCCCGACACCCGCCACTCGACACTCGTCCTTCCTACAACATATCCGCGAAATTCTTCTCCAGCCTGCGGAACACCGACTGCCCGAAAACCAGCAGCAACGGCACCATCAGGATGGCCGCAATCGGCGCTGGCCCCCACGGGAATGCGACGCCCGGTTCCGTGACCGCCCGGTACCCCGTCACGATCACGGTCAGGGGGTTCAGCAGGAACAGGTCAATCACCCACGGCCAGCGCGCCGCGTGCGCCTCGACGAACGACAGGTTGTACATGATGGGCGTCATGAAGAACCACGCGCTGAGGAAAACGCCGGCGAGGTGCTGCACGTCGCGGTAGTACACGTTCGACGCCGCCAGCAGCAACGACAGCGCGAGGTTGAACACCACGTGCAGCGCCAGGACGAGCGGGAAGAGCAGGATCATCGGGCTGACCACCATGTCGTTCTGCAGGTACAGCAGCACCGCGACCAGCGGGAACTGGATGACGAGGCTCAGGACATAGTTCGCCAGGTTCGCGAGCACCTGCGCCAGCACCAGGATGACGCGCGGAAAATACACCTTCTTCACCAGGTTCACGTTGCCCGTGATGCTATTGAGCCCGCTGTTGACGCACTGCACCGTGAACTGCCACGCGAAGACGCCGATGATGATGTCGGCCATCGGTACGCCGCGCCCCGCCACCATCCGCAGGAAGATCACGTAGATGCCCGCCATGAAAAGCGGGATGAGCAGCGTCCACAGGAAGCCGAGCACGGACCCGCGGTACCGGATTTTGAGCTCGCGGGAAACCAGGTTCCGCACCAGCTCGCGCCGCTCGCTCAGAATGTTCAGTAGTTCCACGCGATCAGTTCCCCGCCTTCTCAATGGCTTCCATCATCAGACTCACCCGCCCCGCGCCGGGCCGGTCCAACGCGGTCACGGCAATTTCCACCGGCCGCCACGGCGGCCGCGCCACGGCGGCCGCGGCCAACAGCCGCGAGGCGACAGCAATATCGACGTCGTCCAGCGTAACATCCACGCTTCGCAGCGACCAGCCGCCCGCAAGGGGCGTCGCGTCGCGCGGCCGGACCTCCACACGGACACCCGGCAACCCGGATTGCACCAGGTCCGCCATCGGTACCGCGCGTTTGCGGTCGAGTTCTTCAAAAACACTCTTCGCGGCCGCAATGTCCTCCTGCCGCGCCGCCAGCGCGACGAGTTTTCCGTAGTCCGACGCCCTGCGCTTCAACTGCGCCGCGGCGTCCGGCATGGCCCGCGCGGACTGCAGGGTCATCACAAGGCCGAGTGCGCAGGCCGCGATCGCCGCCGCACCCAGGATGCTCTGCCCGCCCGCCTTCATCACAGCACCGCCTTGATGGTGAAGGGAACCCGATCATCCGAGCCCGCATCCCCACGCTCGAGGTTCACATTCCAGCCGCGGCTGCGCAGCACGTCCGCCAGCGACTCCCCATCGCCCCATGCCACCGCGCTTCCGCGCAGCACGATCGACACGGCCCCGACGGTCGCCGAATCCAACGTCACCCGGCCCGGATCCGCCTCGTCGAGGAGCGCGGCCAGCAGGTCCGCGGAGGAGGGCTCGAACGCCCGCGCAAACGGCGCGACCAGCGGCGCGCACTCCTCCAGCGCGCGTTCAACGACCAGCACTTCCTGGCCGCGCGGGACGCGCGGCAAACCCGACAGATCCTTCGCGAGGGTCTCGATCGCCCGTTGCGACGACGACAGCTTCGCGCGCAACACGCCCTGCCACGCAAGGTTGACCGCGCACAGCGCGAGGCCCGCGGCAAGGCAGGTGACCGCGACCCGGTTTTGCTGCTGGTCGCGTGCGGCCGCGACAACGCGATGCTCGAAGGCGTCCGTCCGGAAGTTGCAGCGGTACGGCCCGTCGGCCAGCGCCCGTGTCGCAACCGCGCGGGCCAGGAAGGTTGCGACGGCCTTGTGCGTGAAGACGGTCGTCGCCTCCGGCAATCGAAGCGCGAAACGAAGGGCGCCGGTCCATGCCTCGCGTTCCGCACCCGGACCCGTGAACGCCCACTGCATGGGTTGCGCCTCAACGTCGGGCACCTGTGCGCGCAGCACCTGCTGGACACGCGCCGCGAGTTGGCCGAGCGCCGCCGCATCCGGCGCGTCACCGTCGAAATACTGGCGCGTCCCGGAACGAATGCCCGCCGCGTGGATGAATTTCGCGCCGCGGCCGATCACCAGGGTCGAACGGTCCGGCCCGAGATAGAAGACTGCGCGAGCCGTCTCGAGGTCCAGCGGCAGTTCCTCCAGGCTCTGCGTCCACAACGCGAGCCCCTCGTGGTCGAGATGTGTCGGATCGACACCCGCCTGGTTCAGCTTCTCGATGCGCGAGGACACCTCCTCGTGACGCGCCGCCAGCGCGAGAGCCCCAACCTGTCCAGCTGCGGGCGCCGCGTCGAGGAACCGGTAGACACATTTCTCAATCGGAAACGGGAGTTGGATATCGAGGATGGACGGGAACACCTTCAGCGCCTTGACCACCGAGCCGAACGGCGCGGTCAAGCGCCGCGCAAAACACTCGCTCGCCGGGAGGCACGCCGCCACAGCCGCGCGATCCGCCATCGCCGGATTCCACGGCACCGTCTCGACGTCGACGCGGGTACCCGACCGCGTGGCTCGGACGGCAAGGATGCCATCTGCGGTCACATCGAGTCCCAAGCAGGTCTTGAAATGCGGCGTCATGAAAGAAAATGCGGGTTTTGCGGGGGATTATTCACAAATGACGGCCGGAGTCATGGAGAATCATGATGTAGCCACGCCTCTGCGAGGCGTGCCGTTGCATGGCCACGAAGCTGTAAACCTGCACGCATCACAGATGCGTGGCTACATCCACTGCAGAACGTCAACGCTTCCTGAGGCGTTACGCTGCGCGAGGATGTGGACACGGGCGACGTGACCTTCTGCTTCCGCAGAGGCGTCGACGGTGAAGAACCGGCTCTTCACGTCGAGGTACGGACGCACGCTCTCGAACCGGACCGCATCGGCGGTGGGCGCGAGCACGTCGAGCGAGGTGATCGGCTTCAGGCTGCGCAACACGATGATGGTGCTGACCACCCGCTCCTCGGCGAGGCCGAACACGCCGGCCAGCGCGCCGCGGGTGGCCGTGTTCACATTGATCGTCAGCGGATGCTGCCTCGGCACCGGAAGCACGGTCACACATTCATGGATGTCGTTCTTGAACGTGTCGAGCGAAGACAAGCGCTCGGGCGGGCGGAACAGGTCGCGGTTGAACCCGTTGATCGCGAGCAGGTCGGACCACGAGTAGAGCACGTGGTTGGCGGCGTCGTACGGCGGCATGCGCTTCCGGTACAGGGGCGACTCGTGGACGCCGTCGTCGTTGACATCGATCCAGTCGTTCAGTGCATCGATCAGCGCGCTCGGGGAGAACTGCCCGCACGAAACGAGGATGTCGCCGATGACCTCCGCAGGCGGCTTCATGCCGCCGGCCACGTCGAGGCTCGCGTTGTTCAGGTCGAAAAAACGGTCCTGGTCCACGATGCGCACCGTCGTCCGGATGCCGGAGGGCGTGGTGAGCTCATCCGTCGCGGCCCACGCGTCGTTGGTGCTGTCGACACGCAGGTTGTCATCGTCGGCCAGCGACTGCAGCGCGTGGCGCGCCGCATCCTCCGCAGCCCGCCGGAGCTCCGCGCGCTGCGCGTGGTCCTGTTCGCGTTTCAGGGCGGTCCGCGCCGTGATCTGGGCCTGGAGCACGAGCGCGGCGACGAGGCCGACCATGACCAGAACATAGATGAGGACCATGCCGGATGCCCGGCCGCCCGACACGGTTGGGCTCTTCACTTGGTAGTTGCCGCGGCGGCGCCGGTGGTTGCGACGCTTCTGCCGCCATTCAGGAAGGGCAAAGAAAACCAGGTAGATGCCGACCAGCATCACGCCGGCCCCTACGTACCAAATGCTCATCGTGAAGAGTTTCGCACGTACGTCATTCGCGTGCGTGGCCGCCAGGGCCGCGATGACGCCGGCGATCACCATGCAAAGCACGCCGACCACAAGGAGCAGGGCTTCTATCCTGCTGAGTAATCTGCGTCGTTCATTTCGTCTCCGTGAAGCGGCGCGGGAGTCATCGGCGGCGTCTCGAATCATGGATCATCTATTAGGGGAAAGTGACCGGGGAGGCGACATTATTTTCAGGTGTAGCCGCGCCTCTGCGAGGCGCGATTGTGCAGACGCGCCTCATAGAGGCGCGGCTACAGGTTCCACGCCTTCAACTTCTTCACCGTCCGGCCCGGCATCCTCGCGCAGGTAGCTCTTGCGGGTGCGGTCCTGCACGTCGCGCACGCGGAGGACGGTTCTGTGGCGCGACGGGTAACTCTCGATCTCCACGTGCTGAATGACCCACCGTTCATTGATCTTCTTGAAGCCCTTCACATCCATGCGACGCACAAACTGCCCGGCCGCGTCGTATGCGTCGGCGCGGAGCATGATGTGGATATTGAGGTCAATCCACAGCCGGACCTTCGAACACCCGCCGAACGAGCCGCTCGGCGCCTGTTCCGCTTCCCGCGGGGCGGGAACTTCCAACACATAGCACGTGCGACTGCGGACGTCCTCCGCCCCGACAGTGCGCCCGTCCGGCCACCATAGAAAGGACAGGCTCAAGTCCATCCAACTGATATCCGTTCCGCGCACGGGCTCGGACAGCACAGGGACAGGCGCGGCGACGAGCGGGTCGCCCTGGAAGTACCGATATTCCGGCAGCTCGCCCGCCACACTACGCGAAGCGTTGTGGGCGGGCCACGTAACGGAGAGGTGCTCGAGCGCGTGACCGAAGTTGTCGCGCAGCGTGTACCGCGCGGTCGGCGGATCGGCCTGCCAGTCGAGCAGCATTTCGACGTTGATCCGGGCCTCGATGTCGCCGTCCTTGCTCTTGGACTGAAGCTGGCCGCTGATGACCAGCGGGATGTCGGGCAGCGTCCCGATGCAGCCGTCGAGCAGTTCCTGCGCGGGCGGAAGCTTCGAGTCATCGGCCGCAACATTCATTGCGGATAGCCACAAAGAGACACAAAGAAACACAAGAACGAAGGAAACAAAGGGCCTTAGGGGCGGGCTGCTCTTGTGCATCTTCGTGGCCATCAATTCTTCGCTTTCCCGTCGACCAGGTAGCGGAGGGCGTCGTCCGCGCGCTGGACGAAACTCAGTTTCATCTTCTTCCGGATCTCGGGCGGGATTTCCTCGAGGTTCTTCTTGTTGCCCACGGGGAGCAGGACGCGTTTGATGCCGGCGCGGTTGGCGGCGAGAATCTTCTCCTTGATGCCGCCGACCGGCATGATCTTGCCGCGGAGCGTGATCTCCCCGGTCATCGCGATATCCGCCGGCACGGGTCGCCCGGTCACCAGCGAGTACAACGCAACCATCATGGCGAGGCCCGCGGACGGGCCGTCCTTCTGCACGGCCCCGGCGGGGACATGAATGTGGAAATCCTGGCCGTCGACCGCCTTGCGGTCGAGTTTCCACCGCGCGAGGTTCGCGCGGATGAAACTCATCGCTGCACGCGCGGATTCCTTCATCACGTCGCCGAGCGACCCCGTCAGGATCAGCGCGCCCTTGCCCGGCATGCGCGTGGCTTCGATGAAAAGGATGTCACCGCCGGCCGGCGTCCATGCGAGGCCGGTGACCACGCCGGGATCGGAGACTTTTTCCGCGACCTCCGATTCGAACCGCACCGGGCCGCGGTACGCGTGGAGCATCCGCGGCGAAATGACGACCTTCGCGCGGCGTCCCTCGGCGACGCCGCGCGCGACCTTGCGGCAGATCCCGGCGATCTCGCGGTCGAGGTTCCGGACGCCCGCCTCGCGCGTGTAGTCGGCGATGAGTCGCGCCAGTGTCGCGTCCTGGAACGCGATGTTACTCCGCGTCAGCCCGTGCGCCTCGGTCTGCTTCGCGATGAGGTATTTCTTCGCAATGTGGATTTTCTCCTGCGCGGTGTAGCCGGGCAGTTCGAGCACTTCCATGCGGTCGCGCAGCGCGGGCGGCAGCGTGTCCACCACGTTCGCCGTCGCGATGAAGAGGACGGACGAGAGGTTGAACGGCACGTCGAGGTAGTGATCGGTGAACGTCCCGTTCTGTTCGGGGTCGAGCACTTCGAGCAGCGCGGCCGCGGGATCGCCGCGGAAATCCGCGCCGAGCTTGTCGATCTCGTCGAGCATGAAGACGGGGTTCCGTGTGCCGGCCTTGCGCAGGCTCTGGATGATCCGGCCCGGCATGGCGCCGATGTACGTGCGGCGGTGCCCGCGGATCTCCCCCTCGTCGCGCATGCCGCCAAGCGACATGCGGATGAATTTCCGGCCGAGCGACCGCGCGATCGACTGCCCGAGCGAGGTCTTGCCCACGCCGGGCGGGCCGACGAAGCACAGGATCGGGCCCTTCATGTCCTTCTTCAGTTTCAGCACGGACAGGTATTCGAGGATGCGGTCCTTGACGTTCTTCAGGTCGTAGTGGTCCGCATCGAGAATCCGGCGCGCCCGCCCGATGTCGAGATGGTCCTGCGTCGCCGCCGCCCACGGCAGGTCGAGGAGCAGGGCGAGGTAGGTGCGGACCACCGAATATTCCGGCGACGCGACGGGGATCGACCCAAGCCGGTCTTTCTCCTTGAGCGCGACCTTCCGGACCTCCTCCGGCATGCCGGATTTCAGGATTCCTCCGTCCAGTTCGACGATATCCGCCTGTTGCTGGTCCTGTTCGCCCAATTCCTTCTTGATCGCCTTCATCTGCTCGCGCAGGAAAAAGTCGCGCTGGTTCTTGCCGAGCGTTTCGCTGACCTGGTTCTGGATTTCCGAGCCGAGGCGCAGCACCTCGCGCTCGCGGCTGAGCATCGGCGTCATTTTTCTTAGCCGCGACTGCGGGCGCGGATCCTGCAGGAGGTCCTGCCGGTCTTCGATCGTCATGTTGAGGTTGGCCGCGATGAGATCGGAAAGCCGGCCCGGTTCCTCGATGTTGACCACGGCAATCTTCAACTCGTCGGGCAGCGTGGGCGACATCGTGATGATTTCCTGGAAGTACTGCGAGGCCGCCCGTGCCAGGGCGGCGGTCTTGATGGAGTCCTCCGCTTCGTCGGTCATCACGTCATAGTGCGCGCGCAGGTAGGCGGCGCTCTCGTCGGGCTCCGTGATCCGGCAGCGCGCAACGCCCTGCACGAGCACGCGCACGGTCTCGTCGGGGAACTTCAGCATCTTCAGCAGGCGCGTCACGCAGCCGTGCTCGCGGAGGTCGCCGACCCCGACCTTGTCGTCCGGCTGCGTGCGGTCCTTCTGCAGCACGCCGATCATATAGCGGTGGGACGAGACCGCAGCGTCGATCAGCTTGATCGACCGCGCGCTGTTCACGATGAGCGGGACGACCATGCCGGGGAAGATCACCACGTCGCTCAGCGGCAGGACCGGCAGGACGGCGGGCAACGGCTCGGCTTCGGCCACCTTCACGACGGAGGTCACCTCCGGCGCGGGCCGCGCGGCGGCGGCGGCTTTTTTCGACTTTGCTCGTCCGTTGGCCATGTCCTCTACATCCGGATAGTAATCGTCGTCCGCTTCTCCACCGCACGGGCCCGCGGCAGCCGGATCTCACAGATACCGCCCTCGCACCGCGCGCGAGCCTTCGACGCGCTGACCGGGTACGGCAGCGGGATCACGCGCCGGAACGGGCCGTACTCGATCTCCATCTGCCGAAGCCGGTAGCCCGCGACCGTCGCGCCGGCCTCGCTCGGAGCGGGGCCAGCGTAGGGATCGCGCCGCACGCCCTCGATCACGAGCGTGTGCTGCTCGAGGTGAATGCTGAAGCTGTCGCACGCGACGCCCGCCAGTTCCACCTTCACGACCAGCCCGTCCGGGCCGTCGTACACGTCCGTGTTCGGCACCCACTCCGTCGACACATGCGGGTGAGATAGCTGGTCGTTCAGCCCGGCCAGCTTCCGCTGAATCTGGCTCCATTGCGCCAGCAGATTCTTGGTCATGAGCGCTTCCTTGCCCTTACCGATACTCCCAAAAGCGTGTGGGTACAAGGTGGATGAGGCAAGGGTCGTGCTGTAGCCGTCGCGCGACGTGTCCGCCGTAGCTCAAAGAGCGAAGGCGGAAGGGCGATGCCGGGAACGCGGCCCTTTGTGCCGCGGCTACAGGCTTTCTTTCCAATCCTTGGAAAAAAAGAACCGGTTTTTTCCAGGGATTGGAAAAAACCGGCGGCCACGACGACACGTGGCCCTCCGCATGCGGACTGGAGGGACGCGTTTTGTCGCGTCCGATTGCCCTCCAACAGCTCTCTACTTCGTCTCGATGCGGCGAAGTTCCGCGTCGTCGAAATAGACCGTGCCCGGAGACTTGCCGTCGTACTGCGCGAACATCGCGACGAATCGGACCCAAGCCGTCTTCGGCGGCGCGACGGACAAAACGGCTGAGCGAATGTAGGTGTCCACGGCGGAGGCGGACGTCAGGCGATCCGCGGATTCGAGCGCGTCGAGGTAGTCGCCGCTGCTGTCGTAGAACTCGATCTTGGCAAACGCTTCGCAGGTGCCCTTCAGCGGATCGTCCGCGTTATGCCGCATCCACAGGCTGCCGGCCCACTGTTGTCCCTCTCTCGCTTTGGCCTCCTGGAAGAACCCGCCGAAGTTCTCCATGCCCGTGTTATCGCCCGACGCCATGCCCGCATAGACGCCCGCATGCGTATTGACGTTGGCCCGAACCGTGTTCTTTCCGAACACCGCCCAGACATCCGCCACTGTGCCCGTTCCCGCCTCGAATCCGGCATTCGCGAGCACGCTGTCTCCCGCCATAACCTGACCAGCCGTCAGAGCAAAACCGACGGCGACAACCATCAAACATCTGCAACAACCTGACTTCATCTTATCCCTCCGTCCTGTGGTTATTGAAACCGGTATCAATTGATAATCTATCTCGTTTATTAACTGGGTTGTCAATTGAGATGAGCGTGAACAGATAGGCCTTCGTCCCCGACGAACAAGTCCCGGCGCTATCCGCACGCCGCCGCCCCCGCCGCCTTCCTTCTGACCTCTTCTCCCGTTTTTTTTTCCTTTTTTGGAAATGTTAAGTGTTTTTTTTGGGAATAAAAATCGAAGGCCGTTCGACTATGCCGTGTGAGCCATCATGTGAAAGCTGAGCGGTCGTATCCATTGGATCTCGCGTGCAACTGCACGACACCGTTGCCAGCTGGCCAGGGACGGCATCACCAAGCAGTGTTCCGCAACCTGAAAAACGCAATAAAACGGAGACAATCCATGAATGCGAAAATGAGTACGGGTGCAGGCAGGGCGCTTTGGAGCATCGTGGTGGGTGGAATGCTTTTGGCTGGAAACGTGGCGCAGGGAGGTCTTGTGGCGCACTGGCGCTTCAACGAGGGCACCGGCACAACCGTCAGCGACAGTTCCGGCGTCGGCAATCATGCAAGCGCTTACAACGGAATGGGCTGGGCCACGGGCTTCAAGCAGCAATGCGGGTCCTTTGACGGGAATGATGACTATGTGAGGGCGAATGCCCCCATACCTCAGCTGTTCAGGGGCTACGGGGACGGGTCTTTCACGGTGTCGTTCTGGATGAGATACGAGCTGCAGCCGACCCGGACCCGTGTCCTCACGATGGGATCCGTCGGCGATCTGTTTTCCAGCACGTTGGACTGTGTGATCGAGCAGACCGGTCAGCTCGCGGGTTGGATGCTGATCAGCATCAAGGGTGTAGGTGGTTCCCTTTGCCTACCGGTTCAGAACCTGGTCGGAAAGTGGGCATTGGTGACGGTACGGTACGATGCGAAGGCACAGACGCTATACGCCCAGTTGAACGATTCCACGAGCGTCTCGTTCGCGAAATTCCCCTCTGCATTTGTAAAGGGCGACGTCAACCTGGCTCAGAAACAGGGCACGGAATCCAACTTCAAAGGCCTGCTCGACGAGGTGAAGATCTACAGTCACGCGCTGACGGATGCCGAGATCAATGCAGAGTATCGGCAGTTGGTCGCGCACTGGCGGATGGACGAGGACGGAGGCGCCACCGTTACAGACTCCACGGGAAATGGCTGCAACGGGACCCTCATGAATGGGCCGACGCGCGCGGCCGGAAAACGCGGCAATGCGATGCGGTTCGATGGGGTGAACGACTACGTGGACTGCGGGAACAGCGATCTGTTGAAGCCGACGGCGAATATCACGATCGCCATGTGGGTTAAGCCGGCTGCGACCCAGAAGACGTACGCGGACCTGTTCGGCGGGCATGCCAACAACCAAGGCTATGTCATTCAGCAGAACCTCATCATGACGAATCAGTTCCTTTTCGCATACAACAATGGAAGCGGCTGGCAATGCGGCCCGGTGTTGACGCAATTGAAGGCGGGCCAGTGGAACTTCTTCGTGGTCCAGAAAGATGGAAACAAAGTGCGGCACTATCTGGACGGGAAACTCACGGGAGAAGCGGACGTGACCGGCGACATTTACTACCTTGCCGGCGAACGCATCTACATCGGCGAGGGATATATACCCGGCCAGCGCAATTTCAACGGGCTGATCGACGAGGTGAAGGTCTACAACTACGCCTTGACGGCGAATGATATCAGCAAGGCCTACAGCAATGACTACAACGGTCTGGTCGCGCACTGGCGGATGGACGAGGGCGGCGGCGCCATCGTCGCCGACAGCGCCGGCAACGGGAACAACGGGACCCTTCTAGGCGCTGCCGCATGGGGGGCCGGGAAATGCGGCGGGGCAGTGCAATTTGACGGAATAGATGACTACGTAGACTGTGGGAACAGCGCGCTGCTCAAGCCGACGAAGAATATCACGATCTCCATGTGGGTTAAACCTGCTGCGATCCAGAAAACGTATGCGGACCTGTTCGGCGGGCATGCCAACAACCAAGGCTATGTCATTCAGCAACACCTCATCATGACGAATGAATTCCTTTTTGTTTACAACAATGGAAGCGGCTGGCAAGGCGGTAATGTCTTGACGCAATTGAAGGCGGGCCAGTGGAACTTCTTCGTGGTCCAGAAAGATGGAAACAAAGTGCGGCACTATCTGGACGGGAAACTCACGGGAGAAACGGACGTGACCGGCGACATTTACTACCTTGCCGGCGAACGCATCTACATCGGCGAGGGATACATACCCGGCCAGCGCAATTTCAACGGGCTGATTGACGAGGTGAAGATGTTCGACCGGGCGTTGTCAGCGGACGAGATCTGGAACGAATATAAAGGGCTGGTGTTGCGGTACAAGTTCGACGAAGGCGATGCGAAAATGGCGCTGGATTCCTCCGTGAACCGGTTGAACGGCGACATCGCCGGCGCCGTTCCGGCGCAGGGCAAGATCAGGAAGGGCCTGTCCTTCGACGGGACGGATGACTACGTGCAGGCGCCCGGCCCCGCCGACCTCAACGGACCCGCCACGATCACAATCCGGGCCTCCGGAAGCTATTGCAACGGTTGGCCGCTGATGCAGTTGTTCATCGATGGGCAGATGGTCAAGCAATGGGAGGTCAACAGCACCGCGTGGCTGAACTACAGTTGGTACGGCCCGGCCCAGGCCACGATCTCGGACCATCAGATCGACATTGTGTTCCCCAATGACGCCTACCAAGCCCCCGCGGATCGGAACCTGTACGTCGACTATGTGCAGTTCAAGAACAAAACCCTTCAGGCCAATGACGCGCTGGTGACCTTCGACAGGGGCGCACCCTTCGACGGCATCGATGTGCTGGCCGGCACGAAATATCTGTACTGGAGCGGCGCACTGCGCTTCAAGGCGCCCGACGACTGGTTGGGCTGTTCGAGCAGCTCGTTTTCCGTCTCGTTCTGGATGAAATGCACGCCGGCGCAAAAAGCGATGCGCATCCTGGACATCGGGAATCGATCCAAGCCGACGGACTCCTCGGCCGAGTGGTCCGTTGGCCAGAACGGCTACCTGCAACTCCGCTTTCCCCTCACGTCGCCGATCGCCACCGTCTGCGATCTGGCTGCCTACGCGGGCCAATGGGTCTTCGTCGCCACGACCTACGACGGCGCCAATCGCCTGATCACCTATGCCAACGGCAACGTGGTGCTGGATTCCTGGGTGGTGCCGGTCAAGGGAGTTCGTCCTCGAGACTTCCTCATCGGCCAGGGGATCGGCGCCGAGTCCTATTTCAAGGGCGCCGTGGATGAGGTCAGCATCTACAATCGCGCGCTGAGCGCGCAGGAGGTCCTGACTGACTACAAGTACAGGGGGGCATTCCCGCGCTCCTACCAGGCGTACGAAGACACGCTCGACCGGTACGCCAAGTCAAACGTGCGCTACTTCACCAGCGATCAGGCCAATAACCTTCCCGTCGGGTTTCCCCACGCCTTCTACGGCACGGGCAAGTTCCGTGTGTACAAGAATGGTTCCTGGGTGCCGGAAGCCTGGGACCTGACCCGCGGCTACGGATCGCATGTGAACATCAACGAAGTGACGCTCCGGTTCCTCTCGCTGGCGGCGGCCTACAAGATGAACTGGCTGACGTCCCTCCCGGAGAACCAGCAGTACGCGCAGAGTTGGGGATCCATTGTCACCGGCCTGCGGACGCTGGAGAGGATGCAGAACGCCGGCAACGCCATGCAATTCACCCAAGGGACGTTCCATCGGACGTATCTCACTGCGATCCATAGGCTTCCGTACTATGACTTGGACCGCACCGCCGCGGAAATCACCCGCGACCCCTACTCCGACGAGCAATCCAGCGACGACAACGGGTTGCCGTATGCGAACCTGTTGCTGCTGGAAGGCCTGGCCAACGACCCGGCCGTCAGTATTCCGGACCGGACCACGATTGTCAGCCTGTGCCAGTTGATCCGGTCGAAGATCAACCTGAAACGGTTCGTGATCAACAACAAGATCGTGATGAACTACATCAACGGTTCGCCGGGAGGGTACGCTTGGGATCGGGAATCGACGGAGGGTTCGGTCATTTTGGCGGCGTTGTTGACCTCCGGTCAGATCCGCATGAGCGAGTTCTATACGCTCGCATCGAGCCTGAAGAGCTATCCCGTCACTTGGAACAGCGTACCCTACGGAACCATTTCCGTGGACAAGCCCAGCTACAACGCCGCGATGTACGCTCACGGGGCGAGATCGATGCACGGCCTTCCCGTCACCGAGGAGGAGTTCCCGAATACGGACTACTTCAGGACATCTGTACGACCGGTTGCCGAGGCGCATATCGACTTCGCGCTGCACTACAACCTGAAGACCCTGGGTTCCGAGGCGATGACGCAAACCCTGCTGGGGCAGCCCGTATTCATGCGCAACTGGGCAAACGTGCGGTTCCCCGGCAACGAAGGCAACGTCATGCCGGTGCTGAATTACACGACGGCAAAGGCCACGGGACCGCACGCCTGGTTTGTTCCCCTGAGCCGCTGGCGGTACCTGGCGCAGCCCGATATCGACAGTCTCTTCTCCTGGATGGCCGATTATGAGGCGGCGGGGTTCCTGCGGGATTTCGGCTGGGATGCGGCGATTCCCCTGTCTCCGACCGACACCGTGAATTCGTGGGTGGCGAGCGACGGCACCCGGAAATACACGGATTGGGGCCGGCCCTACGAGGCTTTGAACGCCGCCTATACGATCCTGCACATCTTCGACGCCCTTAATCCGGATGCGCCGCTGGCGAGCTACAATGTCGAAGCCGTGCGCATGGGACATATCGCGGCCTACTTTGACAAAGGCGTGCCGCTGCCGTCGGGACTCTTTTTGCCATAGCCTGAGGGTAGCGGCAGGGAGGCAGCTCTGAGCGTATTTGGCACCGGGTCAGATCCGATGGCAACGCGAACAATCCGCCGCTCCGGGGCCGTGAGGGATGCGGCTGTGCCGCATCCAAACGGGGCTGTCACGTTTGCAACGCGGTGCGACACCGCATTGCATCACGTCTTTGCCTGCGGGCGCGTCCGCCCGTGAGGGGACGTTGTCCCCAACGGGGACTCACGTCCGTGCCCGCCGGTAAAGCGGTTTATTCATGAACGCATCGACGTTCATGAATAAACCGGGTTAGGCGATGCATGGAATATCGAGACCCGTTTCCTTATGAGATGTGAGCTGGATAAGGCCCGCGCTTGCTACTCTGCGAAGTAGCTTCGCTACGTAGCACGAGCCGCCGCGGGCCTGATCCTAACTCACGACGCGGACGGCAGCGGAGTGCGAGATGGGGTCGTCTATACATTTATCAATCGGTCCGCAGCCTGGTTCGCGACTGCCGACAGGTTTCGATCCTTGCCCATCCGGATCTTAAACCGGCTCACCGCCAGCGCCACGGCCATGTAGTTGGATAGCCCTGCCCGCTCGGCCAATTCAGCCAGCGTGAAACGGCCCCTCCGGCGCGCCAGGTACAGCACCGCGTCCCTCCCCCAATCGCCATGGCGATCGCGGAACGATGCCCATGGCTCCCTTTTGATCTTCTCCACAACGTGCACCACCTGTTCAAAGGTCAGGCCGCCGGGTCGGCTCAATTGTCGCAACGCTTTCTGCTCGCGAGCATTTCCCTGCGCTGATTGCCGAACCCGCCGCCGAAACGATGGCCCACCCAGTACCAGCCCCGCTTCCAGCCTATCCCAGGGCGTTTCCGGCAACCCCGACCGCAGGGCCGCTTCTACGTACGCACGATACCACGCCTTCCGACTCGCCGCCGGGCCACCAAGGCTCTCCAACGTCGCCTCCGTCTGGACCCAGGTATGCACCGCTCGCTTTGCCACATAATCCAGATACGAACTCCAGGGATAGCGCCGCAGCGTCTGGATCCGCTTCCGTACTACGCTGCGCGAGAGTGCCGGCCCGAGACCACGGTCCTCGATATCCCGCTCGCGCTTGCTCAAGCCCGACGCCCGCGTGCGGACGGGATTGAGGTGAAGATAGCGCGTTACCTTCAGCGCCGCCTCGCGCGGCTCCAGGATCTCGGCCTTGAACCGCCCTTGGAAAAGGGACCCGCACCGTCGATGCCGTCGATTGAACCAGACGCTGTAGCCCACATTCAGCCACTGCATCGCCCGGCTCAGATTCCCCTCCGGAGTTTCCACCAGCAGGTGATAATGATTCGACATCAAGACGAACGCGTGGATTCGCACCCCATACCGCTCGACCATCTCTTCGAGCAGTTCCAGCATCCGCATCCGGTCGCGATCATCACGGAAGATCGACGTTCGCTCCAGACCCCGTGCGGTCACGTGATACCAACCGTCTCCAACATCCACACGCAATGCACGAGCCATGCCGCAGACCGTCTCACAGGAGCCCCGATCGGTCAATTGATAAATGTATAGATACGACCCCTATCGACCTCTCCGGGTCACCGACAACTGCCGCCCGGCCGCGTCGAAGGCGTACGAGGTGACGATGTCCGGCTGATCGACCGTGCCGTCCTTCGTCTCCGCCAGCAGACGCCCGAGCTGGTCGTATTCGAACAGCGTCACGGTTCCATGCGCATCCGTCCGCGAAGCCTGGCCGCAGCAATCATCCCACGTGGCGCTCTCCTCCGTGCCGTTCGCATGCACGGTGCGGACCAGCCGGCCAAACGAGGCGTCGTATTCAAGAACGGTCCAGTCGATTCGCTCATAGCCGCTTCCGTCATAGACATACGTCTCCCTCAACACCACTCGTCCGCCGGCGTCGCGAATGACGGTTTCCTTTGTGGTCTTGAAGGCTATACCCGCAGAATTCGTCGCCACCCCATGGACCACTGTCTCGCACGTGTCGGTGCCCGCGCCCGGCGTGAACAAGCTGCTCGCAGGATTGGTGCTCGCGGTGTAGGCGCCTTTCTCGTACGTGAAGCTGTCCAGTGTGCCGTCCGGATACTGCACACTCTTGGGCCGGTCCGCGGATTCGAGGGCGTTCGTGATCGGATAGAAAATGCGCGTGGTCCGCGGATTGGTCGTGTTCCCGTAGTCCGCGGACTGCGAGGAGCACCTCTCCGAAATCTCGACCCGGCATCCGTTCGATTGCGTGTAATAGGCCGAGAAGGATTTCGCGACCACGATGCCTTCGATCTTCTCGACGATCTGCCGCGCGCGGCCATCGCGCGCATCCGGCACGTCGTTCGTGTCGACGGAATCGTAGCTGTATTCGGTCACGCGCGCATTGGTGACGTTCGCGAGATCGATATCCATGTCCTTCCAGGACCGGATCACCGTCGTTTGCCGTCCCGCCGTGTCATAGTCGTACTTGATCCAAGACCCATCCGGGTTGCTGACCGACTTGAGCTTCGAGAACTTGCCCGTTTCGGCCCCGCTTACGTAGTAGTCGTATTTGGTCACCAGCGGCGCACCGGACGCACTGACCTCCTGCCGCTCCTCCGTCACAGTCTCACCCCAGAAAAACCTGTGTGTCATGCGCGTGACTCGCGACGCCACATTGTTCGTGCCGCTCTTCACCTCGGTGACTTCCGTGCGATTCCCCGCCACCTCATCCACCGTCCCGGTCTTGCTCACCGCGCGCAGGCCGGCCTCATCCAGGGTCCAAGCCCGGTCGGTATCGCTCCACGTGTAGGTGTAGACACTCGTACTCGATCCAACAGACTTCTTCGCCGTGAACTCGTTGCAGTTCGTGAGTGACTGCGCGGGGTTCTCGAACGTCCAGACCGTGAACGGCGATCCCGTGGGCTGGTACAAGCCGCTGACCTTCGATCCGACATTCTCCGCGTCGTAGATGCGGATCTCGTAGCTGAAATCGGTATTGGTGATCACATCAGCAAGCGCCTGGGGCGTATTCACCTGCCGGATTGCCCCGTCGCTTTTGACGACATCGATATCCGGAACACTTACGTTGTAGATCAGCGTATACGGCGTCGAGAGGAGCGGCGACGGGACATCCTCCTTGATCAACAGACTGCCGGCCGAATCGCCATTGCCGGTCGATCCGAGCAGAATGGCGATGTCCACGCTGCCGTTTTTCACTTCGCCGCTGCCAGGGCCGCAGTTTCCGTTGTTCTTGCACTGCTCGCACGTCCCAATCTGGATGATCGCCGAGGCTTCGGCGCAGGCCGGGTTGTTCTTGTCCGCGGCCCGCAACGCCACGAAGCCGGCTTCGCGTCCGGCGGTAAGCATAATGTAACTCTTGCCGCCACTGACGGAGGGCGAACCGAGCTGGCACCCGAGGTCGCCATGGCCGTCGATCCCCTCAAGCGACCACTCCATTTCCTGTCCGCCCGCCAAGGTCACACTCGCAATGGCGTGGTCCCCTCCATCGGCCCTCAGTTGTGACTTGCTGACTTCGATGTCACCGGCAGGCGACGCATTGGGATCATCGATTCTCACGGTGATCGATCCCTGGCTCGCCGGTGGGTTGATGGTGTACGTCTGCGTGTATTTCGTTCCGCCGTTACCCGCAAAGCGTTCGATTCGGTGAAAGAAACCCTCCGCGCTCGTCCCCTGCTCAGTCCATTTGACTTCGTAGACTTTTCCAACCTGCGTGGTGTCCACGCTGATCCGGTATTGGACCTTAGTCACAACGACCGTTTTGTCGTTCCCGGTGAGCGTGACTTCAGCCGCCGTTGCCGCGGCGGTCCAGGTATTGGATGCGCAGCCGGCTCCAAAGACCAGTCCTGTATTCCACTCAAGCGTCTCCATGTTCCCGCACGTGTCCAATGTCGCAACCGCACCGGCGATCAGGTCCTGCGTGTTGAATTCGTTCTGCAGGTCATAGGTGTCGAGCGTGTAGTTGTTTGCATTAATTGATCACGCCTCGCGATCCCCACCACGTCGGCGCGGATATCGAGCGCAACGGGATGAGCAGTATCAGGAGGCCGACGAACACGACGGCGGCGCAGACCAAGGGCCGGACACTGCCCTCGCCGCGCGAACTCCGCGTATGCCGTCCCTGGCTCATGGACCGTTGGTGTAGACACCCATCTCGACGTCACCCTGCTTCACGAGCCGCGTAATCGTCGTCGTACCGCTCAAGGTCGTCGGAACGGATGCATCGACAGTCAAACTCTGCGTTATGGTGCCAACCCCGGACTGATAGAGGGCAAGGACATCTCCTTCGCTGAGCGCATAATCGTAGACGCGCACATCGTCAATAGCCCCGGCAAAATACCACCCGCCGTTGGATTTCGCGCCCACACGGAAGGGCATGCTGGAATTGAAAATGTTGGTGCCCGAGAACGTCGCGCTCGCTGTCTGGACTGTTTGACTCGCTCCATTGACGTAAATGCGCCCATTTGAATTCGCAGTCCCGTCCCACGTGACAACGTAATGGGTCCATGTCGCGGATGACACATCGCCGGCGGTATTGAAACTATAATGAGCACTACCACTTCCGCTGCTCGATACTTGGCAGTAGAGGGCGCCATTGTCGAAATAGAGATCGTATGCACGCTGACTGGAATCATCGTGCTTAGCTACGAGCATCCGCAAGCTACTGGCGCTGTCGAATCGAGCCCAACCGCTTATTGTAAGTGCAGCTCTTATATCCAGGGATGCCGAGTCCGATGCCGATATGAAGCTGTTGCTCCCATCGAAGACATATGCTCCGCCGATCTTTCCCCCATTTGTCCATGTGGCATTCGTCACCGTTCCCGAATTTCCATTCGTGCTGCCGTCCGCAACTGGGGTCGTATTCGTATCGAAGGTATACATCACCACGTAATTGTTTGTGGGCACTGCATTTGTAGATAATACGACAGGGCCAATGGCCACCTGTCCGGAAAGAGTCGATTGCTGATTCACGGTCAAGTTGTCCGTCGTGAGCGATCCCGACCACACTGCTTCGCAAGCCAGCAGCATGCCCACAATGAAAGCTACCGGTCTTAAGTTTCCTTTCATGGCTGTATCCTTTCCACTATTCCCGCAGAATTTGTGTAGCTGGTCACTGGTTGCAACTGTGGCGCGCCCATATGGGCAGAACCGGATATGTTCACATTTCCTTCAATGCGGACGTCGACACTGCGACCTGCGATGTTCAGATTCTCTCCGTACGAACCCCCTCGTATCACAACGGTGTCATACTCTGTGGCGGCAGCCAGTCCCGCGTGAATTGATTTTTTGGGTCCGTCCGAACTCGTGCGCGACGGGCGTTTGCCGCTGTAGTGGTCACTCCCACTGGCAGCATCTACGTAAATAACCGGGCGCGCGTAATAGACGACAAACGCGGGTGATGTTGAATTCGTCGATGCGGGCGATTGCCCGACCATCTCCTGGTTATTCTCGGACGCCACAGCTTCTATCGACTGATACCCAGCTTCCTGCATTCCCGCTCCAACCGATGAAACTGATAGTGTAGCTATCTGACCGAGCGCTCCCCCCTCTGAGATATCCGGAATGCCATTGTCGTTGGCGTCCATGTCCGTCCTCACTACCAAGTAAAGCCTCGCAAAGATTTCAGTCGGAGAGGGGCGATCAGGAGCGCCAGCGTCGGTCCAATCAACGTTATCGGAAGCAACCGATATATCCGTAGCTGCGATCAACCATCCTTGGGTCGTGTCCAATGTGCCAGTCGGCGTGAGGTCTTGGTACAGGATGGCGCCCTGAGAACCTTGGAGACCTGCAGTGTCGATTTCCAGGCTCACACCGCCGGGTACGAGGTCAAGGGCCTGAATACGCGGCGGCAGCTCGTTCGGGCTGGAAATATCTTCGTAGGGACGCGACAGCGTCCACGCCACGCTCTGGGTCTGGGGATTATCGAACCAGTAGCCCTGCCCCAAAGCCCAATCCCCAAAAGCCGTCGAGTACGGATAGCCGTAGACATTCAGCAGGGGCTGAAAGTTCACGCTGATTTGTCCCTCAAAGACCGCGCGTCCGAAGAGGTAAACGATTTGCCCCGTCGGCTGGTTGTTCTCGATCCAAAACGCGTCATCCGACGAAAGCGTGATTCCGGAGGGGTTCATGGGGGCCGCCTCATCCACCCATCCGTCAACGGTTTTGACAGCGCCCACGTAGACTTGTCGCGAAGCGTCCCACGTGAGCACACGGTCATCGGGCATCAACTGCCCTGAAAGGATGCCTTGAAGGGATGGATTGAATAAGTCAAACGGCATGCTCACCAGCGTCTGGCTCTTCGGCGAAAGGTCGAAGCGGATGAATCCGGCGGGCCGGGAAACGATGTTCTCCGCGAAGGCGGACGACACCAAGACAAACGCCATCAACACTGAGCAAGCAGAACGTAGGCGGGTCAGCCCGGTCACGGGCAGGCCCTCCGGCCGCTGTTTACACAGAGAGAGAGAGAGAGAGAAGTCCAGCTGCGGTGATCGTCCCCTTGACACCCGTAGCACGGCGCGGAGTTCATGGAAGCAGCTTTACGAACAGATGTGACTCTATGACCTGACCGGAAACGGATCGCAAGAGAAAGTTGTGTAGGATTATAGCTGCAAGACTCCTTGGAAAACCCGTTATGCTTCAGTTCCTTCATCCATGCAGACATCGCGTCCAATGTTATCGCGGGCCTTGGTGGCACTGACCCTGACGGTGCTGGCATGGTCGAGTGTGCCGTTGCTGCTGAAGCATTTCACACACGTCGGCTTGGACGCATGGACGGTGAACGGGTGCCGGTACCTCTTCGCCGTGATGCTGTGGCTGCCGTTCGTGATCCGGCACTATCCCGAGATTCCGGCGGACCGGAATGTCTGGCGCGACGCGGCATGGCCCGCGTTCTTCCACCTGGCGGGCCAGGTCGGTTGGGGGCTCGCTCCTTATTACAACGACGCGAGCGTCATGAATTTCGTGAGCCGGCTCGGGTTCCTGTTCACGATCGTGTTCGGGTTCTGGTTGCTGCACGACGAGCGGACGCTGGCGCGGCGGCCGCTGTTCTGGGTCGGCGTCGCGGGATCCATCGCGGGGCTCGTGGCGATATTCAGCGGCGGCGGCGATATCGGCAACACGTCGCCGTTCGGGATGGCGATCCTGATCTGGACGTCGGTCTGCTGGGCCCTCTACGCCGTGAACGTGCGCCGCACGATGCAGGCGTATTCCGCGCGGCTCGGGTTCGGGATCGTCAGCGTCCTCGTCGCGCCGGGACTCGTGGCATTGATGTTCCTGTTCGGCGACTGGCGCGCCGCGCTGAGGCTCGACCTCTTCTATTGGTCGCTCCTCGCCCTCTCCGCCTGGGTCGGCATTGCCATGGGCCACGTCCTCTACTACCAGGCGGTGAAGGCGCTCGGGCCGGTGATCGCCGAGGGCGCGCTCGCGCTCATCCCGTTCGTGACCGCGATCGCCGCGCACGCCATCCTTGGCGAGCGGATGCTGGCGATGCAGTGGATCGGCGGCACCATCATGGTCCTCGCCACGCTGTGCCTGCTGTGGGCGAAGAAGATGGAAGCGACGCCGGTGCTTCCAGAGGAACCGGGGGGCGGATAAGAAGCAGGAAACATCGAACGTTCAACGTCGAACTTCGAACGTCGAGAGATCCGTTGTTCGAAGTTCAATGTTCGATGTTCAGCGTTCGACGTTCTCCACCGCCACTCTGAACCCGACATCCGCATCCCGATACTCGCGCGGGAGCATCACATGCTGAAAGACGCGAAGGAACTTCGGAGCACGGTCCGCCCAACTTCCGCCGCGTACGGGGGCCCTTGCGGCGTCGCCTTCGGCCTGGCACCACTCCGCGACATTGCCGGCCATGTCGTGGAGACCGACTGGGTTGGCTGCAAACGATGCAACGCGACGCACCGAGTCCGATGCAAAACAGGCGCGCCCCTCGGGCGCGCCCCAGCCCCACGGATACCGCGCCCCAAGGACGCCGCCGCGGGCGGCGAACTCCCACTCCGCTTCCGTCGGCAACCGCACGCGTCGGCCAAGCTTCTCCGAAAGCCACGCACAATAGGCCAGCGCGTCATCGTAGCTGACCGCCGAAACGGGCCGGCGCGGATCGGGCGCGGTGGTAGTGCGGAATTCAGCAAATTCACCGCAGGTCAACTCGGTCCGCCCGATGGAAAAGGCGGCCAACTTCACCTCGTGCGGCGGCTCGGCGGAACCCTCCTCGCGGCTGCCAAAGATGAAGATTCCGCCCCCGACGCGTATCCACGGCGACCAGTCCGGCACCCTAACGCACAACCATCCCGCCACGGCGAAAAGAGCCAAGGCTGCAGCCCACGACAAGGTCCTGTCTGCGAATGCCTGCATACAAACGATTTACCCTCGGGTAAGCTTTGACAATCGAACTTCCCATTTTATAAGGTGAAGGGCGCAAAACGAGCAACTGCAAGGAGTCTAGCGCATTCATGATCAATATCGATGCCAACGAAGCCATGACGTGGGTTGTAGGATTTGCCTGGGCATTCATCGCCATCCAATGGCTCTACGTTCTCCGCCAGGTGATCTCACTAAAGTCCGATGTCATTCCGGCTGACATTAATCTAGGCGAGCGGGACACCGTCAAGAAGCACATCGAAATTCTCGTGGGGAGTTCCGTCGTCGCGGTTCGCGCGCGGGCCCTGCTGACCGGCTGGGCCCAAGGCTGGCGGCCGAACGATGTGGTCGTACTTTCCGCTTCGCAGAGTGCGCGCGACACCAACCGCCTCAACGCCGCAGGCCTGTTCATGCTGCTCGTCCTCGCGGCCTGCGTGACCCAGAGCGAGCAGGCCGCCGTGGCGTGGATCGGCATCGCGGCGCTGGGCGCAACGATCTTTGCGAAGGGCCTCGTGCTGGCGCGCATCGACTCCTTTATCGAGGAAAACCTGCTGACCCGCCTCCCCGCGAACCTGCCGGGCACGGCCATGACCGCCGCAGAACTGGCGGCGCAGCTCGGGCATGCGATCAACGAGGCGTTCAAGAACAACGTGCCGCAGCCCGACAAGATGGCCGCAGCGGTCAACGCGTCGGTCGAGAATTTTCGCAAGGCTTCGCTGGAGAGTCTCGAATCGCTGCAGAAGAAGCTGGGCGACAGCCAGGGTGCGATGATCGAGAAGTGGACGGCGCACGAGAAGCAGACGTCGCGTCAGCTGGAAGACGCGAAGAAGTCGTTCGAATCGCTTGCCGCCAGCTTCGCCTCGGGTGAGACCACCGGCGCCAAGAAGCTGCAGGCTGCGCTCGCCTCGCACGTGCAGCAGCTGGAAAAAGTCACGACCGCTGCCAATGCGCAGGCACAGGGCTCGATGTCGACACACGCCGAGCAGTTTGCCAAGGCCAGCCAGGCCATCGCCTCGCAGTTCGACAAAATCGTGGCGCTCGATCTGGCGGCGCAGCTCGGACATGCGATCAACGAGGCGTTCAAAAACAGCGTGCCGCAGCCCGACAAGATGGCCGCAGCGGTCAACGCGTCGGTCGAGAATTTCCGCAAGGCTTCGCTGGAGAGCCTCGAGTCGCTGCAGAAGAAGCTGGGCGACAGCCAAGGTGCGATGATCGAGAACTGGACGACGCACGAGAAGAAGACGTCGGAGCGTCTGGAAGTCGCCAGGAAGGCGCTCGAGTCGCTTGCCGCCAGCTTTGAATCGGGTGAGACCGCCGGCGTCAAGAAGCTGCAGGCTGCACTGGCCTCGCACGTGCAGCAGCTCGAAAAAGTCACGACCGCGTCCAACGCGCAGGCGCAGGGCTCGATGTCGACACATGCCGAACAGTTCGCCAAGGCCAGCGAGGCCATCGCCTCGCAGCTCGACAAGATCATGGCGCTCGAGAAGGACATCCAGAAGATCCTGCATCTCCAGCAACTGGTCGACGGGACGATGAAGTCCGTCAGTACGGCCGAGGAATTCAAGCAGACGTTGGCGGTGCTGCGTACGCACATCGAAGCGTCCGACAAGCTCCTGAACGAACTCTCCAAACCCCGCACGATTCGCCTGGTCGAGACCGAGACCGCGCAGAAACCTGCGGCGGCGATCCCGACCCCGGCGCAGAACAGGTAGGACGAGTGGCAAGTGTCGAGGGGCGGCACCGATTACGATTTCAAGGTCTTCTTTCCTACCCCCCGACACTCTCCACTCGACACTCCTTTACGCCATCGCCTCCGGCGATGGCGGCTGCCCCGTCTGTTTGGGCGCGATGCCGACGCGGAGCGGATAGCGGACGGAGAGATCGTTGTCGAGCAGCACCTCGACCCAGTGTGCGCCCTCAATCTGGAACTCCACATTCAGGAAGACCTCGACGTTTGTCGCGGTGGCCTCGGGGGACGGGAGACGGACCGGAATATTCTGGCCTTCGACCAGCACGGTACTCTGGTCCGGCTTCAGGATGCGGGTGCGCTGTTTGAACTCTCCCTCCCCGCTGCACCAGCGCGTCACCATGAACAGGCGCGGGTAACGCACAGGGAGGCTCTGGACCACGATGGCGTCGAAGAGACCGATGAGAATAAACTTTCCGTTCCGCTCCTGGCGCACGTCATCGCACAGGATGCTGGACTGGATGTCCGGGGTAATCTGGTTCATGCGGTGAGTATGCAGGAACCCACCCCGACTTGGAAAGAGGTTCCGACAACCGGCAGCGACGCAGTGCGGGATTCTCTTGCAGCGTGGTAGGGCGCGCTGAGCCAGCGGACCCTACCCATCCAAGACACGATCTCAACCACTTGCCGCGAACGAGTTTCCACCTTCGGACCAGCGCCAGACTCCGCGCGGCATTCTGGTCGGGGATTCCCCTATGAAATCTGTTGGGTCAACCCCTCTAGTCACCCCGCGGAGGTCTGTGTGCATGATGTAGTTATGCCAGTTGACAATGCCGAGTGATCTGAATCATCGCTGGTAGGGACCGCTGGCCCAGCGGTCCATGGCGGGCTGGGCCAGCCCGCCCTACTCGAGCATGTATGACGATATTCATTGTGACATGGTATTAGGACACTTTTCTGGCCATGAAATCGCTAGTATTACGCGGATGGGGACTGGTCATCGTGGCGCTGCTTTCCAGCGCGCCATTCTGCGCGGCCCAGGACGACCGTCTCTGCCTCGCCTGCCACAACGATCCCGAGAACGACATGGTGTTCGACACCAACGCCCTGCCCCACTCCGCGCACGCGGAGATCGCCTGCATCGACTGCCATGCCGACCTTGAGGGGTTGAAGGAAGACCACGGGGATGTCAAGCGGGTCGATTGCTCGGGTTGTCACGAGGACGAAGTGACCGCGTACCGCCAGAGCGAACACGGCAAGGCCGTCGGCGACGGCGTAACCGAAGCGGCTTCCTGCGCGGACTGTCACGGCAAGCCGCACGGCATGCTCTCGTCCGCAGTGTCGAACGCGCCAAGCCACTATTCACAAATCCCACGTACCTGCGGCGAGTGTCACGGCAAGCTGGAGATCATGGCGCGATACACGACGCGCCGGGGCAATGCCGTCTTCGACTACTCGAACAGCGTGCACGGCCTCGTGCTGGCGCACGAAGGGAAACATGCCGCAGTCTGTACGGACTGCCACGGGGAGCACGCGATCCATAGAGGCACGGCCCCGGCGTCGACCATGTTCTGGCAGCGGATTCCGCAGACCTGCGGCGCGTGCCACGAGGAGATCAGCACGAAGTATGCGCTGAGCGTGCATGGGGTTGCCGTCGCCGAGGGCAAGCGCGAAGCGCCGGTGTGCACCGACTGCCACGGCGAGCACACGATCGCCGCGGTCGAGAAATTCAGGTCGTCCGTTGGCTCCGCCCACATCTCGGAGACCTGCGGGCAGTGCCACGGCGCGGAGCGCATATCCACGCGCTACAGTCTTCCCGGCGGAGTCTTCGATTCGTACATGCGAAGCTTCCACGGGCTGGCCTCCCAGATCGGCGGCGTCGCCGCCGCGAACTGCGCGTCCTGCCACGGATACCACGGCATCCTGCCCTCCACGGACCCGGCCTCCTCGATCAACGCCGCCAACCTCCCGACGACCTGCGGCAAGTGCCATCCAAAAATCGGGACGCGCGTCGGCACCGAGGACTACCGCGTGCATGCCCCGCCGGGCGCGGCCCCGGGCAAGCCCGTGATTGTCAACATCGTCGCGACCACCTACATCATCGTCATCATCCTGGTCGTGGGCGGGATGATCGCCTTCAACCTCCTCGATTACACCGCCAAGGCCCGCACGCATATCCGCGCCGTGCGCGCGGACCCGGATGCCGAACTGCGCCTGACGCCGTGGCTGCGGGCTCAACACGCGTTGCTCGTCATCACCTTCATCATCCTTGCCTATTCCGGGTTCGTGCACAAATACCCGAACGGCTGGTGGAGCTGGCCGTTCCAGATGATCGACGACGGCTCCTACTGGCGTGGCCTGACCCACCGTATCGCCGGCTGGATATTCACGGCCCTGTTTGCTTTTCACCTGATGGCGCTCTTCGGAACCGCACGCGGCCGGGCCTACCTCCTGCATCTCAAGCCCCTGGCACACGACGTTACCGACACGCTTCTTTGCGTGGGACGGAACCTGGGATACCGAAAGGAAACACTCCCGCACCGACGCTTCAACTTCGCCGAGAAGGCCGAGTATTGGGCGCTGGTCTGGGGCTCGGTCGTGATGATCGTGACGGGAATCATGCTGATCTTCACCAGTGAGACGCTGAGACTCCTGCCGCAAATCTGGCTCGAGGTCGCGCAGGTCGTGCACTACTACGAGGCGGTCCTCGCAACCCTGGCCATCGTCGTCTGGCATTTCTACTGGGTCATTTTCGACCCGCACGAATATCCGATGAACCCCGCGTGGATGATCGGGAAGAAGCCCGCTCACCATGCGTGGAAGGACGAAGAGGAAACCTGAATGCATCTGCTGATGCTCGCGAAACATCGCGACCGCGCCCGGTCAGGTGACCGGGCCTACACCCCATGTAGGCCGCGTCACCGACGCGGCGTCGGCCCCGCAATAGACCGCAATCATGTCGTTGCCGTTTGCGCGCTGGCTCTTGCCTGGCTGGCGCAGCCTGCTACCGCGCAAAAGAACAGCCTGTGTCTGGACTGCCATGATTCCTACGATGCGAATGCCTTCGCGCGCTCGGTGCACGGCGATCTGGACTGCATCGACTGCCACGCAGATCTCACGGGCATCACGGAAGAACACGACGACGTGAAGCCCGTCAACTGCGGCAGCTGCCACGAAGACCAGGCCGCCCTGGAGGCGGAAAGCCTGCACGGCGCCGCCCTCGCCCGCGGCGACGAACTCGCGCCGCGCTGCGCGTCGTGCCACGGCAACCACAACATCCTGCCCGTCAAGGATCCGCAGTCGGCCGTGGCGCCGACGAAGATTCCCGCCGTCTGCGGCCAGTGCCATCGCGAGGGGGCGCCCGTTCAGATGGAGCGGCACATCCCGCCCGAAAACGTCGTATCGAATTACACCGAGAGCATCCACGGCGAGGCGCTTTACAAGAAAGGCCTGATCGTCGCGCCGAGCTGCGTGTCGTGTCACTCGGCGCACCACATCCTGCCCCCGGACGACGAGCGCTCAACCATCGCGCGAGGGAACATTGCGAAGACGTGCTCGCGCTGCCACGCCATGATCGAGGAAGTCCACCGCAAAGTGATCGACGGCAAGCTCTGGGAGGCCGAAGCGCACAAGCTGCCCGCGTGCGCCGACTGCCACCAGCCACACCGCATCCGCAACGTCTTTTACGACCAGGGCATGTCCGACCGCGATTGCATGATGTGCCATGAGAAGCCTGACATCGTCGCGGCGAAGGATGGGCGCTCTCTCTACGTCCTCGCCGACGATGTGCAAGCGTCGATCCACCGCAAAGTCGCCTGCGCGCAGTGCCACAGCCAGGTCCAGGCCTCCCACCAGCGGGCGTGCGAGACGATCACGGAGAAGGTCAACTGCGGTTCGTGCCACGAGGACCCGCAGCGCCAGTACCTCCGCGGCCGGCACGGGCAGCTTTTTACCGCGAAGGATCCGGACGCCCCGACCTGCCTCGAGTGCCACGGCATCCACAAAATCCTCGGCCACAAGGACGCCAACTCGCCGGTCTTCGCACTCAACGTGCCGGACCTTTGCGCGCGTTGCCACCGGGAAGGCCAGAAAGCGGCAAGACGGTACCAGGGCATCGAGCGCGACATCCTTGCGCATTATGAGGAGAGCATCCATGGGAAGGGCCTGCGCGAGAGCGGCCTGACCGTGACCGCAAACTGCGCGGGCTGCCACACGGCCCACCAGGAGCTGTCGGCGTCGGACCCGGAATCAAGCGTCAACCGCAGCCGCATCGCCGAGACCTGCGCCCAGTGCCACCACGGCATCGCCGATCAGTTCATGGCCAGCATCCACGTCACGTCGAAGACCGACAAGAAGCTGCCGGTGTGCAACGATTGCCACACGGCGCACTCCATCGCACGGACGGACCGCGACGTGTTCCGGATGCAGATCATGGATGTTTGCGGCAAGTGCCACGAAGAGCTGGCCGAGGCGTATTTCGATACGTTCCACGGCAAGGTGTCGAAACTCGGCTACGCCAAGACGGCGAAGTGCCAGGACTGCCACGGCGCGCACGGGATCTTCCCCACCACGGATCCGCGCTCCACACTGAACGAGACCCATGCCCTGGATACGTGCAAGAAATGCCATCCCGAGGCGACCGCCAAGTTCGCCGGTTACTTCACCCACGCCAACCACCACGACCGGCTGAAGTACCCCGCCTTGTTCTACGCGTTCTGGGCCATGACCGCGCTGCTGGTCGGCACGTTCGCCGCGAGCGGCCTCCACACGCTGCTCTGGCTGCCGCGCACGCTCGGCATTCGGCGGGAACACGTGCATGACCACGACGTGAAACCGGGCGAGAAACTCTTCCAGCGCTTCCGCCGCATCGACCGGATCTGCCACGCCACCATGATCTGCTGCTTCCTGACACTCGCCGTGACAGGCATGACGCTGAAATTCGCGTACGCGCCCTGGGCGCATACCATATCGCGCGTCCTGGGCGGCTTCGAGACGTGCGGGTATCTCCACCGCGTCGCGGCCACGGTCATGTTCTGCCTGTATCTCGTTCACATCTGGGACCTGGTCTTCGTGAAGCGCCGCCAGTACGGTTCGTGGAAGGAACTGGTGTGGGGCCCGAACACGATGCTCTTCACGAAGCGCGACGCGCGCGAGTTCGCGGAGTCGATCCGCTGGTTCCTCGGGCGCGGACCGCGACCGCAGTACGGCCGCTGGACCTACTGGGAGAAGTTCGACTACTTCGCCGTCTTCTGGGGGATCATGATCATCGGCTCCACCGGCATGATGCTGTGGTTCCCGGAATTCTTCACCCGGCTCCTGCCCGGGTGGACCATCAACGTGTCGACGATCATCCACAGCGACGAGGCGCTACTGGCGGCGGGTTTCATTTTTACCATTCACTTCTTCAACACGCACCTCCGGCCGGAGAAGTTCCCGATGGACACGGTCATCTTCACCGGGCGCATGACCCTCGATGAACTGAGGATCGACAAGCCGGAGGAATACGAACGTCTTTCAAAGAGCGGTGAACTGGAGCAGAACATGGTGGACCCACTGCCCGCGCCCGTCGTGAAACGGATGAAGATCTTCGGGTGGATCGCGCTGACCGTGGGCGTCAGCGTGGTGCTGTGGATCATCTACGCGATGGTGTTTGCATATCGGTAGATCTTTCGGAGAGGATGGCTAGGAGCAGAATATGAAAACAATCGGCCGCCGCGACTTTCTGAAGCGGTCCGTCGCGATGGGAGCCGGAGTTGCAACACTGACCGCGCTTCCCGCGAGCGCCGGCCCCAAGAATATCCTGTCGACCCGCCGCATGGGCGTGCTGGTCGATACGACCGTATGCATCGGCTGCCGGAATTGCGAGTATGCCTGCAAGAAGGCGCACGAACTCCCGACGGAGCCGCTGGCAACGTACGAGGATACGTCCGTCTTCCAGGTTCCCCGCCGTCCGGATGACAAAGCGTTGACCGTGGTGAATCGGCCGGACGGTTCCTGCTCGGTCAAGGTGCAGTGCATGCACTGCGCGAGACCGGCGTGTGTATCCGCCTGCATCGTCGGCGCACTGTCCAAGGAGGAGAACGGCGCGGTCGTCTGGAACGAGGACAAGTGCATCGGCTGCCGGTACTGCATGGTCGCCTGCCCCTTCCAGATCCCGGCGTTCGAGTACGGCAAGGCGCTGAAGCCACGGATCATGAAATGCGATTTCTGCGCCGCGCGCCGCGAAAACGGCGGCCTGCCGGCGTGCGTGGAAATCTGCCCGGTCGAGGCGCTGACCTACGGCCCCCGCGAGGAGCTGGTGAACGCCGCCCGGAACAGGATCCGGCGATCCCCCGAACGCTACGTCAACCACATCTTCGGCGAATACGAGGTCGGCGGGACCGACTGGCTCTACCTGGCCGCCACCGATTTCGCCAACCTTGATTTCCCGAAGCTTGGAGAGAAGCCCGCGCCCGGCGTTTCCGAAAGCATCCAGCACGGCATCTTTGCGTACTTTGTCCCGCCCGTCTCCCTCTACGCCCTGCTGGGCGTCATCATGTGGATCGCGAAGAACCGCCCGAAACTTGGGGAAGAGCCATGATGCCGGCCATGGACAACCAACGCCGCGTCGGTGACGCGGCCGACATCGGTTGTAGGCCCGGTCACCTGGCCGGGCGCCGTCACCCGCAACGGTTGGGAAAGGAGCCGAGGGGAGCACCATGATCTCGCACTCCTACATGCGGCCCGTCCCGATCCGGGCGAAGTTCCTCACGCCGGGCGTGATGGTGCTGCTGCTGCTCGCCGCGGCCGGACTTGCTGTCCTCGCATGGAGATTCCTCTTCGGACTCGGCGCCGTGACGAACCTGAGCAACCAGTACCCGTGGGGCCTTTGGATCGGCCTCGACGTGGCTGCGGGCGTCGCGCTCGCCGCGGGCGGATTCACCACGGCGGCGCTGGCGCACGTGATGCACCGCGAGGAGTATCACGTGGTGGTGCGACCCGCCCTGCTCACGGCCATGCTGGGTTATACCTTCGTCGCGTTCGCGGTGGTCATCGACATCGGCCGCCCTTACGCCGTCTGGCACCCGATCGTCATGTGGAACGGCAGTTCGGCCCTGTTCGAGGTCGGCATCTGCGTCATGATCTATATGACGGTGCTCTACATCGAGTTCCTGCCGGCCGTGACGGAGCGCTTCATCGGCCGTGTGAACCTGCCTGGTTTCCTCGCCCGGCTGAACGCCCCGGTGGACCGGCTGCTTCGGGCGCTGGACCTTGGCCTGTCGCGGACCATGTTCGTGTTCATTATCGCGGGGGTTGTCCTCTCCACGCTGCACCAGTCCTCGCTGGGCACGCTGATGATCATCGCGGGGCCCAAGATGCACCCGCTCTGGCAGACGCCGATCCTGCCGCTGCTCTTCCTGCTGTCGGCCATCTCGGTGGGCCTGCCGATGGTCATCGTCGAATCGCTGCTGGCGGCGCGCTCGTTCGGCGCCAAGCCCGAGATGGCGGTGCTGTCGCGCCTGGGCTGGCTCACGACACCGATGCTGGGCGTCTACCTTGCGTTCAAGGTCGGGGACATGTTCGTACGGAAGACGTTCGTTTACCTCGGCACCTGGGACCTGCCGAGCGTCATGTTCATGATTGAAGTTCTTTTCGGTGTGGCCCTCCCGCTGCGGATGCTGCTATCGCCGCGGGTACTGAAGTCTCCCAGGCTGCTGTTTGCCGCCGCGATGTTGGTCGTGGCTGGGGTGGCCGTCGGTCGCTTCAATAACTTCATCATCGCGTACACGCCGCCCTACGCGTTTGTGCGCTACGTGCCCTCGTGGGGCGAGGTGACGGTGACCGCCGGATGCGTCTGCATGTTGGTCCTGCTGTACCGCGCGGCCGTCATGATTTTCCCGGTGATCAGCCGGCCGGACCGGTCGCTTTCGCCGAGGGACAAATACACGGTGCGTGGATAGATGAAGAAGAGAAGCCAGATGGCTGCCGCGGTCATGTGCGCACTCGCGCTGCGCGCGGGCGCGCAGACGGAGACGTCGTGCAGGCCGTGCCATACGGCGGACCGGCCGACGCGCGACCATGCCGACCTGTCGCCCTGCACCCGCGTCGAACCGCGCGGCACACACACCGCCGCGGAGGGCCCCGAGTGGATCACGATGAGCGAAGGCACCGGCCACTACGGCCGCGTCGAGTTCTCGCACAAAGTCCACGCGCAGATGGCCGAGATGGGTCGCGGCTGCAGCGAGTGCCACCACGAGGCAACGGAAGGCCGGCCCATGCGCCGGTGCGACGAGTGCCACTCTACCTCGCGCATGCGCGCCGATCTGGAAACGCCCGACCTCCGCGGCGCGATCCACCGGCAATGCATGAACTGCCACGCCTTGTGGGATCCCGACCCGCCGTGCGCCTCGTGCCATGTGGACGGGCCGGCCACGCCGGCAGCCCGGGCAACGCCGGCTGCCGGCAATGAAAGAAGCCTCGTGCTGTACAGGTTCCACCGCGACGTGGCCTGCGAGAAGTGCCACAAGGACAAGCGCGCGTCCGGAAAATTGGAAGCCGCCTGCGCGACATGCCACGACGATTGGCCGGCTTCTTTCGACCACCGGACGACAGGACTTGCGCTGGATGCGGAGCATGTCGAAGCGTCGTGCGAGGACTGCCATGAAGACGCGACGTTTGCGGCGCCGCCCTCGTGCTCCGACTGCCATGAAGACAAATCCTACCCCGCCGACTTGCCGGGCAAGCGGATCGATGTCCCGCCGGGGGTGGAAGGAGCGTCCTCGTGATCCGGAAAACCGTAGGGCGCAAGCTGACGACGGCGGTGGTTCTCACCGTATTGCTGATCATCAGCGTGTTTGCCTATGTGAACATCCGCTCCCACGGAAGCAGCCTCCTCGCTGAAGTGGAGCGGCACGCGATCCAGATCAGCCAGACGGTGAAGTCGAGCACCGAGTACGACATGCTCCTCAACGAGCCCGCCCGGATCCACGAAACGATCAGACGATTGGGCGACCAGGTGACCATCGAACGAATCCGCATCATGAACAAGGCGGGCCAGATCACGTATTCAACCGAAACCAACGAGATCGGAAAGACCGTCAACTCCAGCGCCGAAAGCTGCATTCGCTGCCATGCCGTCGAGCCGCCGCTGCAACGACTCGACATGCAGGAGCGCACGCGCGTATTCCAGCGTCCGCACGACAGCAGCCGCGCGCTCGGCGTCATTACGCCCATTTACAACCAGGAATCGTGCTGGACTGCCGCCTGCCATGAACACCCGAAATCGCAGACCGTCCTCGGCGTTTTTGACGTAATCATGCCGCTCGCCGCCGTCGATGCGGACCTGCACCGCGGTCGGATGGAGATTGTCATTTTCGCCGTCAGCGCCGTCCTGTCGCTGAGCCTCATCATCGGGATCTTTGTGCGACGCTGGGTAAGCGTTCCCGTCGAGCAGCTCGTTGCCGCGACCCAGCACGTGGCAGGGGGCGATCTCACGATGACCATCGGCGAGACGCGACGGGACGAACTCGGGATGCTGGCGAAGTCGTTCAACCACATGACGCGGAAACTGTCGGACGCGAGGCTTCAACTTGTGCAGTCCGACAAACTGGCTTCGCTCGGCCGGCTGGCCGCGGGCGTGGCCCACGAAATCAACAACCCCCTGACCGGCGTGCTCACGTACAGCAGCCTGCTGCTCAAAAAAGCCCGCGCCGCAGATGAGCAGGAGGACCTCAAGGTCATTGTCCGTGAAACGATCCGCTGCCGCGACATCGTGAAGAGCCTGCTCGACTTCGCGCGGCAGTCCGTTCCCACCAAGCGCGAAGCCGATACGAACGAGGTGATCGCGAGCGCCGTTTCGGTCGTGGAACGCCAGCTTTCGCTGAACCACATCGTCATCGAGAAGGACCTGGGCTCGAACCTCCCCCGCCCCGTCGTGGATGCGAACCAGATGGAACAGGTGCTCGTCAACCTGATCGTCAACGCGGCGGATGCCATCGGCTCAAAAGGCGGCACGATCACGCTGCGCTCCTCGGCGATCAGCCTCTCCCCGGTCGGCGTCATGCAGATCAAGCAGGCGGTCTGCACAAAACGGCACAACCTGATCGACAACGAGGTACGGTTCGACGGCAAACCATCGATCCGGATCAAGGCGCGCTGCGACGGCCAGGAAGGTTTTGTCCACATCGATCCCATGTACGGGAAAGCCGCGCACCGCCATGGGGTCACGTTCGATGACCAGAAAAAAGTTCAGTTCGTCTGCCCCGAGTGCTCGGTCTCCCTGGTCATCGAAGGCCGGGCCTGCCCCCAGTGCGGCGCCGCGGTTCTCACGTTCGAAGCGCCACCGAAAGGCCTCGTTGAAACCTGCACGCGGAAGGGGTGTGGCTGGCAGCGCTGGGCGGACGTCGATGCATCCGGCAACAGGGCCTACATCGAGATCCGGGTCCGCGACACGGGATGCGGCATTCCCGCCGCGGAAATTCCGAAGCTCTACGAGCCGTTCTACTCCACGAAGGGCGCCAAGGGCACCGGCCTCGGGCTTGCCGTGGCATGGGGTATCGTCGACAGCCACAACGGCTCGATCAGCGTGGAGAGCGAAGTGAGCAAAGGCAGCACGTTCACCGTCAGGATACCCGTGAAACCATGAAAACCGCGCGTGACATCCTCGTGATCGACGACGAGCCGGTCGTGCTGCAGGGCGTCGAACGGATTTGCAGCAGCGAAGGCCTGTCCGTTGACACGGCAACCGACGGCGGGGCCGGCCTGGAGCGGCTCGAAAAACACGTTTATCGGCTGATCTTCTGCGACATCATGCTGGAGGACCTGGACGGTTTCCAGTTCCTTGCGGAAGCCGGCCGGCGGGGACACCGCGCGCCCGTCGTCATGACTACAGGCTATTCCACCGTCGAAAACGCGGTCCGCTCCCTCCAATGCGGGGCGATCGACTATCTTGCCAAGCCGTTCACGGCGGACGAGCTGATGGCCGTCGTTCGCCGCGGCCTGAACTACGGAGCCCTCCAGACGGCAGGCGCGGCAGCGCCGCCGGACGCGAGGCCTTGTCCCCCGCGTTTCCATCGACTCGGGTACGTAAGTTGGGCGGTAACGGAGCCGGAAGGCACGGTGCTCATCGGCGTCAACGATCTCTTCGTCAAGACGATGAAGGGCCTGCGAAGCGTCGAGCTCTTTCCCGAGGGAACCGAACTGGTCCAGGGAACCGGCTGCGCAACGATGGTATCGGCCGACGGCCTCGCGCATGGCGTCATGTGCCCGGTGAGCGGGCAGGTCATCAAGGCCCACGCCGAAGTGGCGGCTAATCCCGCCATGATCGAAAAGGATCCGTACGAGGCCGGTTGGCTCTACAGGGTTCTGCCGTCCGATTTGGAATACAGCCTCCGGCGTCTGACCTCCCAGGTGGAGGCGCCAGACCGGCAGAACGAGCATCGACAAGGAGAACCACCATGACCATAGGCCTGCTTATCATCTTCGCCCTCATCTGCCTGGTTGTTGACCTGGTAACGCGCACGATCATCCACCGAATCCGCGATCAGCGGCGCCGCCGCGAACGGGAGGAAGCGCTCGCCGTGAATCTGAAACTCGATTTCACGCGCGAGGCGAAGACGCTGAAACGCGTCGAGGTCCGTGATCCCGCGGCGCGGATCCTCTGCGTCGACGACGAGGACATCATCCTGGACAGCTTCCGGAAGATCCTGGTGCTGGACGGCTACTCGGTCGATACCGTGCAGACGGGGCAGGAGGCGCTGGGGCTCATCCAGACGCACCACTACGATTTTGTTTTCACGGACCTGCGGATGCCGGCCATGGACGGCGTCGAGGTGGTCAAGTCCGTCAAGCACATGCGCCCGGACATCGACGTTATCATCATCACGGGATACGCGACCGTCGAGACGGCGGTGGAGTGCATGAAGGTTGGCGCGATGGACTACGTGCAGAAACCCTTCACCGAAGGGGAACTGCGTACGTTTGTAATGAAGGCGTTGATCAAGCGGAAGGACCAGATCGAAAGGCAACTGAAACCGAATATCCACATCACGCACAGGGCGGAGCCCGACGACATCCGCGCCGGCGAGTTTTCCATCCCCGGCGGGGTGTTGATTTCCAAAGGCCATTGCTGGGCCAGCTTGTCGCAGGACGGCTCGGTCAAGGTGGGCATGGACGATTTCGCGAAGAAGCTCATCGGCCGCGTGGATGCCCTTGAATACCCGAACGTGGGCATGACGGTGCGGGCAGGGCAGCCCCTGTTCGCGGTTCGCCAGGGCGCCCGACGGATCCAGTTCCTCGCCCCCATCAGCGGCCGCGTGATGAAGGTCAACCAAGGCCTGAACAAAACGACCGACGACCTGGACGTGACGCCCTACCACAGCCACTGGATCTGCATGATCGACGGGGAAAGCCTGGATGCCGAGATCCCGGCGCTCAAGATCGGCAAGTCGGCCGTGGCGTTGTTCCAGGAGGACATTGGCCGGTTCATCGCCTTCATGCATGACACGGCCAAGGCGGAGCTTTCCGGGAATGTCCCGGACAATGCCCTGTGTATCGGTGCGCTGGAGCGCCTGAACGACGACCAGTGGGACCGGGCGGCGAAGGAGTTCTTCGGCAGGTAGACGACGCGGGCTTCATGCGGGAACGGTTGCATCATAGTGCTGTGATGTGTGTCCGCAGGCATGTAACCTGCTCGAACTTTTGATAGCGGAGACGAAATGAACGCACCTGAACGTCCCAGAAGACCAAGACACTATTTGTTGAACCGCACGAGCCTCGTCGGTCTCGCGATCGGCCTGAGCGGGCTCGTGAGCGCCTTGTTCCTGCTCGCGTACGACTACATTGGCGGAGGCGAAAACCCGTACTTGGGCATCATGACGTTCATGGTCGCGCCGGCGGTGGCGCTGACGGGGCTGCTCACGACAACCGTGGGCGCCATTCTAATGCGCCGGCGGCTCCACGCCCGCGGCGTGATCGAAGAGCCCTTCCCGGTCATCGACCTCAACAATCGCCACCACTTCAGGACACTGGTCTTCTCGATCGGCGGCGGCCTGATGCTGATGGTCGTCAGCGCGGTGGGGACCTACCGCGCGTACCACTTCACCGAATCCGTGTCCTTCTGCGGAACGACCTGTCACACGGTCATGGAGCCCGAGCGCACCGCCTTCCTTTCCTCCCCACACGCGAACGTACAGTGCACGACGTGCCATATCGGGCCCGGCGCCGGCTGGTTTGTGAAGTCCAAGGTCAACGGCTTGAAGCAGGTTTGGAACACGACGCTCGACCTGTTCCCGCGGCCCATTGAGACGCCGATCCACAACCTGAGGCCGGCGAAGGAGACGTGCTACATGTGCCACTGGCCGGAGAAATTTTTCGGCTCGGTGCTGATGACGCGCACCTACTACCGCGCCGCGGAGGAGGGCAATAATCCCTGGACGATCAGCATGCTGGTCAACGTCGGCGGCGGCGATTCGCGCCACGGACGCGGACAGGGCATCCACTGGCACATGGCGGTCGACAACCGCATCGAGTATGTGGCGACCGATAAGAAGCGTGCCGATATACCGTGGGTCCGCCAGACCGGCAAGGACGGCAAGGTGACCGTCTACCGGACCACCGACAAGAAGTTCACGACCGATGTGGAAAGACTTTCCAAGCCCGAGGAACTGGCGAAGGCGGAGGTGCGCACGATGGACTGCATCGACTGCCACAACCGCCCGAGCCACCAGTATCATTCACCCGAGCGCTCCATGAACGAGTCCATGCGCGCGGGGCTGATCGACGCGAGCCTCCCCTCCATCAAGTCGCTGGGCGTCACGCTGCTCGACGGGAAATACGAGACCCAGACGCAAGCCGTCGCGACCATCGAAGCGTCGCTTCGCAAGGAGTTCCCGGATGCCGACCCGCGCGTTGACAAGGCCATCACCCAGATTCAACGGATCTACAGCGAGAACTTCTTCCCGGAAATGAAGGTCAACTGGAGGCAATACCCGGACCACATCGGACACATGATCTCGCCGGGCTGTTTCCGCTGCCACGACGGACAACACGTGAGCGAAGACGGCAAGGTGATCCGCAAGGACTGCAACATCTGCCACACCATCATCGCACAGGGTAAGGGCACAAAGATCGACACGGTGTCCACCGGCGGCGTTGAGTTCGAGCATCCTGAAGACGTGGGCGAAGAGTGGAAGGACGAGCGCTGCAACGAGTGCCACGACGGGATGCCGATCCTCTAGCCTGAAACTTCAAGCCAGGCTTGATGTTTCTCACTTGAACGATCCGGCCGCGGCCGGGGGCCGAACTAACCTGAAATTCAACCCGCGGCGGCGGGAACGAGGTCAAATCCCAGTGATCGCGCGGCGTCTTTGAGCGAACGCAGTCGGCGTTGCTCAAAGCGCGCTTCGTACGCATCGAGGCCTTCGTCGACATACGCCTGGCCGTAGCGGAGCATGCGATAGATGAGGATGGCCAGTTTGCGGGCGATGGCAAAGACGGCGACGGCCACACCTTTGTGCCGGGCAATCCGCCGAAAGGCGGCACCCAGCGCGGTGGGTGAGTTCTTCAGGGAAAGCGCGGCCATGCGCAGGACAGCAGCCACGCGC
>JAZDKY010000099.1:0-5067 GCA_043802525.1 bacterium
TGCGCTACGCTGCATCAACGCCAGTCAACGCGATGAAGCTTTTTGGAAGCACCGCCTCGACCAACTGGCCGCGTGTCAGACATCTGCGCTCCGCGCAGCATGAGGCCGAATTCCAACGTGAAGAATTTTGTCGTGCACCCATAATCCGGTTCGACCTCTTGGCACAATTGACAAGGTCACCACAAAAGGTATAATATCTATACCACTATGGAATTTGAGTTTGACGCCCGAAAGAGTGAATCAAACAGGAAAAAGCATGGCATTGATTTTGTTGAAGCACAGGACCTCTGGCATGACCCGGACGCCCTGGACATGCCTGCCAAAACGAAGGATGAACACAGGAGCGTCGTAATTGGCCGCATGGGCGAGAAATACTGGACGGCGGTTGTCACATGCAGAAACGAGCGCACGCGCATCATTTCGGTGAGATCAGCACGGAAAGGAGAAAAGGAACTCTATGAAAGCCAAGGAATTTGACAGGCGTTTTGACGCCGGCGAGGACATCACACAGTTCCTTGATCTCTCACGAGCCCGGCGCATCAACCAATCGCCCAGGCGCGTCAATGTGGATTTTCCCTCATGGATGGTCGACTCGCTCGACAAAGAAGCGGGACGACTTGGAGTGACTCGCCAATCGATCATCAAGGTCTGGATCTCCGAGCGCCTCCACGAAAAGACCGCCTGAGCCAAGAAGTCGAGCGTGCACGCATACTGCGCACCCGACTCGGTCTCGAGCAAAAACCACGGGCGCAGACGGTGAAGCCGGGCGATCAGCGGCCCGCGGATTTGGCATAGGCAAACCGGGTTTGGAGCCGGATGTCGCGCGATGAACTGCCGATCAGGATATCGAACTGCCCGGGCTCGGCTGTCCAGCGTTTCGCTTCAGCGTCGTAGAACGCGAGGGCGCGTTCGTCCAAGCGGAACGTGACTTGTTTCGTTTCGCCCGGCGCCAGGTCCACCTTCTCGAATCGCTTCAGCTCTTTCGTCGGACGGGGCAGCCGGGACTCGACGTCGTGAACATAGAGTTGCACGACTTCTTTGCCTTTGCGTTTGCCGGTGTTCTTGATGTCGACGCGAACGTTGAGGGTTGCCGGGTCCACCTTCAGGTTGCTGTAGGTGAACTCCGTGTAGGACAGACCGTGCCCAAACGGGAAGAGGGGCTCCACGTTCCGCGTGTCGTAGTAGCGGTAACCAACCAGCAGGCCCTCCCGGTACTCGCAATCCTGGTCGTTGTACTGCCCGATTGCGTGCGCGGGGCAGTCCTCGAGCCGCTTGGGGAAGGTGATCGGCAGTTTGCCGGATGGGTTGACGTCGCCGAACACGATATCGGCCACCGCGTTTCCACCTTCCATGCCGGCGTACCATGCCTGGACGACGCAGGGCGCCTTGTCGATCCACGGCATCTCGACCGCACTGCCGCACACGAGAAACACAGCGGTGCGCGGATTGACCGCCGCGAGCGCTTCGATCAGTTCGTTTTGCCGTCCGTGCAACCGGATGTCGCGCCGGTCGACACCCTCCACGTCGTACCGATGGTTCTGCCCGCCGAACACCAGCACTGCATCGGCCGTGCGCGCGGCCTTCAGCGCCTCGGCAAACTCGACTTCGGGGTTCATCCGGCGGGCGTCCGGAGTAACCCATCCCAGCTTGACCATGGCGCCGCCGCCGGCGTCGTAGTACTCCACTTCGAAGTGATACGTCTGGCCCGCGATCAACTCGATCTTGGCGTCCTTCTGCTCCTCGCCGTGATCGCCCCAGTGGTCGATCACCACCTTGCCGTTGATCTTCAGTCGCGACCCGTCGTCGCTCGTGACGGCAAGATGGTGCGACCCGCTGGCGGTCGGCCTGATGTCTGCCGTCCATCGCGCGGAGAAATTATCCACGCGCACGCCCGGGGCAGGGGCCTGCTCGTGCCAGGTGAAATCCAAATCCTTGTCATAGCGGACCGCGACCGGCGCACCGCGCAGATCCCGGTCGTTGAAATACTCGCCCTTCCAGCTCCGGATGCCGGACGCGGGGTCGAAGGTCTGGAGGTAGGAATCCTTGATCGATTCGAAGGCCGCGGCGTCGCCCGTGTCCTTATATCCCTGCACATAGGTGATCTCGACCATCCGCCCGGCCTTCCGTTTCAGGCCTTCGAGCGGCGTGATCTCGTACAGCGCCTTGACCTCTGAACTGCCGCCCATCTCCGCGTGTTGCATGTCGGCATTCTCGCCGATCACCGCGAGTTTCAGTGTCTTGTTGATATCCAGTGGCAGGACGCCATCGTTCTTCAGCAGCACCATGGCCTCGGCCGCGATATCGCGGACCGTCTGCTGATGGGCGGCGGTGTTGCGCGAGCCGGACTTGCGGGTCGCCGGGTCGAGCATGCCGGTCCGTGCCATGACGCGGAGGATACGTCGTGCCTTGTCGTCGACGACGCTTTCCGGAATCTCTCCTTGTTCAACCGCCGTTTGCAGAGGGTTCGCGAAGAAGTAGCTGTTGTAGTCGTCCGACGTGCCCATCTCGATATCCAGTCCGTTCATGGCGGAATCGCGGGTGCTGTGCACGCCGCCCCAGTCCGAGAGATACACGCCGTCGAACCCCCATTCCCCCTTGAGGATGTCATTTACGAGGTGCTTGTTCTCGCAGCACCATTGACCCCGGAACCGGTTGTACGCGCCCATGAACGTGAAGGCGCCCGCGCGGACGGTTTCCTCGAACGCCGGGAGATAGATTTCGCGCAAGGTACGTTCATCGACCACGGCGTTGACCCAACTGCGGTTCCATTCCTGGTTGTTCAGCGCGTAGTGCTTCACACACGCCGCCACGTCGTTGACCTGAATGCCGCGCACCACCTCGGCCGCCATCCTTCCGACGAGATACGGGTCCTCGCCGAAATACTCGAAATTGCGGCCGCAGACGGGAGTACGAACGATGTTGATCCCGGGCCCCAGGATGATGTCCTTGCCGCGATGCCGCGCCTCCGCGCCCAGCGTATCGCCGAAGCGGCGCCCCAATGCCGGATTCCAAGTGGAGGCCAGGGCGGAGCCGGTCGGGAGATAGGTTACGTAATCATCCTTCCAGCCCGCGGGCGCCCAGGAGTCCGGCGCGTTTTCGCGCCGCACGCCGTGCGGGCCATCGGACATTGCCAGCCCGGGGATTCCCAGCCGTTTGATTCCTGCCGTGTGGAACTTCGAATTGGCGTGGCACAAGGAGACCTTCTCGGCCAGCGACATTTGCTTCAACAGGCCGTCTATGCGGCTCTCGATCTCCGGCGTCGACATCCGATCCTCCGCGCTGCAAAAAACGGTCAATAGTGCAAATGCCGTCAGGATGGGCAGACACGATACCTTCACGAACATCCTCCTATGAGGCGCGGAGCGCCTCGTTGCCTCCATGATGGAGCCATGCAATGCATGGTCACAGATACTGTAGCTGGCCCATTCCGTCGAGGCGTTTGGGACGTGTCCTGATTTGGCGCTTTCGTTGTAGCCGTCGCACGTAGGGCGACGAGGGTTGAGGGAGGGCGCGCCCCTCTGTGGCGCGGCTACAGCGTCAGTTGTAGCCTTGCGCGAAGGCGCAAGGGCGACGCAGCATGTGGCTGCCTACGGCGCGCCCCTTCCCGCCACGGCGGGCAAGCGTGGCGCGGCTACAACCGATCGAACCTCCGGATCAAATATGGAGTCAGCCGGCACGAAAGAAATAAGTGCCCGCCATGCGGCCACCTTCCAGCGTGAATGGGGAAGCGGATGATGCGTAGTTCGTTCTTTTCAGGGCTGCCCCTGCTGCCCTCGGCTGACGGCCGGGTGGGACCACGACTCGCTTTGATTCCCAGCAGCTTGCGTCAAGATGGATCGCTTGGACGATGCATGGGAGTGACTTGTTTGCGGGCAAAAAAGCGGTAAGCAATCGTGGCGCCGCTGCAAGTCTTCCAGGTTACTATACAATGATGGCTTTGCGAAGCTGTGTATAGTAACTGAGCTTTACTATACAACCACGTGTGGTCTATAGTTTGTATAGTAACTGAGCTGTCGCCATGGTCATCAAGAGCATATTGCGGGAAGAGCTGCAGAATTCCCGGCGGATGAAGAAGCTCTACGAGCGGGAGCTGTCCCGCCTTCCGCGGGGAAGTCTCGTAAAGCGCAAGATCAAGGGGCACGACTACTTTTACCTGGTGTACCGCGAGAAGGGACTGTTCAAATCCGTTTACAAAGGGAAATCGGTGCCCGATAAGCAGCTCCGCGCGTTCCGCGAGGCGAAGGCCCTGCGAGCCAAATACCGTCAGGCCTTGTCTCAATTGAAGAAGCAAATTCGCTATCTGGAAGGTGTCTTGCGTGGAAAAGAAGAAATATGATCTATGCCTTGAGCTGCTGCGCAGGCTGAAGCATGAAGGTGTTTTGGACCGGCTCGTTCTCGTGGGGAGCTGGTGCACCCTCCTTTATCAGGAGTATTTCAGCGAGAACAGCCACGTGCCTGCGTTGCGAACAAGGGACATTGAATTCCTTGTGCCCATCCCTCCGAAGTTTCCCCGCAAGATAGACCTTCCCGAGCTGTTGAAGGACCTCGGTTTCGTGGTCGACCATAAGGGCAGCGAAGGCTTCATCCAATTGTTTCATCCGGATCTCATTCTCGAATTCCTCGCGCCGTCGCGCGGCAGGGAGAGGCAGGAGCCTTATCCCGTGCCGGACCTCGGAATCAACGCCCATCCGTTGCGGTTCATGGATGTGCTTGCGGAAAATACGATCGCGATGAAGCTCGAAGGCATCAGCGTCAAAGTTCCCCATCCCGCACATTTCGCCCTGCACAAGCTTCTGATCGCGGGCCGGCGCAAGAATCCGGAAAAGGCGCCCAAGGACCGGGCTCAGGCAGTTGGTATTCTCAAATCGTTACGGGCAACAGGCGAGATGGATGTCGCCCGCACACTGTTCGCGAAGTTTCCGGCAAGCTGGCAACAAACGATCAGGGCCGAACTCACAGCGCTAGGTGAACAGACGTTAATGAATAGCGGTTCGATCTGACCTTGTGGCTGGCAGCGTCGAGTCCTGTGAAGAACCTGTGGGACGGCGCGAAGGTCTGGATGGCGGA
>JAZDKY010000100.1:0-2127 GCA_043802525.1 bacterium
AACCCGCGATGCGTGCCAAGCATGACTGCTTTTGAGGCAGTTGCCTTAGACCGCTCGGCCACCTCTCCGGTCTTAAAAGCAAAGGGCCACCGCCTCCGTATCCTCCGGAACGTTTGGCCCTCTGCCGTCAGCAATGGCACGCAACTGTCTCGTAGGTAAGTATCGCCCATGTTCCGCCGCAAGTCAAGGGGAAAATCCGCAAGAATCCTTGACGCCTATAAGTAATGTACCCCGCAACGGGGCGTAGTCAAGCAGATTCCGGACGAAATTCGCGGTCTAACCCGGCCCCAGCGTCGGCCTCAACCTGACCTCCGCAGGCATCCGCCGGCAATGGGGCCGGACTTCAACGAGTGAGGAAAGGAACCAATCGTGACGTTCAACGAGGACCAGAAAGCGCTGATGCAGGAAATGGCCGAGGTTGTTCTGACCCGCGCCTGCGAACGCGGGCTTTTCGTGAAGCCCCGCGACTGTGCCGAAACCCATGACGCCGTCGAGCGCGGCATCGGTCAGGCGAAGGGACGGGGTAAGTACGCTTTGTGGGCCGTCGGCGGCCTCGGCGGGGCGTTGCTGTTCATCGCGGGACTGCTCTGGGGCCACGCCAATGACCGGCAGATTCATCGTGAAGTGCCACAGGTCGTTACTAAAACCCCTTGACCGGAGGAATGTCATGCGGAGGACCGCAGTAGTTATGTGCGCGCTCATAGTTATGTGCTGGGGCTGTTTCAGCAGCCCCGCCCCGTCTCAGTTGCCGCAGTTGCCGCAATCTCCGCCCATCGTCGTCACCCAGTACATCCCCGCGCCGGTCCCGCCCGCGCTCAAGGCGCTGGCCGAGCGCATGGAACACGAGGCGGACAATACGCCTATGGGGAGGCTCTTGGGTAGGGCAGCCATCGCGCTCAAGGTTTTTGCTGAGGCCGCCGCCTACGTTCAGCCGCCGCCGAGGGTTGAGTCCGCGCCAAGTCCCGCAGTAAATCCTACTACACCAGTGGTAAATCCTACCTCGCCGCCCGGTCGCGTCGCCCGCGCCCGCGCGTGGTGGGAGCACCTGCTGGACTGGATAGGCGGCATCGAGATCGCCATCGGCTGTATCATCATCGGAGTTCATGCCGGGCAGGTCTATCTCGGTCTCGGCACCTTCCGGGGCGTCCTGCGGCACTGTCTCATCGGCGTCGCCCTGATTCTGGTGGGCTTGGCCAATATCCTGATTCCGTGGGTCAAGACCATCGTGCTCGTCGTTGGGCTGACGGTCTATGGACGGTTCCTCTACACGCGGCACCTGGAGAAGAAGGCAGTGGTTCAGTAATCCTTAAGGACTGCCATGTGCCGCATCGGTGACATCACGATAACCATCATCGTCCGGCGCTGGCGGCTATTTTCCGGGCGTAAGCGTCGGCGGGGCAAGAACTTCCGGCGAAATGCAAATCTTTGACGGTAGGGCGTACATCTTTTTCGGACGCGGCATAAATGAATTTCACGGGAAACCCGCTTTTCAACGGCGGCTGAAACAGGCCAAACGGGTGAAAGAATGAGCGTAACCCGACTACGCGGCTCAGCGACCAACGAACCTTCGTCCTGCGGCATCCGTGCCGCGACGAACTGGTGGCTTGCCCACGTCGATATTGTCATGCCCGACGACCCCGACCCGGCCAAGTGCCGGTTGCTCGGCGCGAATATCGTGCCCGGCGTGGATCTCGACGGGAAGGTCATCAAGTCGGGCGTCGCCATCCGCCCACCACGCTACGATAACCCCGTCCGCGAACTGTTCATGGACTGCCCCGACCTACCGGACGTGACAGAGGACGCCTACAAACAGTTGGGCGAGCGGTTTGACTGGTCCTATATCTTGGGCATCCTGCGTCCGGGGAGGTCGCGGAAGTGGGGGGAGACAGAGGGCTTCGCCTGCATAGAACTTGCCGAATGGCTCATGCGCGAGCGTGGGGCGTCGCTAATCAATTCCGAGTACGACGCTTGGCGCATCACGCTCGCCCTGGCTATGGCTGGGAAGGTCCGCTGGCGAAGGTCGGATGTAATCTACCGCCCCGAAAACGCGGGCTTCTGGTGCAGCAGCAAACCCATTGACTGGTGAACCGTGAGCGACTGCACGACCTGTGACGGCTGGATTTGCTA
>JAZDKY010000101.1:0-43943 GCA_043802525.1 bacterium
AACGCACAGGCCGCTCGGAGTGGTCCCCCGTGCGGCCTGCAAAATCCATAGGGCCTGAGCCCGCGTGCATCCTCAACCCCGCCAGCTTAGTTCAACACAGGGTTTCATCGCGCGCGGGCGCGTGAAACCCTTTCATTGTTATGACACATCCGCTACCATACAAGGACATTATTGAGAGAAACCACAACATGTAGGGGGTCCTGAAGCTCTACTTGCGTCAAGTGGACACCCCCTTTTAAAAGTAAAATACGCGGTCAGGACGGAAGGTTTTGGTCACAGTCGATCGGGGCCCGGGCCGCCCAGGTCGTTCGCGACCGCGCGGGTTCCATCGGCAGGACCTTGGATCTCGCGGATAAACTCGTCTACGCCTCGTAAGCGGCTTTCCTTCGATGCAGCGCTGGACCGTTTGCGCAAGTTCTTCCTCTTAACAGCCATTTCAGTCGCTCCCCTCCCCACAGGCTCAGCCCACCAACAGAGCTCACCTCATTCTCATTATCCTTGCCCAGGTACCCGCACGAAAAGCGGAGGGACTTCAGTTGGCCTATGTGTAATCCGGACTGACGATCGTCAATCTGGATTGCACATGCGGGCGGAGAGGGGCAGCCACAAATCGCGCCAAGCATGCCCAGGAGAGGAGAAATTTCTCGGCGGAACGCTTTGAGATCATCCCGGTCTGGAACAGATCAGGAGATTCACTGTTTTCCAAAAAAGAAAACGCCCCGGAAAATACCGGGGCGTTTTCGCTACGCGCTGGTCGCGCGATCAGAACGTGTAGACAGCCTTCAGGCTGGCGACGACCTGATCCTTGTCCTTGTACTGCACGTCGGCCGCGTCCTTGAGGTCCGAATCCCACAGCCAGGTGTACTGCACGGCAGGCGTAATCAACAGGGAATCGCCGGCCTTGATCGGAAGGCTCAGTGTCACGTTACCGTCCTCGAACGTACTGTCGTTGACGTCAAAGTAGAACTCGTTGTAGCGCTTGTCCGCCCAGCCGCTCGAGAAGGCCATGCCCAGGCCGACCTCGTCATTCAGCGTGAACGTGTGGCTGAAGCCCAACGTGAGGTAGAAGCTGTCGGCTTCCTTGAAGTCGTAATAGACATACAACGAAGGCGTGACCGGGCATTTTTCGAACGTCGCCACGAAATAGGCCTCGCGTGTATCATTGACCAGCGAACTGTGCCCTTCGTGTACATCGCCCACGGGGATTGACTGGTTCGGGAAGTCGTAGTTCACGACACCCAGCGTCAGGTTCGCGCCGGTGAGCGGGCACAGGGCCGAATACGACAGCGCGATGTCGTGCTCGGAGAACTCGTACGCATCACCGGTCACGGCGTCCGTGAGGTTGAAGCTTTCCCAGTAATTCAACGAGAAACCGCCCTTGCTGACCGTGAACGATGGCTGGATAACCGCCTCATCGTTCAGGACCTGGCCGCGCCACACGTACGCCGAAAGGATCGGCAGGTCGAGTGACGCTGACAACGGCGCGGCATCCGCCGCATCCTCGGCCGCGCTCACCACGGGGGTCGCCGCGAGAATCGCCGCCACGGCAAATGCTACACCGATATTCGTCATTGCATTCTTCATTCCTCTGCTCCCCTCCTTCGTTTACGTTGCTCTTTCCTCACCCTGCCGCTCGGCCGGCGGGTTGCCGCCTCACACGATCTGAACAAATTCCATAAAGGTGTCCTAAGGTAGTAAAAAACGAAGTGCCGTCAAGGGTAGACGGCACTTCGCTTCGTCTTGTTGCGTCAGGGTTCTGCCGTTATCAGCCGATGGCGTCCTTGCCTTTCTCCCCGGTGCGGATGCGGATGCATTCCTCGAGGTTGGTGACGAATATCTTGCCGTCGCCGATGTTTCCCGACCGGGCGCCCTTGACGATGGCGTCGATCGTAGGCATGACGAAATCGTCGTTCACGGCGATCTCGAGTCGCACCTTCTTGAGCAGGTTCACCTCGACATCCACGCCGCGGTACTGCTCGTGATAGCCCTTTTGCTGCCCGCACCCCAGCGCGTTGGTGACGGACATCTTGAATATCTCCCTCTCGTAAAGCGCCTGCTTCACGGAGTTCAGCTTTTCGGGCTGAATGTATGCTGTGATCAGTTTCATGTGATTTCTCCCCGGTCTGCTTCTTTATTGATTATTGAAGATCTGGAAACCGTTGTACGCCTCGTTGCCGTGCTCATCAATATCCAGGCCGCGCAGCTCTTCCTCTTCGGTTACGCGCAGGCCGATCGTGTACGTGATGCCCAGGAACATGACCATGCCCAGGCCGAACGCCCAGGCAAAGGCCGTGCCGATGCCGGTCAACTGGCTGATGCACTGGTTGAACCCGCCCCCGTAAAAGAGGCCCGTGTTTGCATCGCCGATGCCCAGCACCTGTTCCGCCCCGAACAGGCCGGCGGAAAGCGTGCCGAACGCGCCGCAGACGCCGTGGACGCTGATGGCACCGACCGGATCGTCCACCTTCAACACGCGGTCGAAGAACAGGACGCTGAACACCACGATTATGCCCGCGAGCAGCCCGATCAGGCAGGCACCCACTGGCGTCACCGTGTAGCACGGCGCCGTAATCGCGACCAGGCCAGCGAGCGCGCCGTTCATGGTCATCGTGGCCTCCCACTTCTTGAAGACAATCTTGGACGTGACCAGCGCGCCGATCGCGCCGAGCGCCGCCGCCAGGTTGGTCGTCACCGCGATGCGGCCGACGGATCCGTCCGCCACGTTCGTGCTGCCGGGGTTGAACCCAAACCAGCCGAACCACAGGATGAAGACGCCCAGGGCCGCAAAGATGAGGTTGTGGCCGAGAAGCGCGCGAGGCTTGCCGTCCGGACCGTACTTGCCGATGCGCGGGCCAAGCACGATCGCGCCCGCCAGGGCCAGCCAGCCGCCGATCGAGTGGACCACCGTGGAGCCGGCAAAATCGACAAAGGCGCCGGTCTTCAGGTTTCCGAGCCATGAGGTCCCGTCCAGCAGGCTGCCCCAGGCCCAGTGCCCGAAGATCGGGTAGATGAGCAGGCTGACGAGGAAGCTGTAGATGAGATACGAAGAGAACTTCGTCCGCTCCGCCATCGCGCCCGACACGATCGTCGCCGCCGTTCCCGCGAACACCAGCTGGAAGATGAAGAACGTGAAGCCCCAGTCGTTCCCCGAGACGCCCTTCAGGAAGAAGAGATCCGTGCCGAAGAGGTTCCCATGCCCGAACATCAACCCGAACCCGAGCATAAAGAACGCCAGCGACCCCAGCGAGAAGTCCATCAGGTTCTTCATGATGATATTGACCGCGTTCTTGGCCCGCGTGAGACCGGCTTCCACCAGGGAAAAACCAGCCTGCATGAAGAACACGAGAAACGCGCAAACGATCGTCCACGCGATGTCCACACCGCTGTGCTCGCTCTTCACGTTCGACGTCACCGCCCCGGCGCCAGCGTCGTCCTGCACGGCGGCTTCCAACATCGCCGCCTCCGTCGGAGCCGCCGTATCCTGCGCGAAGGCCCCCGCCGCCAGCGAAATCGTCATGACCGACGCCAACGCCAGCGATAACCACTTCCTCCACCTGTTCATGTTCCGTCTCCTGTTTGTTATTGTTTCAACTGTACGCGTGACAACGAAAGTCAGGCATCAGCTGACGGAGACGGTTAGCAATGGCTATGCCAACGCAGACGGCATTGATGGTGGTGGGATCGCAACTTATTGATGCGCAGCAAATTGCAAACTAGAGAATAAATTGCACAAAGTAATACAGATGGCAAAGTGAGACAGTATTGTACGCCATGTTACCTGTTGTTACATTTATGTGGAGTACTTCTTGGGGTCAATTTCGTGCTGGTGGACCCTGTAGCCGAAGATGCGTTGCGTTGTGGCGAGCGCGCGCGCCGCGGCGGCCATGTTTCCGCGTGCGGACTTCAACGCGTCGACGATGATGTCGCGCTCGTAGGTGTCGACCAGGTCCTTCAGGCTCCCGCGAGACGCGGTCCCGCTCGCCTCGGCCGTTTGCAGGGTTGGCGGCAGGTGGTACGGGTGGATGACGTCGCCTTCCGCCACGAGTACCGCGCGCTCGATGCAGTTCTCCAGTTCGCGCACATTGCCGGGCCAGTGGTAGCTCATCAGCATGTCGATGACCGCGCTGGACAGCCGACGCACGCCCTTGCGGCTCTCTTTCGCGTATTTCTCGAGGAAATGGTCGGCGAGCAGGACGATATCGGCCTTCCGGTTCCGCAGCGGCGGCACAAAGATCGGGAACACGTTGAGCCGGTAATAAAGGTCCTCGCGGAACTTCCCCTGGGCGGCCATCTCCTGCAGGTCCCGGTTCGTCGCGGCGACGAGGCGCACGTTGACTTTGATCGACTGCATGCCGCCGACACGCTCGAACTCGCGCTCCTGCAGCACGCGCAGCAGCTTGATCTGGATCGACGGCGGTACGTCGCCTATCTCGTCGAGGAACAGCGTACCGTTGTGCGCCAGTTCGAAACGGCCCTTGCGGTCCGCGTGCGCCCCCGTGAACGCGCCTTTCACGTGGCCGAACAGTTCGCTCTCGATCAGGTTCTCCGGCAGCGCCGCGCAGTGCGCCTTCACGAACGGCTTGTCCGCGCGGTCGCTGTTGTAGTGGATCGCGTGCGCAACCAGCTCCTTGCCCGTGCCGGTCTCGCCGAGGATCAGTACCGTCGTCCCGCTCTTCGACACCTGCGCGATCTGGTCGTACACGCCCTGCATCTCGTGCGAGTTGCCGATGATGTTCGACGGTCGGAACCGCTCGCGCAGTTCCTGCCGCAAGCGCTCGTTCTCCTCCTGCAGCTTCTCGCGCTCCTCCTGCGCGACACGGCGCAGTTTCACGGCTTGGGCGATGAGCGATGAAATGATCGTCAGCAAACGGACGTCGTCATTCAAATCGGATTCGGGTTCGTAGGGACGCTCGATGCTCAACGCGCCCACGACTTCGTTGCCGACCTTGATCGGCACACAGATGAAGGATGTGTCCGCCTGCTTGCCGCGGCGCGTCTTGTCGACGATCAGCGGCGACTCGCTCTTCTGCGGGATCACCATCGGCTCGCCCGTCAGGATGACCTTGCCCGTCACGCCTTCGCCCAGCTTGTAGCGCCCGCGCCGCGCCTGCTGCGGCGACAGCCCGTGCGCCGCTTCGATCAGGATGTCGCCCGTCTTGCGGTTCAGCAGCGTCAGGGTCCCGTAGTTCATGTGCATGTGATCGGCGAGCGACTCCAGCACCGGGCTGACGATCTCCCGCATGTCCAGGCTCTGGTCGAGGATGCAGCTGATATGGTACAGCAGTTGAAGTTCGTTCATGCCGGCGCCCGCGGGCTCTGGCGATGCGTTTTCTCTCGGTGTCATAGCGCTCCTGCACTTTGGAGTGCGGCGGCTTGCCGCCGCCTTGTCTGGCGCAGGCAAGCCTGCGCACTCCACGCTGTCTTCTTCACGTTACGCGTTCTCCATACAAGTTCGTGATCGGCAGCCGGCGGTCGCGCCCGAAGGCCTTGGGCGTGATCTTGACGCCCGGCGCGCCCTGCCTCCGCTTGTATTCGTTGCGGTCGACCATGCGGATGACCCGCTTGACCGTCGCCGCGTCAAATCCGTCGCCGACGATCTGCTGCGCGCCCAGGTCGCGCTCGACGTACCGCTCGAGAATCCGGTCGAGCACCTCGTACGGCGGCAGCGAGTCCGTGTCCTTCTGGTCCGGCTTCAGTTCCGCCGTCGGCGGCCGTTCGATCGTCGAAACCGGAATAGGCGCGTGCCTACCATGGGAATTTCTCCACCGCGCGAGATCCCACACCAGCGTCTTCGGCACGTCCTTGATCACCGCGAATCCGCCGGCCATGTCGCCGTACAGCGTGCAATAGCCCGTCGCCATCTCGCTCTTGTTCCCGGTTGTCAGCACGAGCCATCCAAACTTGTTTGACAGCGCCATCACGATATTGCCGCGGATGCGCGCCTGCAGGTTTTCCTCGGTCGCGTCGGGGAACCGCCCGGCCCAGAGGTGTGCCAGCTCCTGCAGGTACAATTCATGGATCTTGCGGATAGGGACCGTGTGGAGTTGGATGCCGAGGTTGTGCGCAAGGACCTGTGCGTCGGTCAGTGTTTCGCCGGACGTGAACTGCGACGGCATCGTCACGCCGACGACCCGCTCCGGCCCGAGCGCGTCGACTGCGAGCGTCGCGACCAGCGCCGAGTCGATGCCGCCGCTGAGCCCGATCAGCACGTGCGTGAACCCGTTCTTGTCCACGTAGTCCCGCAGCCCGAGCCGCAGCGCGCCGTAGACCTCCGCCGGATCCTCCAGCGCGGCCGCGACGTCATTTCTCCAATCCTTGGAAGTTTCCGGAGCACGTGTTTCAAGGGTTGGACTTTGTTCGGTTGAGATTTCCAACCCTTGGAAATCCCCGGAGGGACGAGCTCCCGCTCGTCCGGTCGTCTTCACACGGACATACAGGGTCTCCTCGTCAAACTGACGCGCGCGGCTGATGAGGGTGCCGTCCGCGTCCAGTGCCATGCTTGCGCCGTCGAACACGAGCTCGTCCTGTCCGCCGACGAGGTTGCAGTAGAGCAGGGGACAGTTCAGGAACTGTGCTGCGTGGCGCAGCATGTCCTCGCGCTGCGAAAGTTTCCCGCGATGGTATGGCGAGGCGGAAATGTTGATGACGACGTCGACTGTGCCCCCGCGCATCGCCGCGCAGGATCCGCGATCGGTGAACCACGAGTCCTCGCAGATGTGCAGCCCGATCTTGACGCCTTGGAATTCCACAATGCCCGGCTCGGAGCCCGGCGCGAACACGCGCTGTTCGTCGAAGACGCCGTAGTTTGGCAGGAGCATCTTCCTGTAGACGAACGCCCGCTCGCGGCCCTTGAACACGACGGCGGTATTGAAGGCCGGGCCGCCGTCCGACCACGGCGCTCCCACGATGGTGAGCGTATCCTCCGGCAGTTCCCCGGCCAGCCGGTCGAGGGCCTTCCGGCAGTCATCAACAAAATGCCGCTTCAGGACGAGATCTTCCGGCGGGTAGCCCGACAACGCGAGCTCGGGAAATACGATGACGTTGGCCCCGTCCGCGCGGGCCTCGCGGGCCAGCCGCGCGATCTTCTCCGCATTCGGCGTGAGCGCGCCGACCACGGTGTCCAACTGGACCAAGGCACACCTGAGACTCATGCTACAAATATGTATCTTTTTTTGCGGCGCAGCGCCGCAAAAAAAGAAAAGGCCCGACTGAACACCGGGCCTGATTTGGAACTCCTGTCCGGGCTTCTACCGGATGAAGAGCATCTCCTGGTAGGTCGGCAGCGGCCAGATGTCGTCGGCGATGATGACTTCCAGCTGGTCGGCGACCTTGCGGACCGCGAGCATGGCGGGGACGATCGTATCGCGGTAGTGCCGCGCGTGATCCAGCAGGCTGCCTTCCGCGTGATGTTCGATCGCCTGCTCGAGCTCTCCGATGGCCTTCTCGAACTGGCCGACGAGGTTCGTCACCGCGTCGAGCGACGACGTGTCCGGGTTCCTGCCCACAGCCTTCATTGACGCGGCCGTGGAGGCCAACTCGCCCTGGTAGCGGTATGCGGCCGGCAGGATCATCGACTTGGCGATGTCGTGGCACAACAGTGCTTCGGTGTTGACGTCCTTGCAGTAGCGCTCTGTGTAGATGTCGTTGCGGGCGTGCAACTCGCGCTTCGACAGCACACTGTATTTCTCGAACAGGCTGGCGAACTCTGCATTTCCCGAAACCGCGGCGAGTGCATCCACCGTGTTCTTCAGGTTCGGCAGGCCGCGTTTCGCAGCTTCCTTCTGCCACGCTTCCGTGTAGTTGTCGCCGTTGAAGATGATCGCCTTGTGTTCCTTGATCACCTCCCGCAGGAGATCCTGCACCGCGGCGTTCAGCTTCTTCGAGTCGCCCTTCGTGGCCTTCTCGAGGCTGGTCGCCATGTAGTCGAGGCTTTCGGCCACGATCGTGTTGAGGATCACGAGCGGGCCTGCGATGGACTGGGCGGAACCGACCGCGCGGAACTCGAACTTGTTGCCGGTGAAAGCAAAGGGGCTCGTGCGGTTGCGGTCGCCCGCGTCCTTCGGCAGTGGGGGCAGCGTGTCGACGCCGACCTCGAGCGTGCCGGGCTGTTTCGACTTCCTGGCGCCGCCCTTCTCGATCTGGTTGAAGACATCTGTGAGCTGGTCGCCCAGGAAAATCGACATGATCGCCGGCGGCGCTTCGTTCGCGCCGAGGCGGTGGTCGTTGCCCGCGTGGGCGACGGCGACGCGCAGGAGCTTCGAATACTTGTGGACGGCGCGGATGACCGCTGCGCAGAACACGAGGAATTGCGCGTTGTCGTGCGGGCTGTTGCCCGGCTCGAGCAGGTTTATCTTGTCGGTGCCGAGGGACCAGTTCAGGTGCTTGCCGGAGCCGTTGATGCCCGCAAAGGGCTTCTCGTGCAGAAGGCACGACAGGCCGTACTTCTGCGCGACGCGCTGCAGCGTGGTCATCACCATGTGCTGGTGGTCGGCTGCGACGTTGGCGTTCTCGTAGATCGGGGCGATTTCGTACTGGCTCGGAGCCACTTCGTTGTGGCGGGTCTTCACCGGCACGCCCAGCTTGAACAGCTCGCGCTCAGCGTCGAGCATGCACGCGAGCACGCGCTCGGGAATCGCGCCGAAGTACTGGTCTTCAAACTCCTGGCCCTTCGCCGGCTTCGCGCCGAACAGGGTGCGGCCGCAGATCGTGAGATCCGGGCGCGAGAAGAAGAAGTTGCGGTCGATCAGGAAATATTCCTGCTCGGGGCCGGCCGTCGCGAACACGTAGTCGGGTTCCGCGTGGCCGAAAAGCTTGAGCACGCGCTGGGCCTGCTTGTTCAGGGCCTGCATCGAGCGCAGCACCGGGGTCTTCTTGTCCAGCGCCTCGCCTGTCCACGAGCAGAACGCGGTCGGGATGCAGAGCGTCGTGCCGTTCGGGTTTTCGAGGATGTACGCCGGGCTCGTGACGTCCCACGCGGTGTAGCCGCGGGCTTCGAATGTCGCGCGGATACCGCCGGAGGGGAAGCTCGACGCGTCGGGCTCGCCTTGGATCAGTTGTTTTCCGCTGAACTCCGTGACCGCGCCGCCGAGGCCGTCGGGGGAGAGGAAGCTGTCATGCTTTTCGGCGGTGATGCCGGTCAGCGGAAAAAACACATGCGCGTAATGCGTCGCGCCCCGTTCAATTGCCCAATCCTTCATCGCCGTCGCGACCGCGTCGGCCACGGTCGGGTCCAGCCGCTCGCCCCGTTTGATCGTTTTCTGGACGGCCTTGTAAGCGGGTTTCGGGAGACGGTCGCGCATGACCGCATCGCTGAACACGTTCGCGCCGAACAGGGTCTTGGCCGGCGTCTCGAGGAAGTTCAACGGCTTCTCGATGGGTTTATACGAGGTGACGGCGGCAATTGCCGCCTGGCGGGCGTTGTTATACTTCATTCCTTTGGTCTCCTTCAGCTGCAGTGCTTTCTTGTCTTCTTCAAAGCCACGGGAGCGAGAGCGGCTTCTATGCCAATCACGCCACGCCCCGGTGCCGTTTCAGGCTTATCCCACGATTTTTCAGTGGTTTAGCAGGAAAATATTTTTCTACAACAAGAAAAGGAAGCCTACAAAATACTTCAGTGATGTAGTATCCGTCGGTCAATAAATACAAAACTGTAGCCCTATCCGTTAGGTTGCGGAGGGTGCGCGTGTTACAACCGCCGAAAATGGCGGAAGGGCTCCGTCGGCGAGTTTCCCGTACACGGGATTGCCTGAAAAGAAAGCGTCGTTCCGGAGCGCGCGCGGTTCCGTGCCCATGTTGACGGCGCAATGGAGCACGCGGTTGCCGAGGGTGCGATCGAACGCGACGACGGCGCGGCGGTTGCGCCGGACGTCCTCGCCGGCATCGACGAGCGCGAACGCGCCGAGCGTGAGTTCGCGGTTTTTCAGCCGCAGCCGGATGAGTTCCTGGAAGAACGCGTACAGTCCCCGGCGCCTGGCGAAACCACGCGCGAAGAGATTGCCTTCGAATTCCACGCAGTCCTGTTCCCACACGCGGTCGCCCGACTGGACGCGACGCTTCTTCCCGATCGGGTTCATGCGGTCGTGGATGGGTGGGCGGTTGACTGCGCCGAATTCCTCGCCGGTGAGGATAAACGGCAGCGTGTGGTTGGACAGGAAGATCAGTTGGTTGACCGCGCGGACCGCGCCCTCGCCGTAGAGGTACATGCCGCGGCCCTCATCGTGGTTGTCCGTGTAGCGCGCGAGGAACGGCGCATCCTTCGCGCGCCCGAACCGGCTCTCGTAGTTCATCAGCGCTTTTTCGAACGCGCCCGCGATGCCGTCCGCCTGCAGCGCCAGGTAGCGGTCCTTGAACGCATCGTTCTGCGCGAGGTCCGCCGCGGGGATGATCCGCGTCGCGCCGGATTCGTCGATGCCGTAGAGGTCCTGGCAGACCTTGTAGAAGTCGTCGTCGTACGCTGCGTTGATGCCGCGCGCGAAGAGGTCCATGTTGTTGTCGATCCCGTAGCACTCGGCGAGGAAGAGCAGCTCCCGGTCCGCGTGCCGCCGCTTCAGCTCGGGCATCGCCTCGTTCCAAAAACCCTTGTCGTTGATGAAGTGCGCCATATCGAGGCGGAACCCGTCGACCCCGTCGCCGTTGCCGAGGAACCCGAGCCAGTGGTCGTAGATGGCGATCATCTCCGCGCGCAGCGCGAGCTGCCGGTAGTCGAGCTTCGCGGTGTCGTTCCAGTCGCAGTCGTAGAAGGCCTCGCCGTTTTCGCGCTTCACGTAGAATTCAGGATTCGACGCGACCCACACGTTGTCCCGGCTGGTGTGGTTCGGCGTGATGTCGAAGATGACCTTCAGGCCCATGGCGTGCGCGCGGCGCACCAGCGCGGTCATTTCGTCGATCGTGCCGTATTCCGGCTCAATCGCGCGGAAATCGCGGATCGAGTAGGGAGACCCGATGCCCTTGCGGCATACATGGCCGATCGGGTAGGGCGGCATGAAATAGAGGACGTTCGCGCCCAGCTTCTTGATTGCTGTGAGGTTGCGCGCGACGTAGGCCAGCGGCGATTCCGCCGTGGCTTTTTCCCGTGCGGCCTCAAACGCATTCCGGGGCTCGCGCGCGGCGAGGGAGCGGAGGTTGATCTGGTAGATAATCGCCGAGGGAATCCACGATTTCATGCCGAGCACGGTAGCCCTGATATTGCATCGTCGTCGATGCAATATGCGGCCGCTCTATTGTCAACCGCTGCCTCCTGACGTATGCTGCGGCCCGAAAGAGTCCATCGAGGTTTCACATGATTCGAAAAATCCTGCTCCCTGCCATCTGCATCCTGGTGGCGTCCGCGCCCGTCCGCGCGGCGGCTCCGGAGTACGCGGCCGACTACAAGGCGCTGCTGAGCAAACTCCAGTCCATGGGCCACGGTTCGTTCCCTGAAACAGCCTGGCGGGACGTGCTCACCCGGATTGACGCGATATCGACTGCGGCGGAGCAGGCGGGCGACCTCGACCAGGCGGTCGAGGCGAACCTCATCAAGGCGATGGTCTACGGTGACATGCAGCACGACTACGCTGCGGCCCTCGCGGTCCTGGAGGATCTCAAGACGCGTTTTGGCGCTTCCCGCGCGCCCGCCATGAAAAAGGTCTACGTGAAGGAGGCCGACATCTATGGCAAGCTCGGTGACGAGGCGGCCGTCCGCGGTGTGATCAACGAGTTCAAGGCCAGCGCCCACTACGACGCCGAGGACTACCCGTTTTCCGGCGGCCAGGGCCGCGACGTCCCCCTGAAGCTGGTCAGGCCGTCCTCGACGGCAGCCGATTCCTTGTCCGTGACCGCGATGGAAGTCGCAAGGACGCAATCGCGCTTTGCACCGGGCAACTACTTCCCCGAATTCAACGTCATCGATTCCGGCGGCGTCGTGCGCGAGCGCGCCGACTACGCGGGCAAGGTCCTGTTCGTCGACTTCTGGCTGCGCGACTGGACGCCTTGGAAACGGGACCTGAAAACGCTTGTGTCGACCTATGCCCGCTACCGCGACGCGGGTTTCGACGTGCTTGGATTCTGTCTTGAGCGCGACCCCGCAGACCTGCCCGGGTTTCTCACCCGGAGCGGCATGTCCTGGCCGCAAATCGTGAACGAGTCAACCCTGTCCGCGCAGCTCGGTATCTTCGGCGAGGCCTCCAATTTCCTTCTCGATCGCAACGGCGCGATCATCGGGCGGGATCTTCACGGCGCCGACTTGGTGGAGGCGGTGAAGGCGGCCCTTGGAAGCCAGTGATCGGTGATCAGTAACCGGTGACCAGTCAGTCTTCACCGGTCACTGGTTACCGGACACTGATCACTGAACATGCCATCCCCCGTCGGCCACAGTCTCATCGGTCTTGCCATCGGCGCGGGATACCTGTTGCCGCGACAACCTGCCCGCGACCTCGTGAAGTCCTCGCGGGCGATGCGGTGGTCGTTGCTTGGCGCGGCCGCACTGGCCAATGTGTCTGACCTCGACTACCTGCCGGGCATGGTGTCCGGAGACCTGAACGCTTATCACCATTTGTATACGCACACGATCGGGTGGGTCGTGCTCGTGGCCGTCGCAACGTGGCTGGTGAGGCGGTGGTTTTGTTCCGGGGCAGGCTGGCGGGTGTTTGCGTTTGTGTTTGCGCTGCTCGCCAGTCATCTCGTTGCCGACTGGTTCACGGCGGATGGCCGGTTGCCGTACGGGATCATGGCCCTGTGGCCGTTTTCCAACGATTTCACGATGGCGCCGTGGCCGGTCTTCATGCGGCTGTACAAGCGCGAATGGTCGGAGTTTCTCCAGTGGCACAACGCGCTGGCTGTGGGGTGGGAGGTGCTGGTCTGTGCACCGATGATCGCAGCCGCAGCCGTGTGGAAAACACGTCTATTTCGTGATGCCACATGGGATGTATTCCGGGAAAAGCAGACCCGAGACGAGGGACTCGTTTGACGATGCCATGATTCGATCGGAGCGTGAAGAGCGTCGCAGCGTGGGGCGTGTCCGCTTGGACGCTCCCCACGCTCTTTACGCTCCACGATGGGTACGCCGTGCCATGAGGGCGACGTCCGTCATGGCGCGCCGGGCGGGTACGTCGCGTTCCAGCCCCACTGCAGTGGCGCCCCGGTGTACATCGCGCCATCGATGCTTTGGCGAATATACCAGAGACCACTCTGCTGGTAGTAGACGGCGATGTCTGTCTTGCCGTCGTTATCGTAGTCACCCGGAACGGGGCGCGCACCCGACCAGCCCCACTGGATGGGACCGCCGGAGAGCATCTGGTTGTCGCTGGACTTGCGGATGTACCACGTTCCGCTCGCCTGGTGGTACACAGCAAGGTCGGTCTTGCGGTCGCCGTCGTAGTCGCCCGGCACGGGGGTGACGTCCGACCAGCCCCACTGGATGGGCGTCTGGCTCAGCATCTCGCCGTCCGAACTGCGCTGCACGTACCACAATCCGCCGCCCGGCCAGAACACGGCGATATCGGACACGCCGTCGCCGTCGTAGTCGCCCGGCACGGGCTTCGTCTCATTCCAGCCCCAATTCACGGAGACGGTGGAGGACGTGGCGCTCGGGGTATTGAAGGCAATGTACCAGTTGCCGAATTCGGGCTTGTAGACGGTGAAGTCCGTCCGGTTATCGCCGTCGAAGTCGCCAAGGACGGGGATGACCGCGCCCTTGACCCAGTCCACGGTGCGGCTCAGGTTCGGCTCGCTGCCACTCTGCACGATGTACCAGCGGCCGTTGCCCGCGAAGAAAACCGCGAGGTCCGTCACGTCATCGCCATCGTAATCGGCAGGCACCGGCGTCGATTCATTCCAGCCCCAGTTCTGGAGACGGAGCCCGGCCGCGGTCTGCCGGATATACCAGTTGCCGGTGCTCGGCCAGAAGACCGAGACGTCCGTGGCGCCGTCGCCGTCAAAATCGTTGATCTCGTATTTCGGCGGCACGGAATTCGGATCGGTCGGATCCGAGCCGCGCAGCAGTTCATTCAAGTCGGAGAATCCGTCGCCGTCGGTATCCGGATTCTTAGGATTCGTTCCGAACTGGTATTCCTGGATATTCGTGAGGCCATCGCCATCCGGATCCTCGGCGGAATCATTCGCGTTCGGATTGAGTCCGTAGACGGATTCCCAATCGTCAGGCATCCCGTCCAGGTCGAGGTCTCCGGTATACGTGCGGCTCAATTCCGTCGCTACGCCGCTTTGCACGATAATGGTTTCGCCCGTGGGCGGGTTCCAACCGGGGACGCCAAGATAGGTCACGAGATGGGGTCCGGGCGGCAGGGACACCAGCAAACCGCTTTCATTGAAGGCACCGCCGTCGACGCGGAAAGCGGCGCCATTGGTTCGCACGGCGGCCGGCTCAAGCGTGATCTTGATGGTTCCGTCAAGCTCGTACGTCCTCGTGATCGTCAGCACCGTTCCGTTTGTGAGCGTTACCGTCTCTGTGGCCGGTTCGGTGTAATTCTCAATCGGTTTGTACGAAATCGAATGAGTGCCGGCAGGAAGCGAGATCACCGTATAGCCGCTGTCGAGGGCAGATCCGCCGTCCAAGGTCCATTTCGCGCCCAAGGCGTTTACATCGGACGGCTCCAGGATGACGCGCAGCGAGGCGGGAGGCAGGATACCCCCGCTCCCGCTCGCGGAAAACGTGACGTTGCCATGGATGACCGCGGCATGCTTCCACTGGTTTTCCCAATCGTCGAGGTACTTGAAGTCCTGCGGTCCTCGCGGCACGTGGTAGGCACCCAGGGGGAAAACGCTCGCATCCGCCTGCCCATCGTCAAACCTGAAGTAATGAACGAGGTTGGTATCCGCGGAGTCGATCGACTGGTTGTAATTCGAGGCGATGGAACCGGCGGACCGGGACACGTTCCAGAGGCGGATTTCATCCATGAGCCCGCCGAAATCCTCTCCGATACGGAGGAATACGTTGCCGCCTTTTCCATTTCTCGGCGGTTGTGTAAAGAAGGTGTTGGTGGAGACGGCCAGCGCGCCATTGACGTAGATGCTGAGCGTCGCATTCGCGCTCTTGTACGTTGCCGCAACATGGGTGTAGCTGCCATTGGCCGGTATGCTGCCGCCGCGAATGATCCGGGGCGCGTCCGTCGCGTAGTTGTAGCCGGCATACACGCGAAGGCTTCCGCCGTTGTCCTCGAGCCCAAGCACGTAGTTGTGCACGTTCGAGCCGCCGGGCAAGTCCTGCACCACGCGACGGATCAGCGTGCCTACGCCCGCCGCCGAGGAGCTGGGATTGACCATGGCTTCGAGGGTGAAGTCGGTCAGCTTCTCATCAATGTTCAGGGGGACCTCGAGGTAGTCTCCCGCCGTTCCTCCAAACAGCATGGCGCGGGAAACAGGCGGGTCCGAAGGCCCTGCCGGATTCGTCTCTGCGGTCTGTTCTTGATTGTCCGTCTGGCCGTCATCGTCGGTGTCGATCGCATCGGGTCTGCAGCCCAGCGCCTGTTCCGTCGCGTTGGCCAGGCCATCGCCGTCAAAGTCTTCCTGCGCATCGCTGATGGCATCGCCGTCCGAATCCGTATCGCGAGGATTCGTGTCAGCGCGATATTCATACAGGTTGTTGAGCCCGTCCCCGTCGGGATCGCCCAGCGGACCATAGATACCGTTGGCAGATCCGGGCGCTGTCTCGCCGCCGGTGCCGTTGTCGTAGGGATCCAGATGGTTCACGGTTTCCCACGCATCCGGCATCCTATCTCCGTCGGAATCATCAGCTCCCTGCGTATCCGTGCCGAGAGTCGGTGCTGCATCGTTGGTCACCCAGTTGAAGTTGTTCGTCGCCAGCGCATAGGCGCGGTCGCCGAAAGTGTAGTCTTCCATCCACGTGTGCAGCAGGCTCGTCTTGGCTTTGCGCACGAAATCCTCGGCTGTCGTGCCACCGTCATCGAAGCGATAGTATGCGAGCAAGGTGTCGCGCTTGAAGTCCCCACTGTTATCCTTGTCTGCCCAGACCACCTGCGCCTTGAGGGTCTTCATGTCGACGGCAAAGAGTTTGCGTCCGAGTTCGCCCTCGGACAGCGTGCCGCCGTTTTTGATGAGGACGTCGTTGTTGGCGTTGTACTTCTGGTCGCCGTTGTCGATCCACACGTCTTCGCCTTCCGTGTAGACGCCCCAGTTTCCGGGATCGGTCGGGGTCTGGTTCTTGAAACTGCAGAAGGCGTTGGTGATCACGACGCCGGGTTCGCCGATGAACAGGGATCCACCATTGACAAGGACAATGTCGTTGTCGGTGCTGCGGTTGAAGTAGAGCTGGATGTTGCCCGTCTCATCGTAATCGTCGATCCAGATATCGTCTCCGTTGCCCTGCGGGACCAGCAGGCGGGCGAAGTCGTTGATCTGCTGTTCGGTGCGGGCGACGCCCCAGACGCGGATTTCGTCCAGCATCAGGTTGTTCACAAATGACCCGTCTGCCGAATCGCCGAAGGCCAGCACGTTGGTCGCCGGGCCCGGGTAGCCGCCGGCACTCTCTTCGAAGACCGGCGTGCCCTGCGACAACACGCCTTGCATGTACAAGCTGAGGCTGTTGTTGTTCCGATTCCACACGCCGGCGAGGTGAATCCACTGGTTGGTCGGCAGGGGGTTCATGGCTACTTTGTAGAGCACGCCGTTCACGTCGTTGGCCGATAGCGTCGGAACGTTGTTTGACAACGAGAGTCGGTAGACCTGCCTGCCCACGGCGCCATGCAGGGTCTGGAAGTTGAAGATGTTGCCCGACATATTGGAGGCGAGCAGCTTGACGTAGCACTCGATGGTCCAGTTCCTGCGCTCCAAATCCCGGCGGGTGCCGGCGGGGAAATAGCCCGAGGCGTCCGCGGGTGTCGGATCCGGGATCAGGATGCCGTTTGTGCTTGTGATGATGACCGCTTTGGGCCGGAACGGATCGGCCGAATGCACCATGCTCGACGTGAGGAACGTGTTGGTCGAGAAGACCTCATCCAGGTCCGAAATGCCGTCATCATCGCTGTCCGCGCCCGTGTCCATGCCAATGGACGCGGTCGGGAGCGCGCTGCCAAGGGTCTCGAACTTATTGATGCCCAGTCCGCTGCGCGGATCGGTCTCGAAAGAATACGGGAAATTCGTCGACGCCCAGCGCCACACGTAGGTCTCATCCGACCGTGTGTTGTGCGTGTTCGGATTTGATTCGTCTCCCGTGCCGTTGACGTAGGGGAGGCTTGTGAAGCGGTTCCCGTCCTGGCCAAGGAATTCAGAGATGTTCAGGAGGCCGTCGCCGTCCGGGTCGCCGAAGGGGCCATCCGTGAACGGGGAGACTGTGCCCGCGTTCTTCGGGTCGAGGTTGAACTCGACTTCCCAGCCGTCCGGCAGGAAGTCGTTGTCCGTGTCGTGGCCCGAGTTTTGGGACTCCGCATAGCCGGTGCCGTCCGTCGGGTCGGTCCATTCCTGGTTGCGGAGGATCGTGGTGTTTCCCACCGTATTCACCGTCTGCTCCCCGTTCAGGCCGAACACGAGGTCCGATCCGGTCGTGCTCATGAGCACCACGCGAATCTGATTACCGTCGTCCGTGTCGATCAACTCCGCGGCGAGCGGATAGTCGGTCTGCCAGGTCCACTTGTCGTTGTTGGCTCCGCCCTCGCGGAACGACGAAAGGAGGCACATTTCCCGGTAGTTGGCCAAACCATCGTTGTCAGGATCTTCGCTGGCGATGCCGAAATCGACGACAACGAAATTCGCCGGCGGTGTGTCAATATTGCTCACATGCGGGTCGATGTTGTTCGACGGGTCGTACCACGCGGCCTCGTAGCTGTCGATCAGCAGGTCGAAGTCCGTGTCGATATCCAGCGGGTTCAGATCGTCCGGTATGAAGGTAAGCGTCTTGCCCATGGTGATGCAGCCGGACACCTTGTCAAAGGCCATGATCGGCCGTCCGTCCGTACCGTTGTACTCCTGCCAGCTCGAGAGGCCGTCGCCGTCGATGTCGTCCGTCCGGTTCGATACGGCGGGGTTGAGTCCAATCCCGCTGGACTTGATGTAGTGGTCGTATTCCCACTTGTCGTCCATCCCGTCGTCATCCGTGTCCCATTTCGCGGGGTTGATGATGGACATGACCGGTACATTGATGGAGATGTTGTACTCCTGCTCGCTGGTCAGCCCGTCGTTGTCGGGATCGCCGGCGCCGGGTTCTCCGAGCGGGTCGGAGCATCCGGCGAACCAGTGCACTTCCCACCAGTCCGGCATGTTGTCGTCATCCACGTCATCAATGATGATGACGTTGAGGGAGGAAACGGAATTGCTCGCAAGGTCGGCGGTCTCCACCGCGGAGCGCGGTTCGCCGACGTCGTACGCCCCGTTATCGTCGGCATCAACCCATGCCACGACGTAAAACTTACCGTTGGTGCCGACGTTGACGTTGTAGGCGTAGTTCCCCGAAACGGGCATCGAGCCGTTGGTCACCGACTGGAAGTACTGCGGTGCGGCGATGATGGTTGTGGAAGACCACAGGCCGATGGCCACGGCGCCGTCGCCGTCGCCGTCGCCCGGCGGTGTCAACGCGGCCACGTTGTCGGGCCACAACGAGTTGTTGCGTATCGATCCGGACACGAATTGTCCGGATGCGTCCAGCGTGAATCCGGCCAGCAAGCACCAGCAGGCGAGCAGGCTTCGGGCGGTAACGGCAGTGGATCGAGCGGATATATTCATAGCGACGGTCCCTCCCTCACACTCATCGTGCGGCCTGCGACATATCAATCCCAGACGGACAGGCCTGTCGTCCGCCTCTCCCTTGGGCAGCAACACATTCGGAATACCCCGATCGGATCGGGGCGGTCCGTCAGTGCTTGGTGCTCAACCAGTCGGGCTTTTTCTTCTTCTTTGATTTTGAATCCTCGGCGGCCCGCGCGTTCTCCTCCACCCGGCGGGCGAGGTGCCTGTAGATCAGCTTGCCGTCCTCCGGAATGCCGGACGACTGGATCAGATGCGCGGGGTTGGCGATGGCGACAGTAACGAAGATGATGACTTCGTCCTGTCCCCGCTCCGTGTGCGTGTGGCTGAACAGATACTTCCCGATGATCGGAATGTCGCCCAGGAACGGGATCTTCGACACGCGCTCGCGATCGTCGGTCTGCGTCAGGCCGCCGATGGCGACGGTGCGCCCGCTTTCCAAGTTGAATTGGCTGACGATCCGCCGGGTCTGAATCGGCGGAATGTCGCCCGGGAAACCACTCGTCGACGGCAGCGTGCGGCTCAGTTCCGGCGTGATCTTGACCGTAATGTTGCTCTCGGTGTTCACCGTGGGCTCGACGTTCAGGATCACCCCCGTGTCAATAAACGGAAGGGTTGCGGAGAGTTCCCGCCGCGTGACAATGGTAGTTCCTGCTCCCGCCTCGCCCCGTGTTTCGTAATTCGGGAGTTTTACGCCGACATGTATCGTAGCCTGCTCGCCGCTCGCCACGACGATCTTCGGGTTCGAGACGATCTCAACGCCGCTGTTCTGCTTCAGCGCGCTCAGCGTCAGCGCGAACTCATCGCCGCTCAGTATGGCGCCGATGGTGCTGACGGTCTCGTTCTCCAGGAAGTCCGTGACGGTGCGCGTGCGATCGGCGGTGGGTATCGTTTCGATCGTTCCCGCGGCAAAGTCGAACGACGTGAAGTTCTTGCCATTGACGTTGATGTTGCCGTCGAATGCGTCGCTGCCGCTGGCGGAATTTGCGGAGGTCGACTGGCTCTGGCTCGCGCTGCTGGAGCTGCCGGACCCGCTGCTGTCCGTCATGGACGCCGAACCGGGCGGCGTGGCGCTCTCGAAGGATGAGCTGCTGGAACTGTCCGAACCGGCCGTGGCTGAGGTGCCGTCGGCCGACGTGTTGGATTTGCTCTTGCCCTTGGAAGAGGACGCGCCGTTGACAAACGCGTCCTGCGTCACGTCGCGGAACACCGTGCTATCGTCGTAGCCCTCCCGATCCGTGCGGGTTTTGCCATAGGAATAGGTCGGGGCGCCCATGCGAACGGTGTACCCTTGCAGGGATTGCCAGTTAATGCCGAGGTCCTTGATGGCCTGGTCGTTCAGTTCGACAAACTTCGCCTCGATCAAGACCTGAGCGCGCGGGCGGTCGATCATGGACACGGCTTCCTTGATGAGGTTCAGGCGTGGCCGCGTTTCCTGGATCACGATGGCGTTGGCGGCCGGGAACCCGGCCACGGAGGCGTTGGTGCTCGAGAGCAGCTTCTGGATAACGGGCAGGATGTTGCTGACCGTATTGTAGTTGAGGAACAGCGTTTCCGAAACCACCGGTTCGCTTGCCAAGTCGCCCTTCGAGATCACCGCGAAGATGCCTTCGCTCTTCTCAACCAGCGCCATATCGACGACATCAAGAATGACCTTCAGCGCGGGCTCCCATTCGACGTCCTGCAGGTTGACGGTGACGTTGCCGACCAGGTTGGTACCCGACACAATGTTCGCGCCGGAGATACGCGTGAACATCCGGATCACGTCCTGAAGCGGGACGTTGTCGAGCGTCACGCTGATCTTGTCCTCGTCTTCCGGATTCGCCGTAATCTCAGCGCCGGCGACATTCTGTTCTTCAGGGGTCAGTTCGATGACTTCAGCGGTGGACGCTTCGGCGGCCTCCTCCTCAACACCGGCATCCTCAGGCATCGCTTCAGCGGATTCGTCGTCCGTCACGGATGCTTCCGCGCTTTCCGCGGCTGCCGATACATCGGTGGATGCCGGGACCTCTTCGACCACAGCGGTATCCGCAAGGGGAGCCTCCGTAGCCGGTTCGGACGTTTCCGAAGCCACGGGGCTTGCGCTTTCAGGAGCCACCACCGGTGCGACATCTTCTGTCGCGGCAGGGGCGGCCGTTATGGTGGTATCCTGGCTGAACGCGGGTGCACTGGCAAAAAACAGCAGGCACGCGCCCAGTGTGAACACGAATGATATACGCGACTTCATACTATACTCCTTGGTTCCGAATCCACTCCTGCATTTTCAGGCTTTGCTTTCTTGGCTCGACTGAAATCATCCGCCCGCCGGTGGTGTCGCCGAAGACACGGGCTCACCCCCTGCCGTGAACGCCGAAATGCGTTCCGTCGACTTCCAGCAGGGCCATTCCACGACCAGGGAAACACTGTGCCTGAGACGGTCCACTTCGCGCGCCTGGACGTCGATATCGGTGACGAACATGCGTGGATTGTTCTTTTCCAGCTCGCGAAGCAGGCGGATCAGTTCGGCGTAGCTGCATTCCGTCGCGATGCGCACGGCGTAGGGTTTGAAGGCGCGCCGCGCCTGGTCCTTGCCGGCCCATTGCGCGACATCGCTCACGACCTCCGACACCGATTCAATGTCGACGCCGATCGACCGGCCGTCGCCGTAGATCTTTTTGGTCGCCCAGGAAAGGGGATTCTCAATGGCGGGAATGTAGTCGCGGTAGGCTTGCTCCAGCATGCGCGTCTTGTCGTCGAGGGTTTCGCCGAGTTGCGCCTCGCTCTTGATGGCCTGCGTAGCCTGATCGAGCTGTGCCTTCAACGTCTCGTACTCCTCTGTCATCCGCGCCTTGCTGGCCAGGAACGGGCTCAGGCCGAACTGGAAGATGAGGAAGATGACGATGGCGCCAAGGACGCCGCCCATGAGCCAGAGTTGCTTCTGCTCCTTGGTCATCTGCGCCCAGTTCTTCATTGCAGTTTCCTCGACTCCGATTGGCCCTCGATCTCAAACTGCCGCGCGGCGGTCTTTGTGGGATCGCTCGCATCCCTGAAAAGGCGCTGCAGTTTCATCGTGTCGAACAAAGCATCGAATCCGCGGGCTTTTTCCAGGTTCTTGGTAAACCGAACCACGACCTCGTCCGCGAGATCGCCGGTTACCCGGCCCGCGATGGCGAGCTTGATCTGCCGACCGGGAATCGCGGGCAGTTCGCGCCGCGGTTCGGTCGAGCCGGCCTTCTGCGGCGGGGTGGGAGGCTTGATAAACGTCCAGGACCCGTCGACCTGCAGCCTGTTCAGTTGCACGGAGTCGGGCACGTTCTTCTGCAGCTCGAGCAGCATCTCGTTCCAGTGCGTGTTCGTATAGCCCCACTGTTGCAGCTCCTCCAGCAGATCCTTGTAGTTGGCGAGCAGGGCCTGCTTCTTCTTGATCTCCTCGTACCGCGGGCCGATCCGCGCCCATTCCGCCTGCGACCACTTGAGGTTACGGCTCAGCATGATCTGCCGTTGCACGGCGATGGCAACGACCAGCAACAGGCTAGCAATGATCGTGCCGCCACCCACCCGGGCAAGAAAACGGAGACTCACCGGCCCTTGGTACCGGGCCTCGCCGTCCTTCAAAAGATTGACGCGCAGTTTCATGATTCCCGCAGAACACCCATGGCCGCGCCGATGGCCGAGGCAAACCGGGGCTGCTGCCCCTCCAGCCGATCGGGCAGCGCGCCTGGGGCCAGGGTGAGCTGGTCAAACGGGTTCCAGCTCTGCACATCCATCCCCGTCGCCCGCTTGATCTCGTTGGTCCAGTAGGTGGACAACGCCATGCCTCCCGAGATGTACGCCGTCTTGATCCGGCAGTTCTCCTCGCGCTCCACGAAATCCCGTGAAATCGTCAGCTGGCGCAGGAACGGGTCGATGACCTCCCGCACCGCCTGGGAAATGTCAATCGCGCCTTCCGCGAGGATGCTCTGCGCCGTCTCACTGTCCAGCCCAAGCTGCTTTTGCACGTGCGCCGCAATCGACTCGCCGCCCACATCGATCTTGCGCGCCAGGATCAGGGCGCCCTTGTTGAAAATGGCCATGAAACTGACCCGCGCCCCGCACTCGATGACACACACGGCTTCCTGCGCATGCTGGCTTCCCGGGCCGCTCAGGCACGCATTCAGCGCAGCCAAGCCGGACAATTCCATCGCATACGGCGCGGGCGCGCCGACCGCGACATGGGAAAGCACGGCCTGCGCATCAACCTCAGGAACCGCCACCGTGAGCAACTTCGTCTCCGCCTTGCCGCGGCTGCTTTGCGTGCTCGTGAAGGCAATGCGATACTGCGCGTCCAGACCCAAGGTCTCGCGAATCTGCTGCTCCGCCGCCTGTCCCGGTTCAATGTGGCCAGGCAGACTCACAACACGGACAATCGCGCGCTCGCCGGTGAAACACATCGCGACGTAATGCGCCATGAGATTCTTGGGTAACTGCAGCCGGCGCGCCCCGGCATCAACAACATCGTCAGTAGGCAAAATGCTGACGGGAGGAAGAATATCGGCTCCCATCACGGTGATCATCTCGCCTTGTTTCCGAAGATGAACCACCTTCATCCCGGACGTGGCCAGATCCACCGCCACCAAGTCTTGAGGAGCCTTTCTTCGGCCCGGTTTGAAGGAGAACTGGAACTGCATTGCCTGCTCCGAAAACACCCGATCCCATCCAGCAAATACTATGCTAGACGATTAGTCATTCCGAAAGACGCGAAAAGAATATACCGAAAATACGGTCCACGACACTGATTTGTCTCAGTTTCTTAACCGTGAGACGCCGTCACTCCTTGTTGAGGCTTCACGAGATGCATCGGGAAAGCTACACTCGCCCCCTTCACCAGTTAAAGACTCGTTTTCATGAAAATAGCGATCGTCGGTGGAAAGGGCATGCTGGGCACGGATCTGGGGGACGTGTGTCGGAAAAACGGGGCGGAGTCCGTCATTCTCGACCTGCCGGAGGTCGACATCTGCAATCCGGAAAGTATCGCTGCCTCGCTGCCTGCGTGTGATGTCGTGATCAACTGCGCGGCCTTCACGCGGGTGGATGATGCGGAAAAGGAAAGGAAACTGGCGCACGCAATCAACGCCGATGGCGCCCGTAACGTAGCCCTCGCCAGCCGTGTAAAGGGACTGCGTGTGATTCACATCAGCACAGATTATATATTCAACGGAAGAAAAGGCACGCCCTATGTTGAAAATGATTTGCCGCAGCCCGTGAATTACTACGGACTCACGAAACTTCAGGGCGAGGAAGACGTCCGCGCGGCGGGAGGAAAATCCCTCATCGTCCGCACCCAGTCGCTCTACGGCCTGCGCGGACGCAATTTCATCAAAGCCATCCTCGGCCAGATCCAAAAAGGCAAGACCACCCTCACCGTCGTCAACGACCAGACTTCGTCGCCGACGTACACGCGCCACCTTGCCGAAGCGCTCTTTCGTCTCGCGAAGACCGATGCGACGGGCCTTGTGAACGTCGCCGCCGCCGGCGCCTGTTCGTGGTTCGATTTCGCCCGGGCCATCGTTGCCCGCGTCCGACCCGGCATCGACGTGACACCGATGTCCTCGTCGGAACTGAAATACCCCGCCGCACGCCCCCCGTTCTCCGTGCTGGACACAACACGTTACACGCAGTTGACCGGACATTCGATGCCGACGTGGCAACAGGGACTTGACGAATACCTCGCCGAGGAACCGCTCGCCGCCGCATTGAAGTGATGTCCGAGCCACTACAGCCCGCAGTCCCGACACCCTGAAGCATTCCAAAGCCTATTCTGGCGGTGGGCCTTTCCAGATGCACAATATGGAGTATGCAGCCGCCGCGACCAAAGGTTGGGAGAACCGGCGCGAAAAGTTCCAAATAAGCCGTATCTATTCAGTTTTCCGCCTTCGGCGGAGAACTGAATAGATACGGCTTAGCGGGTATTTCGCCCCCGTCGCGCTTTTCGCGGAGACCGCACGCGGGGCAGGCCGGAGAGAAACAGGCGCGGCAGTAGATTTTGCGGCAACCAGGGCACGCAGACAGGCAACCCGGGCAGACCATGTGCAGCCGCGCATCACACAGCGCGTGGGACTCCGAAATTTTCCGGCAACTCTCGCAGGGCAGGGCGTCCAATTTGCGTGACAGCGAATTCCAGTCGAGGTGATAGGACCGGGCGCCCTTCCGGCGCAAGAGGGTCAGGTGCAAGCGCAGCACCGGTGCCGCGATGCGCGCGGCCTGAAGAAGCTCGACACGGACGGACAAGGCGTACTTGCGTTGAACATCGGCCACTTTTGCGAGGTACTCCCGCTCGATCGCCTCCCTGCGCATTCGTTCGCGGGCCTGGTTCTCCTCCGGCTCGTTCCTGCGCGCCTGCTTCGCGATCTTATCGGCAACCTCGCGGCGCAAGTCCTCGTGGTAGATCCGAAGACGTTCAAGGTCCCTGCTCATCCGCCGCTCCATGCCCGCCATGAACGGCGCCAGTGCCACGCGGCTGCGCGTCGGCACCGCCGCTTCCGCGAGCGCCCTGATTCGATCAGCCGGCCAGGGCGACGGCATGCCTGGCTGTGGATCGATCGCCTCCCCGTGACGCACGTTCCATAGCGCTCCGCTCGCCAGGGCTTGCGCCATGTGTTCTGCCTCCGCCCCGTTGGATTCGTTGACGCCCAGCCAAAGGAGGTCGTCCCTCTTTTCCTCCGAGACGGCGGTGACCCGGAAACCGAGAATGAGATAGGTGGTCTGTGCGGCGCCGATCTCGCCCAGACGGTACGTCGCGTTGGTCAGACAGATCTGGCGCTTCGCAAGGGCCCCCAACTCCGAGGCGGAGATCCTTGGGGCATCATGCAGGGAGAGGGCGGTGAAGCGCCCGCGGTTGCCCATCATCCCTTCGAGACGCTCAAGCCAGTCCGATTCCAAGGTGACACGGTTCGAGGCGCCCGGCGGCAACTCAGGTCCGAACCCGACGACCGCCCATTCCGGTATGCCGAGCGCCTCGCGCACCGAGGGTGGGGCCATGATCGCCAACCCGTCCGGCTCGGACGGCTCGACCAGGGCGCCTTCCGCGACCAGGATGCGGTTCACCGTTTCTTTCAGATCGCTCATACCGCTTCGAATTCCTCCCCGAACAACTCGTCGTCGAGCGCCTTCACCGCCTCGTATTCGCTCCGGGCATCCGCCACCTTGTCGCCCAGTTGTTGGAAAGCCCGCTCCCGCTCCTCCTGTGTCTCGCGGACCCATGCGGTGAAAATCAAGTGGGCGAAATCGTGTTCCTCCTCCATTTCGCCGAGGATGGACTGGATCTCGCCAACCACGAGTTCAAACATGTTCACCTTCTCGTCCAGGATCTTGAGCATCTGCTCCTCCACGGTGCCGCGGGCCGCGAGGTTGAAAATGAAGACCTCGCGCGTCTGGCCGATCCGGTGTACGCGCCCGATTCGCTGTTCGATCCGCTGGGGGTTCCATGGCAGGTCGAAATTGATCACCGTGTTGCAGAATTGCACATTACGGCCCTCGCCGCCGGATTCCGTGGACAGCAGGACGGGCGTGTCCGAACGGAAGCGTTCAATGGCTTGGTCTTTCTCCGGCCCGCTCATTCGCCCGTCGAATCGCGCATAGGGAATGCCTCGGTCATCGCAAAGCGACTCCAGCGCGTTGAGCGTCTCGCGGAAGCGCACGAACACCATTTTCTTTTCGTCCGGGTTCTTCTCCAGCAGGTTGCCCAGCTCTTCCGCCTTGGTGCCCTTGCCCAGGGCTTTGTAACGTTCGTGGAGCTGTTGCCACTCTGCCGTCGGGGCATGCGGCAGAAAATGCGCGACGGCCGTCGCGGCCGCACGGGCCGAAGACCCGGCCGCCTCCAGCATGTGTTGCTGCGACAGGTGATGCGGCCCTTTTTCTGCGGCTCTCGTCTCGCGGATCAGGCGGCTCAGTTCGCGGTAGGCGTCCTGTTCATTCGGGGTAGGCTCCACCATCCGTGTCACCGCGTGGCGGGGCGGAAGCCGCACATCGACCATCGAGCGCGTATTCCGGATCATGACGTCGCGCATCAGGTCCTGGAGCCGTTGACGGTTGAGCGGCACACGCGGTTTGCCGGGCGTCACGTAGAGCGTGCGGAATTCCTTCTCGGTCTTGAAAATGCCGGGCTTCAGCAACGTCAGGAGGTTGTAAAGTTCGACCAGGTTGTTCTGGACCGGCGTGGCGGACAGCAGAAACAGGAATCGCTTTTGCAGCCCGTCGATGAGCTTCCAGTTCTTCGATGCGCGGTTCTTGACGTGGTGCGCTTCATCGACGATGACCAGGTCCAGCGCCTGCCGGCCGATCAGCGCAAGGTGTTCGTCGCGGCGCGCCGTGGCGATCGAGGCGATGATCCGCGGGTGGGCCCAGAAAGCGGCCGCATCGTTCTGAAGCAGCGGCCCGTGCGTGGTGATGAAGTCGATGGCGAACTTCGACTCCATTTCCTCCTTCCACTGGCCCACGAGCGACGGCGGCGTGAGGATAAGAACGCGGTTGGCCATGCCGCGCAGCAGGTACTCCTTCAACACCATGCCGGCCTCGATCGTCTTGCCCAGACCCACCTCGTCCGCCAGAAGCACGCGGCCGCGGAACTGTTTGAGCGCCTTGCGGACGGTCTCGACCTGGTACCAGTAGTAATCCACCCCGCGCAGGCGCTCCGTGCAGAGCAGTTCGTCGAACCCCTTGAGCAGGCCTAGGCGCGCGCACTCCGTGCGAACGCGAAAATGCTCGATGTTCGGCTCACGGTTCTGTTCAAGCGCCTCGTACTGTGTCAGATCCGGCAGCGCGAAATTGATCGGGATGCGGGGGCTGACGACCGGCAACGGCGCCCTTTCGACGGGTGACTCGTTGGAAACGGCGCAGGGCGGCGGCGCGGGCGGCGTCGGTGGGGGCAATTTGCGCTTCGGAAACGCGGTCGGGGTTTCCGGCGTCCAGGCCAGGATTCGCGTCATCCATTGCCGAAGCCAGGGCGCCGACAGCCCGGGTGGGACCCACTGCGCGGGAATCACACGTGTCAATCCGTGATGGACGAGAACAGCGTGGGCGCCGGCCCAGTTCCCCTTCATGGCCGTGGCGACGGCGCGAGCCAGATGCGTTATGGGGGTCTCGCCATGAAATCTCCCGAACCTCTTCAAGTAACGCAAAGCCACGTCCGGCTGGTCCTCGACGAGGGCCGCATAGGCGCCGATCTCCAGAAGACCGTCCGCGCCCGGATGCTTTGCCAGAGCTTCCCGAACGGCCTGAAGGGGATGCCGCTCCTTGTGCCCAAGCCGGCTCTCGATCTCATCAAACGAGGCCTTGAGCGATAGCTCATCAAGGGCCCGTATGGCGTCTGGTCTCGGATTCATATCAGTATTTCGGCACGCTCGGATCAATCTGGTCCGCCCACGCCAGAATGCCTCCGGTCAGGTTGCGGATCTTCCCGAAACCAGCGCCGCTCAGGAAGTTTACGGCGCGCGCGCTCCGGCCGCCGGACCGGCAGTACGCGACGATGAAACTGTTGCGGTCCAGTTCGCCGAGCCGCGCATTCAACTCGCCGAGCGGGATCAATATCGATCCCGGGATCTTGCAGATCGTCACTTCATGCGGTTCGCGCACGTCGAGCAGAACCAGCGGCGCCTTGCGGTCCAGCTCGCGCTTCAATTCCTTCGGTGTGATCGCCATGGATCCAGCCGGGTCGTACGCGGGTTCCTGAGTCGTCATGCCGCAGAACGCCTCGTAATCGATGAGCTTGTCGAGTGTCGGGTACGTTCCGCAGATCGGGCACGCGGGGTCCTTCTTTAGTTTCATTTCGCGGAACTTCATCCCCATCGCGTCGAAGAGCAAAAGCCGGCCGATCAGTGGTTCGCCCTTGCCGATGATGAGCTTGATCGCCTCGGTCGCCTGGATGAGTCCGATGATGCCCGGCAGGATGCCCAGTACGCCGCCCTCCGCGCAGCCCGGCACAAGCCCGGGCGGCGGTGGCTCGGGGTAGAGGCACCTGTAACACGGGCCCTTCGTCGCCCAGAACACTGAGGCCTGGCCCTCGAACCGGAAAATACCGCCGTACACGTTCGGCTTGCCGAGCAGGACGCAGGCGTCGTTGACGAGGTACCGCGTCGGAAAATTGTCCGTGCCGTCGATCACGATGTCGTACGGCTTCAGGATCTCCATCGCGTTGCCGGCGTGCAGGCGCGTCGCGTACGTGTCGACCTGCACATGCGGATTGATGTCGGAGATTTTCTCTTTCGCGGAGTCCAGCTTCGGCCGGCCGACGTCTGACGTCCCGTGGAGGACCTGCCGCTGCAGGTTTGTGAAGTCGACGATGTCGAAATCCACCAGCCCGAGCCGACCCACGCCGGCCGCGGCGAGGTAGAGAGCGAGGGGCGATCCCAGCCCGCCCGCGCCGATGAGCAGGACCGATGCGTCCTTCAACTTGCGCTGACCCTCCATGCCGACCTCGGGCATGATCAGGTGCCGGCTGTAGCGAAGGACTTCCTCCTTGGAGAATTCGGCGCCCCCGGCCGCCGCGGGAATCTGTACCTTCACTGATCTGAGCCGCTTCACGTTTCTTTCGTGGTTTCTTCAAAGCCGTTGCAGTTTGTTCTTGGTAGGGCGCGGCGCGCGCCTTGCCGTAGTCCCGCCTCCTAGGTGGGACGAAGGCAGATCCCTGCCGCGCCGCTCGTTGACCACCTGCGGCGGTCCGGGACGAACCGCCCTACCTCCAGCAGGAAATCGTCACGATCGTGCCCGGCGGGTATGGTCCTGCGACACGCGGTCGTCCGCGGCCCACAGAGCAACACAGCTATGCGCAGATGGAATGCGCTTATCACATCCGTGTTTATCTGTGTCTATCTGTGGGCAAAAAATCAGGGCGCCGGGATGAAAAGCTTCTGCCCGACCTTGAGCTGGTTGGGATCCTTGAGGTCGTTGGCCATGATGATATCGCTCGTGCGGACGTTGTAAGCCTGGGCGATCGCGGAAATGGTCTGACCCGCTTCGACCACGTGCTCGTAGCCCTCGCCGTTGGTCGCTTTCTTGTTCGACTTCGTCGCCGCCTTGGAGCTGGTCGACGAACTGACGGCCTGCGCGATCTTGCCGCTGAGTTTATCGATGATGTCCTGCTTGTCCTTCTCTCGCGCGGCGTTGACGGCTTGGATGCGGGAGTCAAGTTCCCCGACGCGGGCCTGCAGGCTCTCGATCTGCGCGGCCGAGGAGCGGGGCACCGCGTCGAGCTGTTGGTGGATGCGTTGCTGCTCGATCTCGATGCCCTCGATGCGGCCCTGCAGCTTGTTCACCTTGTCCTGCAGGATTCCCATGTCCTGCTCATGCTCCAGTTGCGCGCGGTTCTGGTCCTCGATGGTCGCGCAGCCGGAGGCCAGGGCGAGAAGGGCGGCTGGAAGCAGGCGTTTCATAGGATGGATTCCTTAATGGATATGTGGGCCCATCTCAAGTAAAAGAAGGGATGGAGTGTTGGAGCGGTGGAGTCTTGGAGTGACGGGTTCCGAAAGACCAGCACTCCAGTGCTCCAGTACTCCATCACCCCGGCGCCTGCTATGACCGAACTCTTAATCAAGAACGGCCGGGTCTGGCCGTCCGCGGATGCCGAGTCGATCGAGAACGGCAGCGTGCTGGTCAGGAACGGGCGCATCGCCAAGGTTGGAAAATTCGTCGCCCGCGCCGACGTCGTCGTCGATGCCGACGGCAGCCTCGTCATGCCGGGCCTGGTCCAGGGCCACATCCATCTCTGCCAGACGATTTTCCGCGGCGCCGCCGAGGACCTCGCGCTCCTGCCGTGGCTCCGGCAGTTCATCTGGCCGCTCGAGGCGGCGCACGACGAGGACTCGATCCACGCGTCCGCGCTCCTCGCCTGCGCGGAGCTGATCCGCGGCGGCACCACGGCCTTCCTCTCGATCGAAACCGTCCGCCATACCTCGTCCGTCATGGAGGCGGTCGACGCGAGCGGCCTGATCGGCGTGATCGGGCACTGCCTGATGGACGAGACCGCCGGCTACGATCCGCTCTCCGTCGAGATCGACGATGCGCTCGCGTATTGCGATGTCCTCCTGAAGCATTTCGACAACCACCCGCGCCTCCGCGTGGCCGTCGCGCCGCGATTCGCGCTGAGCTGCTCGACGAAGAACCTGCGCGAAGCCGTGGAGTACGCGCGCGACCGCGGGTTGATCCTGCACACGCACTCGTCCGAGCAGGTCGAGGAGGTCGAACTCGTGAAGCGACAGACGGGCATGTACAACATCGAGTACCTCCACTCGGTCGGCCTCTCCGGCCCCGACGTTTGCCTCGCGCATTGTGTCCACACGCAGCCGCACGAGCGCGAATTGATGAGCGAGATGAAGTCGAGCGTGCTGCACTGCCCGTCGGCCAACTGCAAGCTCGCCTCCGGCATCGCGCCGATTCCCGAGTACCTGCGCGCCGGCATCAACGTTTCGATCGGCGCGGACGGTGCGCCTTGCAACAACCGCCTCGACCAGTTCATGGAGATGCGCGGGGCCGGGCTCCTCCAGAAGGTGCGTCTCGGCCCGCGCGCGCTGACCGCGCGCCAGATCGTGAAGATGGCGACGGAGGGTGGGGCCCGGGCGCTTGGCTGCGAAAAGGACATGGGCACGCTCGAGCCCGGCAAGCGCGCGAATATTATCCTCGTCGACCAGGGCAACCTGGGCGCGCTCCCCTCGGAGGATCCTGCCACGACCCTCGTCTATTCCAACTCCGCGAACGATGTCGTGATGACCATCGTCGACGGGGAAATCCTGTTTGAAGAGGGGAGTCTGACCCGGATCGACGAGGACCGTCTGCGGGCCGACGTGCGGCGCGAGCGCAAGAAGTTGTTTGAGCGCGCGGGTTTGCGTTGAAATGATATTTCACGGGAGCTCTTGTCGACGGGGGGGTGCGCGGGTATAGATTCACTGTTCCAACAGGAGGACGCCATGAAAGAAGGAAGCGGCGGAAATACTATTCTTACTACGTCCCTCGCGCTCAATGTGGCGCTGGTCGGGATCATCTTCTGGCTCGGCGTGCACAACAGCCGAATCCTCATGAAGTCCTACGTAGAGGCCGCGCGTGATCGCATGAACATCCAGCAGTCCGTGCTGACCGCGTTGGAATCAGGCGACCCCCAGAAGATCGAGGACATCAAGAGCCGGCTCCGCCTCGGTGTCGATGTCGACCAGCGCGTGGCCTACAAGCTTGAAACCGGCGAGAGACCGTCGCCGCGAGGAAGTAATGAATAACCAATAACCAGATTCCAATAACCAAACCCGCGATGGATCATGTTTGGTTATTGGATATTGGTTATTGGTTATTGGTTATGGGTTGTTTTTTCAGCAGCTCCGCCACCCAGTCCCACGAATTCGCCTGGGCCTTGCCGCCGTTCAGCGATTCGTCGAACGGCGTTTCCCTTTCGGTCCTGTCAACCGGGCCGTCGAGCCGGGCGAGGGGAACGGGCTCGCGGGAGTGGCCGCGCAGCGAGACCGGTGTGCGGTGATCCATGCCGACCAGCAGCCGGTACGGCTGCTTCATGCTTTCGAGCGCACACCAGACGGGGCCGACGACGAGCTTGTCGAAATCCTCGACGGCCTGTTTTTTCTTCTGCGCGTCGCCGATATGTCCGCACTCATCGGGTGCCTCGATGTGGACGTAGACGAAATCATGCTTCTCGAGGATGGCCAGCGCGGCTTTGACCTTGCCGTCGTAGTCGGTGTCGAGGAATCCCGTGGCGCCCGGGATCTTTGGCGCGTCGAGGCCGGCCATCACACCGAGCCCGCGCACGAGATCGACGGCCGAGATGACGCCGCCGGACAGTCCGAACATGTCCTTGTAGGATGGCAGGGTCATCGCGCGGCCCTGGCCCCAGAGCCAGATCTGGGTCGCGGGCTTTTTCCCCGCCTCGATGCGTGCCCGGTTGACCGGGTGATTGTCCAGTATCCGCCTCGATTCCTCCATCAGGCGCCGCACCTCGTCCTGCCGTTTTCCCGCGGGCAGGAACTGTTTCACGGGTTTCCCCGCGATGTCGTGCGGCGGCTGCGTGGTGATGTCGGCCGGACCGTCTTTCCAGATCAGGAGATGGCGGTACTGCACGCCGCCGTGGAAGTGAAGTCCTTTCCGCCCGAGCTGCTTCTCGAGATCGGCCATGATCGCATGGCCCTCCTCGGTGGAAATGTGCCCGGCGGAATAATCGTCCATCGCGCCTGCCGCGACCGTGACGAGGTTGCAGCGGAGCGCAACGTCGTCTGCCGCCATCGGGATACCGGCGCCGGCGGCTTCGATCGGCGCGCGGCCGGTGTAGTTCTTCCGCGCGTCGTAGCCGAGCAGGCCGAGGTTCGCGACATCGCTGCCGGGCGGGAGTTCCGGCGGGACGGTGTTGACCATCCGCACCTCGCCCGCGGCGGCGATGCGGCGCATATTCGGGATATGGGCGGCCTGCAGGATGGTGCGATGGCCCAGGTCCGGGACCGGGTAATCGCCCATGCCGTCACCGCAGAGGATCACGTATTTCATGTTGTGGAGAGGTGAAGAATCAAATAACCAATAGCCAATAATCAATAACCAATAATCAATAACCAAACGAGTCTTGCCCAACGGTTTGGTTATTGGTGCTTGGTTATTTCCTCACTCCGCTTTCCGCTCCTGCACGCGCACGGGAAGGATGATGAACGGGATGTTCATGATGTGGAGCCGCGCGTGCGCGGTGAAATGAACTGGTCAAAAAAGGGCTGCATGATACATAATGCGGGGGCGCAGATAAAGGCGTCCCTTGCCATTCTTGTCGTAAGGCATTGCCATGCAGAAAGAAGCGAACGAATATCCTGGGCAACATGCCCTCTATCCGCTGTGCTTTCGTCCCATCTATAAGGACTATCTCTGGGGTGGCGATCGGATCATCCGCCGGTACAAGCGGAAGGTGCCTCCCGGTATCTATGCGGAATCCTGGGAGGTCTGCGGCCGGCCCGAGGGCATGAGCGAAGTGATGAACGGACCGCTTGCCGGCATCACGCTGCACGAACTGAGCCGGCAGCGGGGTGTCGACCTGTTGGGCACGAAGGTCAAGGGCCCGACGTTTCCCCTGCTGGTCAAGTTGATCGACGCGAAGGACACGCTGAGTGTACAGGTCCACCCTGATGATGAGTCGACCCGGCTCCACGGCGGCGAGCCCAAGACGGAGATGTGGTACATCCTTGAGGCGGACAAGGGCGCCTGCCTGTATTGCGGCTTGAAAGGCGGCACGGTCCGCCCCGCGTTCGAAAGGGCGATCGGCACGAAGAAATTTTCCACGCTGATGAACACGGTGCCCGTCCGGCCGGGCGACGCCGTGTATGTGCCGGGTGGCCGGGTCCACGCGATCGGCGCGGGCTGCATGCTTCTGGAAGTGCAGCAGAATTCCAACACGACGTACAGGCTGTACGACTGGGACCGCTTTGGGCCGGACGGCCAACCCCGCGAGCTCCACATCGCGCAGGCCATGCAGGTGATCAACTGGAACGACTCGCAGAGCGTCAAAGTCATTCCCCGCAAGATCTCCCAGTCGGGTGGCAACGAGCGGTGGGAGGTGCTGACCTCGCCGTACTTCCGTTTGGAGCGTTTCGTGCTTGGCGAACGGATGGCGACCGGGGGGCTGGGCGAGACGTTCCACATCCTGTTCGTCAACCAGGGCTCGGTTGGTCTCAAGTCCAGAGGCTTTAGCGAGAAGGCTTTGGCTGGCGCCACGTGGCTCATTCCCGCTACCGTGCGCCAGTACGACATCGAGCCGGACCACGGACGAGCCGAAGTCATTCGGATCATGGTGCCGTAACGTTTTTCCAATCCTTGGAAGTTTTGCGATGAAAACTTCCAAGGATTGGAAAAACGTGATCAAATGAACGATGGTCTCATCGCGCGAAGGGCTCCGACGGGATGGCCTGGCCGCAGTACATGCAGATCGCGCGCTTGCGCGACGAGGGGCGGCCGCACTTCGGGCACGCCTGAGGCGGCAGCGACGCCACGCGGCCGTCGACCTTCCCATCCTTCGCGTCGATCTCGGTGATGCGGGCAACGAGGTGCTGGTCCGTGTATTCGAACTGGTCCTTCATCATCGACCAGAGCGCTTCGGTGATCATGAGCAGGCGCTCGATATCGGCGCGGAGCATTGCCGCTTCCCCGTCGGACATACGCGCCGGGCCCTGGCCGCCCGCGGGCGGCGTCATGGCCAGGCCGGGCGTTGCGGCCGAGGCTGAAAGCAGCGATTGGAACAGGTTGGCCACGGGATCGGTAGAGCCATGGGTCATGGTGGTTCTCCTCCGGAGTTGCTTTCCATCGTACACGTTCAAGTCCTCGCCGTCGTCTTCGAAATGCATCCCGAAATATGTGTAACCCGTTGGAAAAAGTGCGGGAATATCCTTGCCCCGAGGGCGGGGTCTCTATATCAATCGCACGGGAATCACCCATGGGTTCTGTGTCGCTGGCCTGTAGGGTGGCCTTAGCATCAGCGACTGCATAAGAAGACAGGAATAGAGTAAGTGAACATATTCGTTGGTAACTTGGCGTACGGTGTGACGGACAGAGATCTGCGTAGTGCGTTCGAAGCATTCGGTCAGGTGACATCGGCCAGCGTCATCCTTGACAAGATGACGGGCAAGTCCCGCGGTTTCGGCTTCATCGAGATGCCGAATCAGCAGGAAGCGACAGCGGCCATAGAGGCCTTGAACCAGAAGGACCTCGGTGGTCGTCCGATCCGGGTGAATGAAGCGTTGCCCCGCGAAAGCCGTCCTCGCCGCGAAGAGCGGTCGTTTGACGGCGGTGGTGGTGGCGGCGGTGGTGGTCGCGGCGGTCGCGGCGGCGGTCGCGATCGTTTCTAAATGGCAGCCCCGTTTGGATGCGGCACAGCCGCATCCATCACGGCCGCAGAGCGGCGGATTGTTCGCGCTTCGCGAATAATCCGGGTCAGTGACCAGTGACCAGCGACCGGTGCGATAAGACCGGTCACTGGTCGCTTTTTTTTCTCATTCCGCAAACGGCCACCGCGAGCGCGCTGAGATCGCCGATCGTGGTGTCCAGCCCGCTGGGGATGATCCGGCACGGTTCCGTGCAGTGTTTCCACGCGTAATGGTGAAGCCGCTGCCGGACCGGGTCGATGATCAGGTCGCCCGCGTGAATCGCGATGGTGCCGAGGATCATCACCTCGGGATTGACCATCATCATGATCGTGCCGAACCCCTGCGCGAGGCGTTCGATGTATTCGTCCCACGCCTCGAGCGCCAGCGCGTCGCGTTTCCACACCGCTGCGACCAGGCACCTGAAGTCGATCTTCGCCGGATCCCCACCCGCTTCGTCGAGAATCGCGGTCCGGGCTTCCTCCCGGGCGATCCGCTCGCGAAGCCGGTTGGCCACGTTCAGGCCGCCGCAGTAGATCTCGAAACAACCCCGTTGCCCGCACGGACACGGCGGACCGTGGCTATCGAGAACGTGGTGCCCGACCTCACCGCCCATATCGCTCACGCCCTGCAGGACCTCGCCATTCACAATGATGCCCGCGCCGATCCCCGTGCTCATCGTGAGGTAGACCAGATTCGGTGTGCCCTTGCACGAACCAAAAATGAATTCTGCCTGCGCGCAGGCGTTCGCATCATTGTTGATGTGCGTCGGGAGCCCCAACGCATCGCCCACCATCTTTTTCACCGGCACATCGACCCAGCCCTGCATGTTCGGCGGAGCGAGCATCATGCCGCGGCTGACTGACATGGGGCCCGGGCTTGCGATGCCGACGGCGCGGATATCGGAGAGGCTCAGCTTCGCTTCTCGCAGGACGTCGTGGACCTGCGCCACCGTCCGCGGCAGCCAGTGCCCCGGCCCGGCCGGGGTCTCGGTCGGGATCCGCTTTGAGGCCAGGAGCCGGCCGTGTTCATCGCCAATGCAGACCGATGTTTTTGTGCCGCCGATATCAATGCCGAGTAGATTCATGGTTGATGGGGTGTAGTTTAACCGCTAACCATAAACCATCAACCATTCGCAATGACCGACCTCTTCAGACGCATCCTCGCCCGAACCACGATCGGACACATCGTGGCGGTGGTCCTCTTTCTGACGATGCCGTTCATCACGAGGCTTGTCGCGCGCGAACAACCGGTTCAGGACATCATGTTTGTCGACCTGATGTCGCCCATGGCGTCGATCCCGCTCTCCGCTCTGGAGCCCGACATACCGGAGCAGAAAGAAGAACAGCCCGAAGAGAAAGCGAAGGAGCCCGAGCCCGAACCGGAGCCGAAAGACCTGATCCAGATCCCGGACAAGAAGGTCGCCGATAAGAAGAAAGAACCGACGAAGATCGCGGTCAGCACAACCAGGGTGACGCGGGCCAAGAGCCAGGCCAGCAGCAAGTCGAAGAAACCGCCGTTGACGCAGGCGGAGATTCGCAAGCTTCTCGCCTCCGGGATTCCGCTCGGCAACGGCGGCGGTCCGGGCACCGGGTCGGCTGGTGGCGAGGTGTCGGCCCTCTCGTGGTACTACGCGCTCGTGGAGGCGACGATGTATGAGGTGTGGGAACAGCCAAGTGGGCTCTCCTCCGCGGGGCCGCCGCCACAGGTCCGGATTCGCGTCCAGCGCGACGGCACGATCACCAGCCGCGAACTTGTACGCAGGTCGGGGAACAGCCTCATGGACGATTCGGTCATGAAGGCCGTGAACTCGATTTCGCGGTTGAAGGCGCTGCCGTCCGAGGTCGACGGAAGCTATAAGGACATCACGATCACTTTTGAACTCACATCGCCGCTGTGACGATATTGGTTGCAGACTAGGGCTTCCGCTTGCCCGCGGGGGATGGGGCGGCGTTCCGCTTGCCCGATTGCGTGCAATACATGTCACCAACTGTTGTCATCGCATCGCTCATTCCCTACATTGACCGATCATGAAAAATATTTCCCCCATTGCTTGTCTCTTGCTCGCCTCGATCGCGCTTGCAGACGCGCAGGTCACCGTACGCAAGGGCGCGGGCCAGAAGTCTTCGATCGATCTCGCCGCCTTTGCCGCCGCGGCGGACCAGCCCGCGCAGATCCTGAAGCAGACGCTGGAAGGCGATCTTATCCGGTCCGGCTGGTTCTCGAAGGCCGCGGCGGGGCAGGGTGAGTTTGCCGTGACGGGTTCCAGCCGGACCGACGGTGCGACCGTCCGCGCGGAATGCACGGTCGCCGGGCGGGGCACGCAGCGGACCTACCTGAGCGAGGCCTACAAAAGGGACGCCGCCGACGCACGCAAGCTTGCGCACCAGATCGCCGATGAAATCGTGGAAGCGGTTACGGGCCGGAAGGGGATGGCCTCGGGCCGGCTGGCGATGGTCGGGAACCGCACCGGGAAAAAGGAACTTTATTTCTGTGACGCGGACGGGCGCGGCTTGTTGCAGCTCACGCGCGACAATAACGTCAGCATCGGTCCGAACTGGAGCCCGGACGGACGGCAGCTTGTCTACACGTCGTTCCTCAAGGGCTTCCCGGACGTGTTCCTGATCGAGCTCGCGTCCGGCAAGCGTAGCCGGATCGCCAACTACCCGGGCCTGAACACCGGCGCCGCGTTTTCGCCGGACGGCCGCGACATCGCGCTGGTATTATCAAAGGACGGGAACCCCGGGCTCTATATCAAGAGCGTGGCCAGCGGCTCGTTGACCCGCCTGACCGTGACGAAGAAAGCCGCCGCGGCCAGCCCGAGCTGGTCACCGGATGGACGCCGGATCGTCTACGTCTCCGACCAGTCGGGTCAGCCGCAACTCTACATTATCGACCGCAATGGCGGGCAGGCGCGCCGCCTCACCAGTCGCGGCTACCAGAACGTCGCCCCGGACTGGGGTGCCAACGGCATCATCGCCTACGCAAGCCTGCTCGGCGGCCGGTGGGGCATCAGCATCATCGATCCCGCAACGCTCGACGGCAGGCAGGTCAGCCCCGGCGACGCGGACTACGAGGACCCCAGTTGGGCGCCCGACGGACGCCACATCGCCTGCGGCCGCGCCCAGCAATACAAGTCGCGGGTCAGCCTGCTGGACACCTTTCCGAATCCGGATCCGCCTTTTACGTTGACGGACTATCCGGGGGACTGGTATTCCCCAGCATGGTCTCCCAAGAAATAGCGCTGACTCTCTAAGAAAAGGACGGATCAAGACATGGCAAATCGACGTTTATTTTATCTCACCCTGTGTGTCATGGTGTGCGCACTCGCGATCAGCGGCTGCAAGAAGAAACCCAAGAGCGGCTCGGGCATGGGTGGCGATGGTAGCGGTGTCATCGCCACGTCGATCGACGACGACGCGATGGGCGAGCGCATGGGCGGCGGTATGGAACAGGCCGGCCTGTTCAGCGCGGTTTATTTTGACTACGACAGCGCGCAGATCAACCCGGCCGAGCGCTCGAAGCTCGACGGCGTCGCGGACCACCTCAATCAGAACTCGGCGCAGGGTCTTACGGTCGAAGGCCACTGCGACGAACGTGGCAGCAACGAGTACAACCTGTCCCTCGGCGAACGCCGCGCCCTTGCGGTTCGTGCGTACCTTGTTGGCCTTGGCATTGACGGTGCCCGCATCCAGACCAAGAGCTACGGCGAAGAGCGCCCGGTCGCGATAGGCCACGACGAATCGTCCTGGAGCCAGAACCGCCGCGCCGAGTTTGTGATCGTTCAGTAAAGAAACGCTCCGCGTTTCTTTCAGAAAGCCCTGCGCTTTGCGCAGGGCTTTTTCTTGTTGATTCACCGTGTCACTTGGAAAGAATGACCCCGGTGAAGAAACCATGACCTTGATGCCTCCATCAGCCATCCTCGGCGGCTCGTTCAGCGGCGGCGAAGTCTTCCTGATCCTCGTCGTATGCCTGCTCCTGTTCGGGGCCAGGAACCTTCCGAAGATCGCGCGGCAACTTGGCCGGTCGATGGAGGAGTTCAAGCGCGCGGCGCGTGACGTCAGCCACGAGATCATGCACGCGGACCTTGATGAAGAGCCCGCTGCAAAACCGCCCGCGCCGCCCGCGGAGGAGGCACGGAAAATTCCCGAGCGGACCGTGGCATCGGAGAAGGACCCGCAGGAATGAAAGCGGCGGACGATCCTTCGCCCGAGCAGAAGCCCTTTCTCGATCACCTCGAAGATTTCCGCGTCATGGTGATCCGGTCCGCCATCGCCCTGGGTGCGGGCATGGTGGTCGCCATCCCGCTCATTCCGCGCATCCTCACCACGCTGAAACGGCCGCTGCACAGCATCGTTGATGACCCGGACCGGTTCCTGCAGACCATCGATGTGGCGGGTGGCTTTACGGCTGTGATGCAGATGGCCTTCTGGTGCGGGCTGCTGTTCAGCTCGCCTTTCCTCGTTTTTTTCATTGGCGCATTCGTATTCCCCGCGCTCACGCGGCGGGAACAGCAGGCGATCCTGAAGGGCAGCGGTTTTGCGGTCGGCCTCTTCATCTTCGGCGTGCTCCTCGGCTACCGTTTCACGCTGCCGTTCGCGCTGTCGGCCATGTTTGCGGTGAATACCTGGCTCGGGATCCAGGCGCAGTGGACGTTGACCAGCTACGTCACCTTCACGACGCAATTGCTCATCGCGTTCGGACTCGCTTTCGAGCTGCCCATGGTCATCCTCCTGCTGGGCAAACTCGGCATCGTCACCTCCGCGAAGCTGCGCGAGTGGCGCAGTTTCGCCATCGTGGGCATCCTCGTCATCGGCGCCGCGCTGACGCCGCCGGATATCTTCTCCCAGCTCATCATGTCCGTGCCGCTCTACCTGTTGTACGAGCTGTGCGTGTGGATCATCTGGGCGTGGGAAAGGAAGAAAGAACCAAACACCAATAACCAGACGAAGGGCAGCCTTGGTTATTGATTATTGGTTCTTGGTTATTTGCCGTGACGTTGCGCATTGCCAGCTTCGGTATCCGCGGTTTCGTGGGTCAGTCGCTCACGCCGAAGGTCGTGATCGATTTTTCCGCGGCGTTCGGGACCTATGTCCGTGGCGGTCGTGTCCTGCTGGGCCGGGATACGCGCTATTCCAGCCCGATGATCCACTCGGCCGTGCTGTCGGGTCTCATGAGCTGCGGCTGCGAGGTGCTCGATTTCGGGGTCTGTCCCACGCCCATCCTGCAGTTCTCGGTGCCGGCGCTCAAGGCCGCCGGCGCGGTGTCCATATCCGGCGGGCACAATGGCATGGGTTGGAACGCCCTGACGCTGGTCGGCGCGGACGGCGCGTTTGTGGAACCGGTCGGCGGGGAAATCATCCTCGACACGCTGCACGCGGGCGATTTTCTGAAACGCGATTACCAGGGCATGGGGACCGTGCGCGACGCGGGTGACTACGCCGCGCCCTATTTCGACGCGTTGCAGCAGCACATCGACGTGGCGACGATCCGCGGTGCGAAGCTGACCGCCCTGATCGATCCCGTGGGCGGCGCGGGTTGCCCGTTCCTGGAAACGTTCGCGGCGAGGCTCGGTTTCTCCCTCGTGCCGATCAACGCGCAGCCGTCCGGCTACCTCGCGCGCGAGCCGGAACCCCGGCCGCGGAGCGCCCTGCAGATGGCATCGTTCATCCGGGTCGCGAAGGGCGACGTCGGGTTCGTGCTGAGCAGCGACATGGGACGCCTCTCGATCGTCACGGAGGAGGGCGAGCCCGCGAGCGAGGAATTCACCTTCGCGCTGATCGCCGACCACGTCCTGGGCAGGCGGACAGGCACCGTTGTCACCAATTGCTGCACCACCCGGATCATCGATGACATCGCCGCGCGCCGCGGCGCGACGGTCGTGAAGTCAGCCGTCGGCCAGGCCTACGTCATGTCCGTGCTCGCGGACGAGGCCGGCGTGATCGGCGGTGAGGGTAGTGGCAGCGCCGCGTTGCCCGCATTCAGCAAGGCCTTTGACGGGTTCCTGATGATGGGTCTCATCCTCGAGGCCATGGCGCAGAACCGATGCCGGGTCTCCGAACTGCTCAAACGCCTGCCGCGGTATCACATCGTCAAACGCAGCATCGCGTGCGGCGCGCGGCAGGTGTACCACGCGCTGGAGAATTTGAAGGAGCAACTGGCCGGGATGGGCGGGGGTCGCGTGGATCTGACGGACGGTATGCGCATCGACTGGGAGGACGGTTGGTTGCATGCCCGCGCGTCGAAGACAGAACAGATCATCCGCGTCATTTCCGAGGCAAAGGACAAGCGTGTCGCGGAGGCGCGGGCCGACGACGCGGTTCGCATCATCGAGCAGGGGATATAGCGTGATCACTCAGATCTCAGCCACGACTATTCCATCGAGGGAACCACGAAATACGCGAATCACACGAAAGGAGCGGGATGGGACAGCTTCCGACTGGCTCTGAACAGTGCCTGATGGGTGACCCGGTTTCGGCGAGGCTCCTGCTTGCCAAGTGCCTGCTTGTTTTCGTGTCTTTCGTGGTTTGATCTGAATAGTTACGGCTCAGGTCTCAGGTTTCAAAATGAAAGAAGCCCTCAAGATCGGCGTGTCCGGTGTCCGCGGCGTGGTGGGCGATTCGTTTACGCCGCAACTGGCCGCTGCGTTCGCGCAGGCGTTCGGGACGTTCGTGGGCCACGGCTCCGTCGTCGTGGGACGCGACACGCGACCCTCCGGGCAGATGATCGAAAAGGCCGTTGTTGCGGGACTCCAGAGCGTTGGCTGCAAGCCGGTCCTCGCCGGCATCGTGTCGACGCCCACGCTGCTGATCCTGACCCGCGAACTCGGCGCCCGGGGCGGTATCGCCATCACGGCGAGCCACAATCCCGGGCCGTGGAATGCGCTGAAGTTCATCGATCGCCAGGGCTTGTTCCTCGATGCGGTGCGGGCCGATGAGTTGTTCGATATCTATCACCAGCAGGATTTCCCGCTCGTGCCGGAAGCGGAAATTCCTTCTGTCATTGTTCATCCTTCGCCGATGGATGCCCACGTCGCGCGCATCCGGGCTTACGTAGATGTCGAAACCATTCGCCGGCGCGCGTTCAAGGTGGCCGTGGATTGCTGCAACGGGGTGGGCGCGCTGTACAGCGCCGGGTTGCTTCGCGACCTCTTCGGATGCCGGGTTGTCGCGCTCCACGACGCGCCGACGGGACTGTTCGAGCGTGACCCCGAACCGTTGCCCGAAAACCTGGGTGCCCTTTGCGACGTCGTGCGTCGGGAACGCTGCGACATCGGTTTCGCGCAGGATCCCGACGGGGACCGGCTCGCGATCGTGACGGAGCGTGGCGAGGCGCTGGGCGAGGAACTCACACTGGCCTTTGCGGTCCGGCAGGTCCTGGAGCACCATGCGAAGGGACCCGTGGTGATCAACCTTTCCACGGGCAAGAGCGTGGACCATGTCGCGGCCCGGTTCGGGTGTGAGGTCATCCGCACGCGGATCGGGGAGACCCATGTGGCCGATGCGATGTTGAAAGCTGGGGCCGTCGTGGGTGGCGAGCATACCGGGGGCGTGATGATCCCGGCGATTCATCCGTGCCGTGACAGTTTTGCCGCGATGGCGATCCTGCTCGAACTTCTTACGTGCAGCGGAAAGACCGTTTCCGAACTTCGCGCGGCCATTCCGACGTTCGTATCGGTCCGCGACAAGGTCGCGATCCGGACCGAACGCGCCCCGGAAATCCTGCGCGCGTTGCGACGCGATTATGCGGGGGCGCGAATGAATTTTCTGGACGGTGTGTTCATTGACTTCGGCGACAGCTGGGTCCACGTGCGGCGGTCTAACACGGAACCCGTCATCCGCATCACGTCCGAGGCCGCGACCCGTGAGCGCGCAGAGGCGCTCGTGCGCGAGGTCCGGGGCAAAATCGAATCGCAGGGTACATAGCAGGGGTTGGCTGGCTTCATTCATTCGGCTGACTTTGCTTCCGCGCGTCAACGTTAAGAGGAACGAGCCATGAAGAACCCGATGGACAGGCAACTGGAGAAGCGGCTCTCGGAACGGGCGGTCGCCATCGGGCGCGAAGGGGATGTGGCGGCGTTTAAGAGCTGATCGAGCTGTTGCGCTCGCCGTCGGCCAACGCGCGGAGGCTATCGGCTTCGGCGCTGGGCAAGCTCGCTTGGATGGGCGTGGATCGGGCGTCGGCCGTAGCCGCGATCCGCACCCGCATGCGGCATACATGAAATGACGGAAACGGCGGCGCTCGAACGTGTAGCGACGCGATTTCATCGCGTCGCGGAAGGAAGCCAATTCAAGAGGCCCGGCGGGCGCATGGCAGTTCTGCGGGGGTCTTTTCCGTGGAGGCCGGTGAGGCACGGCTACAGGCGGTTCTGATTCCTGTTCGAGCGACGGGCGAAGGCGCTCGGAGGCGGTTTGGCCCTTGTGG
>JAZDKY010000102.1:0-3107 GCA_043802525.1 bacterium
GGGGATCGTGGGTGACGGTCATGCCTGCGCACGGCGAGGGCGCCATGCAGCAGTGGTCAAAGTACACATCGCCGGCGGCGTACCAGTTCGAGCAGATCCCGCCGGTGATGTTGAACCGGATGATGCAGTTCTCGAAGGCGCCTCCCAACCAGCCGTACACCCCGCCTCCCGCCGTGTTCACGGAGTTGCTGACGAGGGTGCAGTTGCGGACCAGGCCACCGTGCGCGGAGATACCTCCGCCGTAGCGGCTGTTGTTTCGATAGAAGACGCTGTTGTCGACCATCCCAGCGCCATCGATATACGCTCCCCCTCCCTCACTATACGGCGACAGGATCGCGCTGTTCTGGAAGAAGCGCGCCCGGGACACGGATCCGCCCTCTGCAAAGCAGACTCCGCCACCGTGATACGCGCTGTTCCCCATGATCAAGCCGCCGGCCATCCGGCCTCCCTGCTGGAAGTACACGCCACCGCCCATGTTCGTCGCGGAGCAACTTGTGACAGTGCACGCTTCCAGCGAACCTCCATACCGGCAGTAAACACCGCCGCCATTGGTGGCCGCGGAACAGTACGAAACGATGCAGCTCGAAAGGACACCACCGCCAAAAAGATAGGCGCCACCGCCGGATCGATCCGCCGGATTTGGCCATTTCGTGCGCGTCCGTCCGCCCGAGAGACGCAACCCCTCCAGCCGCGCCCCAGGATACAGATATGCGCATCGCACGGCGGTGTCCCCATCGCCACCGCCGGCGATCGTGGTGTAGTTCGCGCCGTTCACCCCGCGAATGGTCACGGCCTTCGTAAGCAGGATGCGATTCGTCAGGCCATAGCCCGGGAGGGCGCGCCCACCGGCCGAGTAGGTTCCGTTACTGACAAGGACGGTGTCGCCGGCCTGCGCTATATCCGCCGCATCCTGCACAATCCGTACCGCCGTGGCCCAGTTGGTGTATGGCACCACACTGGATCCGCTGAGAGACACGTAGTGGATGAGCGTGGCGCCCGCCGCTTCCGGCAGACGTGTGACGACCACAGAGTCGCTTCCGGTAACACCGGTCGCGTTGGGGCCCGACACCGTGACACGATTCTCGCCCTCCTCAAGACGGATGGCCGGTGAGGACCATGGCGTTGCCGCCGCAAACGTTCCCTGCTCACGCGTGCGAGCGTTGTACCATGTCATGGTCCCAACAACCGCCCCGGCATTTGTGCCACCCAGATGGATCGAGAATCCCGCCGTCTCGAGTATTTGGTTGGTAATATCCACCACCGGCGGCACGAGGTAGCTGACGAGCCTAACCGCGGTGGTCTGGATGCTGAACGTTTGCAGGGTGCTGTCAAGACCCCGGTACTGAAACAGATTGACCGCGCCACCGGGTGAGCCGGCAACCGTCAGGTTTGTCTGCGACCATGATGTGCCCGCAAGCGCCTGCACAATGCCGTTCGTATGCGAGAGCGCGCCGGAGACATAGACACCACCGTTTTTTGTTCCGCTGACCGTCACCCGCATCCAGTTCGTCGTCGACAGCCCACCACTGCCGCCGGGAGGAATCGACACGGCCACCATTGAGAGCTGAGTCACGGCGGGCGCGGCCACTCCCGCGGAATCCGCTGCGAATTCATAGGCCCCCATGTCCACGCGCCCACCCAGCATGCGCGGTCTACCGTCGAGATCGACGTCCGCCGTCACGTACGCATTCGAGCCGGCGTTGATGCACGGCGAAGAGGGCTGGAGACGATAATCACCCGCCGCGGGATTCACAAAGCGCGGCACATCGCCGATGTTGTTCGCGAACGGCGGATAGAGGCAGCAGCGATAGTAGTATCCCCCGAGGTCCTGGTAGTAGTTCGAAGCATAGAGGGAACGGTTGGAGTAGATGATGCTGTTGTAGAGCACGCCGCCGCTGACACTGTAGACGCCGCCCCCGTAGCTGTAATGCGTACTCGGCGAGCCCGCCGTGGTTGTCACCTGGTTGTCGCTAATCGTGCAGTTGCGAATGACACCGCCACGATCCGTGTACAAGCCACCCCCACGTAGGTGCGCCGAGTTGCCCGTGATACGGCAGTTCAGAAGGGTGCCGCCGGAATCAAGGTAGGCGCCCCCGCCGTGCGTCGGCGAAATGTAGTCCGCACCGTTGCCTATCAGCTCGCAGTTCTGCACGACTCCACCACCGTCGCAGTAGACGCCACCACCCTTCTGGCCGCCCTTGTTTCCGCTGACGATGCAGTCCTTGAGCAGAGCCCCCTCGACGAGATACGCGCCGCCCGCGCCCTCGGTATAGACCACACAGCCGTTGGTCAGCGTAACCCCGATGAGCTGAGCCCCGTTACCGACATATGCACAGCGAACGAAAGGGCTGTTGATCCTCTCTCCCCGGATGATGGTGACCGCGGCGCCATTCACACTGCGGACGGTGATCGCCCTGGCGAGCATCACGCGGTTCGTCTGCGTCTTGCCCGGCAACACGGCGCCGCCCGCTTGATACGTTCCATTCGACACCCATACCGTGTCGCCAGGCAAGGCCACGTCGACAGCGGTCTGAATCATGTTCGCAGCCGTTGCCCAATTCGTGAAGGGGAAGATATGGGCGCCCCCCGGCGCGACATAGCGGGTGGCCCGGAGCCCACGGTTATAAACCAGCCGATTCGTTGTCGAGTTGTCGTCATGGTCCGTCACCACCACCGTGACCGGATTCAGGCCCACCGACAAGGCCAGCGAATGGGTCCACATCGCATCGGCCAGCCGGGTGGCGGAAACCCCGTTGATCGTGACACTGCGCACTCCAACGGTGTCACGCGCAACAACAGCCATCTCGACGGCGGAATCCTCCGCGCTGAAGCCATCCGCCGGCCGTATTTCTTCGACCACCGGAGGCGCCGTGTCTTTGCGCACATACAGTACGGTCTGCGTGGTGGCATTGTTATCGGAATCGCGGGCCACGACGCTGACGGCATTCGTTCCGAGGACCAACCACACGGTCTGCGTCCAGACGTTGCCGGAAACCCGCATCATGGGCCGTCCGTTGAGCGACACGCCATACAGCCGGTGATCGTCCCACGCCGCGACGGCGACACTCGCCGCGGCAGAGCGGGTCGCGTAGCCGCTCGCGGGCGCC
>JAZDKY010000103.1:0-32375 GCA_043802525.1 bacterium
ACACAAGAGAGAAACTGCTAGAACGGCTAGAGGCGGAGAGGACGCGGTTAAACCGCGAACTAGAGAAGATTCTAGAAGATGCGCGGGCCTGCAAACATCGCGCATTCCGGAGTCGCAGGCGGTGCAGCACGAGTTCGGGCATCTACTCGGACACCGCCACGACACCGCGTCCCTGATGCGCGTGGACTACACGCGGGAAGAGTTCTGCACCGAGCGGCTGCCGCCGCCGAAAGGATGACATGGCTACAAAAATAGATTGGTGTAACGAGACCCTGCTAGCCAGAGAGGCAGGCGAGCGCCATAATCATTCGGTTCACCACAAGTTCAGGAACGTCCTTCCCCCGACCATGGCGCCATTCCACGACATCCTTGTTGTTCTTCGAGGAATTGCAACTAGCGCACGCAGGAACAATGTTTCCGGGGGTAGTTTGCCCGCCCTTGCTTACCGGAACGATATGGTCGTATGTCGAGGCCGGTTTCCCGCAGTAGGCGCACTTCCCGTCAAAAGACTCTTCCAAGTATTTCATCGCCTCAACGGGAATTGGGCGAACCTTGCGTTTACGACTGTGAACCACCTGCTTAACCCATTTCCGATAGTTCTCGTTGGTGGCGTATTTCTTCCGAATGGACTCGTTGTGATGCTGTCGGCATTGGCCACCACGACACATAGCAGAGACGGGGTGCCAGTCGGAGCAGTCTCGACACCATGCAAGACCGTTCTGTTGCTTCGCTATACGCTCCGGCCTCGACGGCCCCCTGCCCTTGCGAATCCGGCACGCCTTGCAGACGGTAGAAAGACCGTCACCCCGACTCGTCTCTTTGTGGTATTCGTTGGTCGGTCGCCAGGTCTTGCATTTTGTGCATCTCTTCAGTCCAGAAGACTGATAGGCCAAGTATTCCTCAAGTGTAAGCCCGACTCTTTTAGCGGCCACCTTGATGATGCCGGATTTACTCCCCATACATATACGCTCCAATCGTCCCGTGTTGCACCATTCAATAATATCGCGCACCACAGAGGGCGGCAAGAGGATTTTACCTGTGTCAGAAAATAGCAAGATTGACTGGCTTGAAGGTGGAAAAACGCTAAACCCCATCCTCGGCTGCACCAAGGTATCGGCCGGGTGTCAATCTTGCTACGCGGCCCGCTTCGCCTCGCGCGGCCTGACCCCGAACCATCGCGCCATCGCTAAGGGCGGTGAGTGGACGGGGAAGATTCGCTACGCCTGGTCGCAACTCGACAAGCCGCTGCACTGGCGGAAGCCGCGCCGCATCTTCCTGTGCTCGATGTTCGACCTGTTTCATGATCGGGTCGGCCTCTCTGAAATCCTGCGCGTGGTGGCTCGCGTGGCAGAATGTCCGCAACATGAATTTGTGGTGCTCACGAAACGCCCGTGGCGGCTTGATATGCAGTGCGGCCTCCACGTCATTGAAGTGCTGCCGGAAAACCTAACCGTTGGCGTCTCAGTCGAGAACCATGACGTTAGAGACCGAATCGACATTCTGCGGAAGGTCCCGGCAACCAGACGAATCATCTCGTTTGAGCCGCTGATCGGCGACGTGGGCAAGCTCGACTTGGACGGAATCCACGGCGTCATTGTTGGCGGTGAGACAGGCCCGAAGGCGCGGCCCATGCACCCCGATTGGGTGCGCCGTATCCGTGACGACTGCGCCGACGCCGGCGTGCCGTTTTGGTTCAAGAGTTGGGGATCGGCGAGCGGATTCAAGGGCGACGTGCTCGACGGCAAGCGACACAAGGAATGGTGCAAGCAATGAAACGAAGTAGCGCCACCACAAAACTGCTATGGCTCGCCGTCGGCATGTGCGTCGAAGCCGTGATCGTCAACCTGGACCGGGACCGGCTATGGGCCGTCGGCCTAAACGTCGGCTTTATGGTCTTGCTGGTCCTGGCGGATTGGAGCCGCCGCCGCCTCGCGCAAGGCTAGTCCGCCGGGCAGAAAGCACCGGCGAACCGCCTCCTCGGCGGCCGTAGTTTGATCGACTTCCACGCCCTCGTCGTCCAGGATCAACACTTGGCCGGTATGCGCCTGGCGGAACAGGTGATGCCCGCGCGAGGTCGTACCCCGGAAGTCCAGGTCGTTGACCCAGCAGGCCAGCGCGTAGGATGCCGCCACCGACAGATTCATTGCTAACATGGCGTTTTGTCTCCCTTCTTTGGGCGCCCGATCTTTACCCGGTCGCGCGGAACGTTCCACAACGGCGTACCGCACAGGTTGGACGCGCAGCGCGTCGGCTCGGGCAGATCCGCCGGACGCCACCAGACGTAACCGCATTTCAGGCAGTGGTACTCGGTAAATGGGATTGTTTTGGGCATTAGATTTCTCGCGCGTGCTTGCACTGCACCAGCCGAGTGTTGCTCCATCCGCGAAGCATGACTTTGGGTTCACCGGCGAAGTGTTGGGGGCAAACGCTTATGCTTACCACTTCGCGGCCCTGTGCGTCGTGCAGCCCAACCTGGATGTTGACCACCCCAAGGGGCGTTTCCACGTGCAGGATCGGGCATGGATCGGGACGATTTGGATACACAACTATCGTTTTCATGGTCGCCCCTTCTAGCGAAACGAATTCGCCTTAGCAATCAGGTCCAGGCCCGCTTGGGTTCCGTTCACGCACTTTCGGAACTCCACCGCCGGCGTGAAGTCCGGGGCAATAATACCGTTGTCGCCCCAGTCTCGGTGCAGTACCTCGTCCCGCGTAACCGCGACCTTGAGCGCGTACCCGAGCGGGTCGCCGTTGAACCACGGCCGTTTGCTGCCTAACAAGGCGCGAACTTTGGCGAGTAGCGCGTTCACGTCGGCCTCGTGCTTCGCCTCGGCGGTCTCTCCGTTGCAGTAGGCGCAGGCAATGCGCCGCCCGACGGCTTCGAGGCGGTGCAGCTTCTTGCAGAGCTTGATCGGGTCGCGTTCGGTCGCTCTTGGAAACATCTGGAGTAGGTGTTTCCCGTGGGTCAGGATGTCGTCCTGCATGGTTTGTCGTTGCGTATGGTTCATCGGTCTGTACTCCCGTCCGGCATTCCGCCGGCGTTACTCGGTCAACAGCATGGCCCCAGAGTCGATCTCTTGGAGCATGGCCCGCAAATTGTTGTGGTGGTCCTTGGCGAGCCGGATGTAGGCATCAAGGGGCTTGCCGTCTAAGCCTTCCGCTTCGGCTATCTGCTTGGATCGCGCCGCGAAGGCTTCCGCCAGACCACGCCTCGACAGGCCAATGGTCGTGCATCGACTGAGTAGCGGCGCCGCGTCCTCATGGTCCGCGAACAATGATTCTTGCCCGTCACAGGTGGTCGTGAACACGATAACGACGTGTCCCGGTAGGCTCTCGAAGGCCGTGTTGTAGAACCTGATAGCGTCCGACCGCAAGCCGTGGGCTTCGTTGACGATCAGCGCTCGCCCGCTCTTCTCGCCCATGCCGTAGTAGTGCATCCGCTTCGCGAACTCACGCAGGAAAGCGACAGTGCATTCCCCTCCGTCGATCTCTTCCACGTTGAAAGCGTCGGCGACTTCGGAAGCAATCAGCTTCGCAATTGTTGTCTTTCCCGTGCCTGATTGTCCGCTTATCCAATACGTTCGTCCGCCTACGCCACCACGCGACAGGTGAGAATGGACCAGCTTTACCGCCCGGTCTTGGGCCACTACTTCCGACCAGCTATGCGGCCGGAAACGCTCGTGTAGGGGTTGTCCTGTTTCCATGTCTCGTACTCCTCCTACTGCTAGTCGAGTAGGCAGACTGGCGGGATTCGCCTGGTCCGCGGATCGACAGGTCACGTCGATCCACCCATAACATACAACATGGTTGCGGGATGTAAATCGCTAGGACCACATTAAATCAAATTAATCTGCCGACCACTTGTCATATCGACATATCGACAGTTAGCGCCTAACTCTAGCTCCCGTCGCCCGATAAAAAAAAGATTCCCCTCTTGACGCGCCTTGACAAGCATGGGTACGCTCTAAGCGCGTACGCATCCACGCGCCAGCGAGCACCAGCAACGCGGACGCGCAGAGTAAGCGGGAAAGCGCCGTTACGCAACTCCGTGGCGAAATGTCCGCAATGCCGAAACCCCGGTCACAGACAGAAACCGGCGATAAGCCGAAGCGGCCCTGGCCGGCGCTGCGGAGGTCCACCCTCACTCCCGACGGTCGCCGGCGTGGTCAACAGGCCGGCAGTGAGCGCCGCCGCCGCAAGGCAGTGCGCATCCTCGCCAAGATGGACTTCCCTCCGCCGCCTCCGTGCATCGTCGAGCGCGGCCTCCAGGTCATCTGGCAGTCGATGTGCGAGGCGGCGTATGAACGTCACGACACGCGCGCGATGAGCTTCATCCTGCAGGTAAGCGGCTTAATCGTTCCGCAACAGCTCGGCAAGAGCCTGGTATCGGGGCTGCAACAAGCGAGTGTCACACCCGTGGCACTGCCGGACTCTGGCCCCATCGACGCCGTTGCACTCATCCGTGCTCGGCGCGCAGCACGCGGAGTCGATGCCGATGACGCCGTGACACCATCAAGTCAGGTCGATGCCGATGACCAGGTCGATGCCGATGATGACGCGCAGTAGCACGCTTGTTCCCCCCTCGTTGCGACGCTGCTGCACGCCGCGCCCGTGGCCGACGGCGTGCGACGTGCGGCGTCCGAGACAGGAGGTTAACAGGATTTGAGGAGCGTAGTGTGTAGTGTAGAAATTAACCCCCGGGCCTTTTCAACCGGCCTTGGTTTCTGCTGCGATGCGAATAGTAAAGGAGGTTGACGAGATGATGTTTGAGGCGGTTCGGGTTGATTTCAGAACAGGAGGTAGTTGATGAGCGGTGAGGCTGGCAAGGGCAGTAGGCGTAGGCCGACGGATGAGGAGCGGTACAGGAGGAACTGGGAGCGGGTTTTCGGCCATTGGCGCAGTTGGCGTCGAGGGCGGATGTTTCAGAAAGCGGTTGCTTCGTTGACGGAGGAAGAGCGGGAGGTGTTTTTGCCTGTGTCGCAGCGTCGGGGTCGTAATGGCTGAGCACGGGAAGATTGACGTTTCGGGCGATTTGCGAGCGGCGTGGGAGACGTTGCGTCGGGCGTCGGCTGGTGGGGATGCACGGGCGGCGGAGAAGTTGTACGCGATCAACGAGAAGTACGGGTACTTGTGGAAGTCAGACGAGGAGGCGATAGCTGGGGTGGCGGTGGCGTATGCGGGGATGCCGGCTGGTGCGGCGAAGTTGGCGATGATGTTGGATTTGAGTTTAGCGCATACGTTGTGGAGGGGTCGGATGGGGTTTCCGATGAGCAAGACGGAGGAGTTGTTGTGGAGGACGTTGGAGGAGAGCGGGCGGTGCGAGGGGAAGCGGGTTAGCGCGGCGTTGAGGGCGTTGGGGGATCGGTGCGAGCTGGTGGTTGCCGAGGCTGAGAAGGGAGGTTGACGTTATGGCGTATGGGATGAATCGGCACAAGAAGGCGCTGAGGGAGGTTGCGGAGCCGGAGGTTGGAGCGAGGGCTTCAGTGGAGGCGCCGGTTCAGCCGATCAGGGTGGAGGCTCCGGCGGTTGAGTCGATTGGTCACGAGGAGTTTTTGAGGTTGCTGAACGCCGCGCGGGACGAGTTGCACGCTTTGGGGAAGAGGGATGGGCGGGAGGAGTTGTCGAGGATGTGTTTTCAGTTGGATCGGATTCGGGAGCGGGTGGCGGAGATGTTTCGGCGGGCCTAGCGATGAGGAGGGGCTGTCCGCACAAGTGGGCATATCTGTTGCGGTGCAGGCATGGATTGGCGCGGATGCGGGTATGTGAGTTATGCCTGATGTATCAGACGTGGGGCAGGGTGGCGTGGGGCCGGATTCGCCGGCTGGATACGATTCCGGCGGTCGGGTTAGTTTGCCGGTGTCGGGCGTCGGGCTGATTCCTTGGGATGCTAGTCACGGGTTGGTTGGCTTGGACGGCTTGCCGAAGATGGCGGGTCTGCTGGTTCGTCATGCGCAGTACGTTTTGGACGGGCGGTGCATGATATTGGATCGGGACCATCCGAGTCGGCCGCAGTCGATGGTTCCGCGGGTTGGTCAGTGGGCGCTTTGGGAGGCGATGTTTAGGCAGGCGATGGCTGGCAAGCCGTTGCGGGTGATCGTGGCGAAGTACCGGCGGCACGGGATTAGCACGTGGGTTCAATCGTGGTTTGAGTTCATGTGCAAGATGCTGGGTCACTGGAATTGTCGGACGGTGGCGCAGACCGATGAGGCGGCGTCGGAGATTTTTTCGATTGCGAAGTTGATGTACCGGGCTGACGGACAGCGGCTTGATCCGAAGGACGATTTGTCGAAGCGGCTGAGGTTTAGGGAGACGCATTCTACGTATCGGTGCTCGACGGGTTTGGGGCGGTTCACGGGTTCGGGCGCGACGTTCAACGCGATTCACGTTTCGGAGTATGCGAAGTTCGAGACGAGAAGCGAACAGGATCGTCATGCGTTGGCGTCGTTGGAGAACGCGGTGGCGCGGAACAGCCCGGAGAGTTGCATCATCATCGAGTCGAGCGGTCAGGGGGCGGTGGGAGACTTTCCCGGTCGATGCCGGGCGGCGTCGAAGGGGCTGGGTGAGTTTGCGTGCGTGTTCATCCCGTGGACGCTCGATCCGGCGTTGGCGTTGGACGAAGACGAGTTGCCGGACGAGTTTGAGCCGTTGCTGGCCGGGGACGAGTTGACGCTACAGCGGGACTTGAAGGCGACGGAGGGCCAGTTGGCGTGGCGTCGGCGGGAGATGATGACGAAGTTTCCGGGGATTCCGTTCAGCGTCACGCCGCCGTCGTTTGGGTGGGATTATCCGAGCACGTTGGAGGAGTGCTTTGGGCAGAAGAGCGGGCGGATTTACCCGACGTTCGGGGCGAGGAACTACGGGCGGATCGACCGGCAGAAGGTTTCGGAGGAGACGTATTGCACTCGGTTCGTGGATTGGGGCGGGAGCGAGAACCATGCGTTTGTGTGCTTGTGGTGTCTGGTCGATCCGTCAAAGCCGCCGCAGTTGATCGTGGATTCGGAGGCGTGTCCGCATTTTGTGGAGGAGCATTTGGGGTATTCACGCGATCCCAAGACGGGCGGCCGGAGGAAGGAGAAGGACGACACGTGCGACGCGCTGAGGATCGGGGTCGCGACGTTGGGGTTGGAGTGCTTGGTGTACGTGTACCGGGAGTTGTGGGTGGTGGACCCGGTGGAGGCGATTCATAGTCGGGTGGCTCGAAGGATTCACCAGATGAGTGGGTGGTATCATCCGAGCGGGGAGCCGGAACACCCGGATATTTCGCTGCACGAGGCCGGCGAGAAGGCGGATGAGTTTAGGTTTGGGGGGAACAAGGAGGATGGCCGGTTTGACTGGTCGCATTGGGGCGGGCAGATCAACGAGGAGTTGCAGAAGGCCATAGAGTTGGGCGCGGGCGTGGCGGATGCGTCACAGTATCGTAATTGTCTGCAATTTACGCGGTGGGGCATACCATTGATTCCGCACGTGAAGCCGCCGGGTCCGTCGCGGGAGGGGGCGGTCGAGGACGGGATCGGGATGGTAAACCGGCTGATTGCCGGGGACACGACGGCCAGGACGGAGCGACTGGACTTCAGGAGGGGGTTGTTGGATTCGGCGTTGAAGAAGCAGAAGAAGAAGCGGCCGGAGATGCTGACTGACGAGGAGGCGGAGGCGTACCGCGAGGCGCACTTCGGGGCGAAGAAGATCGGAAGTAGGAGCAAGGATGAAGAGGAAAAGTCCTTGACGGGCTGGATGACGTGTGGTTAGGGTTTGCCTTTGTGGATAACCTGTGGAATAGTTGGGGATATGATGTGGACAGGTGAGACATGAACGAGCCGGTGTTCTTGCTGATGGCGTTGGTGGTTTTGGTGTTTGCGGTGCTGGGTTCGGCGTGGACGTGGTTTCTGTGCCGGGATGCCCGCCGGGCCGACGAGTTGCTGCTGAATCGGTTGACGGGGGCCTATGACGAAATGGTGAAGGCGTGCGACCACGCGTGTGCCACGACGGCGAGCGCGGCCGGGGTGTTGAAGGAAACGATCAACGGCTTGAACGACAACATGGAGAAGCTGGCCGAGGTTGCGATTACGGTCCACCCGGCGGCGGCGGCGGAGCGGACGGAGAACCTGCTGATTCAGGCGATGGCGGCGATGCGGGGCAACGGACAGGTCGAGGTTCCTACGCCAAGGCGGGCGGTCGAGCGAATGGACGACATGTAGGTGCTGAATGGGCATGGAAGCGGTTAGTCAGACCGGCGACCGAGTGATATCCGATACGGACTGGTCCGACGCGAAGTCGGCGGCACAGTGCGCGCGGGAGGTATGGCGCGACGGTTCGTACAAGGTGGACGACGAGCGCCGGGCGACGAGAAATCAGCATCTCTTGATCGGAAATCATTGGCACGTTCGGGACCGCAAGACGGGGGATTGGGGGCCGGACGTTGACTTTCCCGAGTGGCGGGCGCGGCTGAGTTACAACGACATCTTGGTGTCGGTTGAACAGCGGATGGCGAAGTTTGTGCGGCCGAACAACGTGTGGTCGGCCGGTGTTCAATCGGACAAATTGGAGGCTCGGATCAAGCAGCGAACGCTGGCGAAACTGATGGAGTATTACTGGCGTGGTCCGCTGAGCATGGCGGCGAAGTCGGCGGAATGGGATCAGTGGGCGTTCAGTAGTCCGGTGGTGTTTGGTCATGTCTATTGGGATCGGACGAAAGGTCCGACGGTTCCGGTGAAATTGCAGGATTGGTTGATCGGGGCGGAGATGATACCCGATCAAGCGCAGCGCGAGGCGTATGCGCGGTCGATTCAGAACCGTTTTTTTCAGTTGTACGGTTTGGAGGCGATGCAGCGCGGGGAGGCCGTGGTACCGACCGGCGATCCGGCGGTGGACGTGGTTCCGCTCTTCGAGATGGGTTGGTGGCCGCGTGACGTGAAGAACTTCGCCGATGTGGTTATATGGCAGCGGACGGTAAAGCGGCCGGTGGTAACGGCGGCCGAGACGTTGGGGATTCCGGCGGATGAAGTGAGGCGGATGGGTTCGTATTCGCCGGACGGCACTGGCACGGGCAACGCGCAGTGGCGGGACTTGTATTTCAGGAACCCGCAGGCGTTCGACCGGGGGGATGACAGCGTACTGATTCACACGACGTACCGAATGCCGTCGCCGGCGTGGCCCAAGGGGAGAATGATTATCACGGTAGGTCAGTCGGACGAGCCGGTATTCGGCCCGGATGACCTGCCGCTAGGTTTGCGGCCGATCTTCTGGCTGGTGGAGAAGCCGATTCGCGGGCAGGCGACTGGGACCAATACGGTCGATCAGCTTCGTTCGGCGCAGGAGGACACCAACGTATCGCTGTCGCAGGCGTCGGACTATCGCAACAGCCGGGTGGCGCCGACGCTGGTCAACTTCATCACCAACGCGAAGCAGAAGGATTCGCTGTCCACGAGGCCGGGACGAATCTTCACGGCGACGGACGCGACTTCGATTCCGCGCGTGATTGAGATGCCGGACGTGCCGGTGGACTACTTCCGATTCGCCGAGAACAACCGGGCGTGGATGTCGCGGATCAGCGGCGTGGCGTCGATTGACGTGGGCACTACCGACGACTCGAACGTGCGCAGCGGTCGGGCGATCATCGCCTTACGGCAGCAGAACGATCTGCGGCTGGTGCCTTACGGCCGGACCAAGGACGAATTCATTGCCGACATCGGGGATGCGGTAGCGCGGATGCTGGTGGCGTACGTGTCGGCGGAGCGGGCCACCCGGATTTGCGGGGATGATGGCAAGTGGGAGGTGGTGACGTGGAAGGGGTCCGATCTGGTCGATATCGAAGCCAACCAGGGCCTCAGCGACGAGAAGATGATCCGCGTCGATGCGTACAGCAACATCCCGCGCGACGCGCAGGAGATGTCCAATTTTGTGTCGATGGCGCTGACGCCGGACGCCACGGGCCGGAGCCTGTTGGACCCGGAGCGGGATCGTGACCAGATACTTGAAATGCTCGGCATGGGCAATCTGCGCAAGGTGTTTGATCGAAACCGACTGGACCAGTTGGGTGCGTCGCGGGCGATTGAATCATGGGAGGCGGGGCAGCCGGCTCCGGTGCCGAAGGAGTCGGACAATCACGCAGTTTATGTCGATGAGATTGAACGGTGGATGAAAACTGACCAGTACGACCAGGCCGCGCGGATGTTTCCGGGGGTGCCGCAGGACGTGGCCAAGCACCTGGACCTGCATCGGATGGCGGCGGCGCGGGCGGCGGTGCGTCCGAACTACGATCTGGTCAGAGCGCATGTCTCGACGTGGATGGAGGCGCGGGCGGCGTTGCTGCAATCGCTGAGCCAGCCGCAGCCGGGCATGAATCCACAAGATCAGAAAGCGCAGGCGGCGAATGCCGTGGCGATAGCAAACCTGATGCTGCCGTTGCCGTTGATTGCGGGGGGCGCGGGCGGCGAAGAGCAAGGGAATCGGGAAGGGCCGGAGAAGTCCGAGAAGCCGAAGAAGTCCAAGCGCGGTCAGCCCAAGTCGGACAAGTCGCACCTACAGGGGGTGCGCAAGGCCGATCAGGGCAGCGCCGCATAACTGAAAGCGAAAGGAATGAACATGCCGGACGAAGTAGACATAAATGCGGAACCGACGACTGAGGCAATGCCGGGCGCTGCGCCGGAAAATGCGGGCATTGGCGAGGCTCCGGTGGTTGAGCCGCCGGACGAGAACAAGGCCGCGCTGCAACAGGCGCAGGCGGAATTGCGCCGAATGCAGAGTGAACTGGACGCGCTGAAGGCCCAAGCGCCGGGCGAAAAGAAAGAGGCCGACGACCCGCCCGAAGATGAGGCCATTGGCAAGGTCCAAAAGACCCTACAAGGCATTCAGGACCGGCTTACGGCTCAGGACCAGGATGCTATTCGTTCACGGGCCGATCTGACTTTGGCGGCGGCGATGCACGAAACCGAAGCGATCGTCGACCAGATGAACGCCAAGCATCCGCTTACCAAGCAGTACGCGGAGGTCGCCGAGACCATCAAGGGCACCATTACGTCCAAGGTGCGGGACGTGATTATCCGCCACCCGTTCAATCACGGCCTTACGCCGGAGCACGTGGCGAGAATGTGGAGCGAGGAGGCGGCAAAGCAACACCGGATTGCCACGGCCCTGCTCAAACCCAAAGAGGTACAGAACCAAGTGGAAACCAACGCGAAACTTCCACCGCCCACGGGCGGTTCGACGCCGACCGGATCGGAGCGGAAGCCGGCCACGACGCCGCGCGATGACGAGGCGTGGTGGCGGGAGAAGAAACAAGAAGTCAAGACGGCGATTCGTGCCAGGGTTGCCAAGAGACAGAATGCCTAGCGACGGAACGGTTCCGTTGCACAACGTAGAACGTCCGTACCGCCGGAAATCGGACAAACACAAGGAGCAGATTCATGCCTGAAACTGCTGTATTTGTCGCTACCGACCTTACGGACGTGATGCTTGAAGTCCTGGGGGCGGAAGATGTGATTGATTGGGCGCGGCCGCTCACGCCGACGCTCGACATGATCGAGGCCACCAAGCAAATCCCGTTTGACGGCCGGACCGAAGGCAAGCACTTCGTGTTCGGACTGCGGACGGCCGGATCGGCCAACCCGATGGTTGGCGTGGGCAGCAGCCAGCGGACCACGGGCCTGCCGATTGCGGGGAAGCCGACTTACGACCGCCTGATCTACAACACCGCCAAACACGTTCAGGCGTTCGAGTTGGAGGGCGACGTGTTTGACGCTCTGCGCGGCGGCGATGAGTCCATGCTGGACAGCTACATGGACATCATGCGCGACCAGGCGACGGACTGGCGGGCGGAGGAGAACAAGATCGTGCTGGGCGACGGCAGCGGCCGTATCGCGACGCTGACGGCCCGCGACAATGGTGCACACACGATCACCGTGTCGGACAACTCGCGGCTTGACGTGGGGCGGCAAATCGTCATCCGCTACGGCACCACCGGCGCGCTCTTGGGCGGACAGGCGGCTGGCACGGCGTTGGTCATTACCAGCAAGAGCAGCGACGGCGTGACGTGTGGAGTCACCGATGAGGACGGAAGCACGGTTACGTTGTCCGATCCATCGGCTGGCGGCTACTACGCCTTCCCCTATGACGCGCAGGGCAAGGTGATGAACGGCCTGCAAATCATCTGCTCGGACAGCGACCCGACTACCTGGGGCAACTCCGGTACGGACGCACTGGGCGGGTTGCTGCGGAGTGCGCAGCCGTTGTGGGCAGGGTATCGGCTATCGGCCGCATCGGCGATGCTCGACGTTCAGGCGCACTTGCAGCCGTTCCTCGATCACATTCGCAAGCGCGGGGCGAAGTGGGCCAAGCCGGACGGACGCGGCGTGCAGTGGTATGCCATCACCGGCTATCAGAACTTCCGCGTTCTGGAACACGCCCTGACGGTGGGCGAGCGCGTTCCTCCGCGCTTGAAGCTGGCGAAGGACAACCGGATGTACGACGCCATCGACTATGAAGGCGCGGCCTTTATGATCGACGCCGACGCCAATCCGGCGAACGTTCTGACGTTTGCGCCGGCGACGATCCGTCGTTGGGAGCGCAAAGCGCCGCATTGGGACGACCGCACGGGGTCGATCTGGCATCGGACGCTGGCGAACGACGGCCGCGACGCCGACATCTTCAAGGCGTACATGCAGAACATGTCGCAGTTGATCGCGGTGTGCGCATTGCCGAACGGCGAGTTGTACAGCACGGCGGCTACCGAGTAATCGGAGCCAGAAAGGAGTTGATCCATGTTTCAGCGTGGAGCTAGTGGAGAAACCACCGTGGACATGGCCAGCAAGGCGCTGGCCGTCAAGCACGCCGTTTCGCCCATCGTGGACATCAGCGGCGGAACGCCGGCAACGATCCCGTTGCTGTACGCCACCGACGGAATGGTCGGCATCCTGGCCGTCAATCTTCTGTACCTGGCTTCTGGCGCAGGTTCGGCAGGAGCGGTCAACATCGGCACGGCGGCGGATGCCGATGCCGTAATTGATGCCTTCGATACGTCGATTACGGCGGTGGCGGGCGACGTGGACGAATGCACGCTCGCCGATACGCTGCGCGCGACGTATCCGAAGTCCGGGGGCTACCCGGTACTGGCCGAGGGCGATGCACTGATCGCCACGATTACGGCGGGTGATTCCAACACGGGCGATTTCGTGATTCAGGTCGATTATTTCGACATCGAAAAGGGAACGTAGTTTTACTTCCTGCCGGGAGGACAACGACAAAGACCTGTTGCCAATGGAGTTTTACAATGGGACAGTCGATTACTTGGTTGCAATCCCGGTGGGAGGACATTCGGGACCGTCTGCTCCTCCCCATGCTGCTCAGCCCCAGCGTCGGCTCTTCGCTGTACGTTCACTCGGGCCTGGGGGCCAGCGGGTCGTTTGACGGCGTGAATCCGAAGTATCCGTTGGCCACGTTGGACGAGGCGATTGCCGCAACGTCCAGTTCGGCCAACGGAGTCGCCAACCAGATCATCGTCCTGCCCGGCCACGCCGAAACGTTGGCGGCATCGGGCAGCCTGTTCACCCTGGACAAGTCCGGCGTGGACGTGATTGGCATGGGGCGCGGTAGTCTGATGCCGACGTTCACGTTGACGCACGCCACGGCCACCTGCACGGTGTCGGCGGCGGACAATCTCATCAAGGGCCTCAAGATCATCAGCGACATCGCCGACTGTGCGGTGGGCCTGACGGCCTCGGCCACGGCGGACGGCTTGGAGTTGGCGAACTGCTACCTCACCGATGGCGCGGTAGCGAAGGAACTGGTGATTGGTTTGCAAATCGCCGCTGCTTGCAGCGACGTGCACGTCCACGACAACCGCTTCCACACGGTTCCGGCTGGCGGGTGCGCCAGTGCCATCAAGCTCGTGGGCGAGTCGGCGCGGTCGCGATTCGTGAAGAACGTGTCCATCGGCGACTACTCGGTGGCGAACATCGACGGCGCGACGGCCTTGGCGACCGATCTGTTGATCGCCCAGAACGTCCTGAGCAACGTCGATTCGACGGCTGGGTTGTGCATCACCTTGCACGCCTCGACGACCGGCATCGGCTACGCCAATGAATCCGGCGGCGGCAAGGGCAACACTCACCCGAACATCGGCGCAGCGTTCAACTGGCTGGGTTCCAAGGGTTCGGATGCCGTCAATGCCAACAGCATTTCCAGCCCGGCGGACTGCGCGTTCAGTTAGGCGTGGGAGTCGCATCCTCTGGCAACGATGCACGCGGGGGACGGTTCCCGGCAAGCCGTCCCTCGCCTCCCCTTTTCTTTGGAGGGAGTCTCATGCCTGTCGATTACGAGCGATTGGAAAGGGCGGCGCGGAACGGCGCGCAGCCTCCGCTGGCTTGTTGCCGTCGCGGGGACATACCGACGGCGGCCTACCTATGTGGTGACGAGCGGATCAAGCGAGCGAACCAAGTTCTGCGCCGCCGTTTTCCTAACTTGGAAATCATCTACGACTTCACCACCGGCGGCAGCACGCTAGCGCCGGGGTTTCACGTTTACAAAGTGTTGGAGCGCGGGGCGACGCCGAGCGGCGACCTGTTGTTCAAGGTCATGTCGCTCCAGCGCGATCCGACGAAACCGTGGCCAACGGGCCGTCCGTTCAAGCCGCAGGGCGAGAACGAAGTCGTTGACTTCGTGGAGCGGCACCTGATTGATCCCCGCAAGGCCGACGAGCAAACCAGGGCGCACAATTCTTCCGTATTGCGGGAGGGGCGTCGGCGGTTTGGCGACGGCCTGAAAGATGTTTTTCGCTACTCGGAAGTCGGGCGGGGCCGAAACTCGCTGGGTCGAAAGATCAAGAACGACCGTTTGCGCCGGTTCAATCGCACGCCCAAGGTGAGGGTGCGGGTATAGGAGTACGGCATGACGCGCGGCGAGATGCTGCAACTAATGCTCGACCTGGGGCTGGACAAGGACGAGAAGGTGTGGCCGCGAACGCTGCGCGAGCGAATGTTGAATTCGGCGGCGCGCTGGCTGCATCGGGAACTACAGCGGTATGCGCTCGTTCGGCCGGTAATGACGACGGAAGATTTCGTCACGGCGTCGAACACGACGGCGTACACGTTGACGACCAGCAACATCGACCGCGTGGATCGAATCACGCGGCTGGATGCACAGAGCAGAGAGGATTGGACTTACCGGCACATCGACGAGTCGATGGCCGATCAGCCGCCGTGGGACGGGTACTACCTGACGACGACGATTTCCGGTACCGGCGAGAATGCGGCACTCAAGTACGTCGTGAACTTCGCGGCGCTTCCCGGCGCGACGATCACCTTTCGCGCCTTCCTACAGGTGAAGTTGGCCGACATCGTTACCGGTTCGGAAGCCGACGACCTGTCCTACGTGGCGATCCCGGAACGGTATCACGAACTACTGGCGGCGCGGGCCTTGTCGATGCTGGTAGGACCGGATCAATCCGCGAACCAGTGGATCGGCGGCTACTACGGCTCGCTGTTCCAGAACATGCTGCAAGACGCGGCCGATTTGAGTACGGCGCAGTTCATCAGCCGGACGTGAGCGTGACCATGCGCAGCGGACAGAACAAGGAATGCGCTTATGGGCCGTTCCAGGGCATGAACGAGGCGCTCGATCCGCGCCACCTGGCCGCGTCGGAGTTTGCTTCGTTGACCAACGTGATCGTCCGCAACGGCAAGCCCGCTCCGCGCCCCGGCGCACAACTGATGACCACGGTGTTGTCGCTGAGCCAGTGGAACTACTTGACGGAAATCGGCGGCACCACCGAAACCGTCAACGGCCTGGCTTACGATTCGACGAATGCGCAGTTCTATGCGGCGGGGGCTGGCGGGGCCACCCATCCGATCTTTCGGTTCGGCCCGGACGGTCAAGACCTGGAAGTTATCATCAACATCCCTTCTGGGGAGGGTTCGGCCAAGGATATCGCCCTCGATGCCGACAGTTGGCTTTACTACCTCAAAAGCAACGCCGGACAGCCGAAAGTAGTCCGCCGCTCGTGGGATTCCGGCGGCGGCTGGGGGGGAGAAGTTACGGTTTACGAATACGCCAGCGTGTCCACGGTTTTTCGCATGGCGCTCGACGTGGATCACTCGGTCGTGTATTTGGTCGTCAAGGTCGGCACGACGGCAAAACTACTCAAGATTGATTTCAGCGCCGGCGTTCCTGGCGTGATGACGGAACTGGTGTCCGGCGCGGCCGCCACCATTGGCAGTCCGCGCGACGTGGCGCTCAACGCCGACGGAACGTTTGTGTTCTGGGTCGATGACTTGACTCAACTTCACTCCTATGAGATTGCCGAGGATGAGCATCTTACTCACGATCTTGGCGATACCATCACGACGGCGCCGTCCCGCATGTTGGTGCGCGGCTCGCGCGTGTTCCTTAGGTCGTACACCGCCGGCTACGTGCCCCATACGTCAGTGTGGTGTTGCGCGACGGATGGCAGCGACATTCTGCCAATAATCTATGAATCCACCGGACTTCCGGGCGGAAGCGGCGATTGGGCGCTGGACACCGACAACTACTACATCTTGGAAGCCAGTTGGCGGATCATAGATGAGGCATGGACTTACTGGCTGCGCCGCGCTCCCTTCTCGGATGATGCCGTGCTGGCTTCTGGTTATTGGGTCAAGCGCTCGCTGTTGGGCGTGGATGTGGCGGCCGGCGAGTTCGGACACGACATGGTTCTCTTACAAGCTATCGACAGCGAGCAAGAGGGTTCCAGCCTGGTCGTGTATTGGCCGCACATGGATCGGGTTGTGGTGCTGCGCGGCGGCAGGCTCGACAGTCCCGATCCGGCAACAATACCGCATGCGCTGTGCATGACGCAGCGGGATGTCGCGCCGGTTTCGGGCGACTTCATCAGCCGCCGCAGTGGACGGATGTCGTTTGCTTTCATGGGCGCGGGCGTGAACAGCGGCAAGGGCGGCGTGCTCATTGCCAACGGCGACAGCGACCGAGACAACCCCTACGTTCTGAACTACGTGCTCGGCGACGCCGTGTATACCGTTCTCACTCCGGCGGATGTAGAGAAGTTTTACCTGACGGTTGACGGGGAAGATAGCGATAGCCTCGCTTACGGAGACACCGCCGCAGCGATGGAGACCGTGCTGGCCGACATGGACGGCGTTGACCACCCCGTCTGCACGAGAACCGGAGCGGGACCGTACACTTACACGATACGATTCAGCGGCGCTCAAGCCGGCAAGGACGTAACGCTCGCTGGCACGGTGGTCGGCGAGGGGACGGCGCTAACCGTCACGCAGACTCAGGTGGGCGGCACCGAACTTGACGCCCGTCTTTATTTCCGGCCGGCGGGGTTGCCGCGCCCGGCCACCCCTACCGTGGCGGCATCTGGTTCGGGCGTCCTCTATGGGGCCTACGACTACCGGATGGACTACTACAGCAGCCTGTTCGACATCGAGGGTCCGCCATCGGAGATTTCGGAAAACATCGCCATCGGACTTTCATCCGGCTATCAGTTGGTTTGGACGGGAGACACAGGTTACACCTTTCGTTTTGGAATGGCTGGCGAGTGGACCGACTATCTGGCCTGGGATGCGTCAATTTCCGAAGTGGTGGAGGCCCTGGAAGGGTTGAGTGCGCTCGACGAAGTGTTCGTAACCAAGAGCGGAGACGGCATTGCCACCCTGACGTACACCATCACGATCCTGGGTCAGTTGGCTGGCACCAACGTGGACCTGGACGTGGAAGTGAGCGCCGGCTCGTACACCTGGACGCAAACGCAGGTGGGTGGCGGTGGAAAGGCGCTTCTGGAATGGACGTTGCCCGCCACCCCGTACTTCGAGTTGCCGGATGACGAGCCATTGGCCGTGAATGGGCCGCTCATCGACCGCATGCGCATTTATCGGCGCAAGACCGGCTCGGCGGTTGCCCCGGATGACGGCGTGGGCAAGACCGGAAGCTGGTTCCTGGTCGCCGACGTGCGCGTGGCTGATTTGTTGCACTACGACAACTGCTCGGACAGCGAGATCGACCCCACGGCGGTCCCGGTCGAGAACGAGTACCCTCCGCACAACGCCAATTTCGTAACGATCCACGAGAGCCGAGCGATCTATGCCGGGATTACGCCGGGGGACCAGAATGTTTGGGTGTCGGAACGGCAGAAGCACGGCGGGGCGGGTAGCGGAGAGTTCGGTTATGAGTACGTCAACGACCTGTCCTACTTCACGGTGAATCAGGGCGAGGCCGACGACGTTCACTTCACCGGCCTATACGGCAACTTTGGCAACAAGCTCATCGTCGGGGCCTCCAATCGGGTGTTGATCGGACAGATTTCTCAAACGGAGATGTTCGGCGAGTTGTTGACGGTAACGCCCTTGCGCGGGGCCGTCGGCATGGTGTCGCATTGGTGCATCGCGGAAACCAGCCGAACGCTGGACGACGCCGGGTACTTGTTCTGGGTTGGTCCGCAGGGGCACGTCTATCGCTTCGACGGCTCGACGACCATTCGTATCAGCGGGCCGATGATCTCCACCATCAACGGTTTGGTTCGCCGCGTGGTCCACGACGATACGAACTTCGCGACGGACCTGAGTGATTCGTGGTACTGGTCGTCGGCGATTTTCGACCCGGCGCGCAACTGCCTGGTCATTAACGCCTTTGATTTGAGCAACAACCCGACGCAACTCGTTCTGTCTCTACCGCACGATTCGAGACTTTCTTTTGCCTGGTCGAAGTGGACGGGTATTTCCGGGCGGGCTTGGGTGGTCGGGCGGGAGCTTGATCCCGACGCCGATGTTCCATTGGGTACGCCTATCGTCTGCTTCGGCTCGGACGACGGAGGACTTTACAAACTAGTGGACGGCCTTGGGGGGTTTACGGCAACGATACTAACAAAGCAGTTCGACGCCGGTGCGCCGCTAGACTGGAAGTTGTGGAGAGAAGCCGTGTTCGCTTTCACGCGCCGGAGTTTCGACGGTGCGGCGGCGGCGGTAACGATAACGCCGTTGGTGGACGGCATTGCTTCTCCGGCCCAGAGTACGACGTTGACCGAAGAACCCGCCGATCCGACGCTGGATCGAGCGCAGGCCGTGGTCAACGTAGCGACACGAGCCAAGGACGTGCAATTTCAGATTGAGATAGCGCAGACGGACGACGCTACTCATCCCGAATTGGCGTTTTACGGGATTGACTGCGAACCGTGCGGCGCGCCGCGCGAGGGATAGCGATGGACGTGCGGGACATACCGTTGGACCACTTGGAGCCGGGGCCGGCTCGGGAAGCGATGGAGAAGCTGCGCGATATAGTCGGCCTCATGGGAGGGATGGCACAAGTTGGGACGGTGGGATTTTCGGCGCTCCAGCCAGGCCAGATACTCGATCCGTGGATCGTGGCGGACGGCCGGGCGGTGTCGCGCAAGACCTACTCGACCTTGTTCAAGTTGATCGGGGAATCGTTCGGGGCGGGGGACGGGGCGACGACGTTCAACGTGCCGGATATGCGGGGCATGAGTTTGTCGGGAGCGGACCCGTCCGTCGGCTATGGATCGAGCGGCGGACAGACGGTGATAATCGAGACGACGGGCACGCCGTCGGACACGGTGGTGAGCGAGATAACCTTCGGCCAGTCGCCGGCGGTGGGAACTAGAGTGGAATACTCGCGTGGCGATCACTCGCACGGGACGCCGGATGACCCTTCCTGGGGAACCACCGTCCCGATCGGAACTTGGTTTGCCGGTGAATACGCGGCAGGTGGTCCCCTCCTTTCGGGGTATGGATACGTTGACCTGGGCAACGGCCACACGCCAATGATGGCCTTCCCGATTGTGTTCGGCAAGGAACACACCTATTCCGAGATGTCCGTGTGGATATCCACGGCCGGAACATCCGCGAGCACCCTGCGCCTGGGTCTATACGCGGACGACGACGGGCAACCCGGCGCGGCCCTAGCGCGGAGCGATGAGATCAGTTGCTATAATAGCAACAATCACCATTTCCCAGCACGATTCGTGTTTGCGAGTCCAGTGACGCTTCATGGACGGTATTGGGCGGTGATCCACCTTAGCGATATTGAGTCCACTCACCCCTTCCTGGGCTACCTCTACACGCTGGACGTTGAAAGCACCTTTGCTGGTGGGGGCTTCCTGTACGATTGGACTTCGGGTAGCGCCGCCCACAAAGTGAAGCCCTACTCCATGCGCGTGCGCGACGTGGCTTACACGGCACTGCCTGATCCGTGGGGGACGGTCACGGCCGCCGACGTGACCCTGTTTTGGGAGTACATTGCGGACGACGGGGCGGGAGGCAACTTTCGACCCGCGTTCTTCTTCAAGAGGTCCGCCTAATGCCCACGGTTCCGACAGTTACGACGGCCGACGTAACGCTGGATCGGCGCGGATGGTTCAATGCCGGAGGCAATGTCACCGACGACGGCGGCGGGACCGTCTCCGCTCGCGGGATATGCTGGTCCAGTCAACACACCCCGACGCTGGACGACGAGTTCTCCGCGTCCGGCACCGGAGAAGGCGAGTTTACAGTGATTCTTTCGGGGTTGAAGGCTGGAACCGACTATTGGGTGCGAGCCTTCGCGACTAACGAGCAAGGCACGGCCTACGGGAATCGTGTAGGTTTTGCTACGCCGGGTTCGTCACGGGTCTTGAGTACGATTCAGTTTACTCCGGTGATTTTGGGAAGGTGAACCAATGGCTGCGTTACCCAGACAAGAAGGCGGTTATCAGGAATGGGAGTTCGGTTGGGACCAGAGCGCGGCCAATCGCGTCGGCAGCAACGAGTGGTTCCAGCGCGCCCTGGCGGAAGGCAACCTCACGCCACAACAGGCGCTCGGGGGCGTAGATGTCAACGGCCAGAACTACCGGATGGACCCGAGTCTCTTTGCTCGGTCGCCGCAGTGGCAACAGTACCGGGGAACGTTGACGCCGGAAGCCACGGTCCAATTCATGCAGGAAAACGGCATCACCGACTACAACACGATGATGGCGTTGGGATTCAGTCCCGAGCACATGAAGAAGATTTGGGAGCTTCCTGGACAGCCGGGGGCGCAGAGCGGTGTAACCGGACCATTGGGCACCCAGTTGACTGAAACGGACCGCGCCTACTTTGAGGGGCGGTTAAGGGATAACGGCGTCCCCGACGAACTCGTGGCGCAGACCTTGGACATGATCGCCCTGCACCCCGAGAGTGCTGGCCTGTATGTGAGCAGCGCCATCGAGGATGCTAGTGGACGCAAGACAACGGCAGAGGCCGAAGAGAATCGTACGCGGCTGCTTGGAGAGCTTGGAACCGTTCGAGAGAAGGGCGAGCGGTTCTATGACACCGAGATCGGCAAGGCGTCGCGATGGCTCGCCGACCCTAACAGCATCCGCTCCGATCCGGTGCTGGCGCAGCGCTTAGCTCAGACCGAGGGCATGATTAACGCGCAGCTTGGCACCATCCAGCGGGGAGCGGCCAAGACGCTCTCTGATTCCGGGTTGCGAGCATCCGGCAAGGTGACGAATCCCGTGCAACAAGCGGAACTGTCGGCGGCGGACATGCGGCGCGGGAACATGGCCGGGCTGCTCGGCGAGATCAGCACGAACAAGAACACGCTGCAAACCGGGCGGCTGGGGTTTGGGCAGAACATGCTTTCGCAGGAGGCGGGAATCCGCTCGGGCGCGCTCAGCGACGTTAGCGCAGCGCGGATGCAAAGGCCGGACTACTACACGCCGCAGGCGACGAGCCTGGACCTGAGCCAAATGGATTGGTCCAGAGACTACATGAATCGGGCGCTGGGGACCAACGTGGGCATGGGATTGCTTAACATGGGAACGCAAATGGGTGGACAGGTAATGTCCACGATCCCGCAGTTCCTCTTTCGTGGATAGGTGAGGTGGGCGATGTCACGATTCGGCGGCATGGGCTTTCAGATGGCCCAACAAGCGCAGGCTGATTACAACGCTCTCGTCGAGCGCGGCATGGCCCGACTGCTGGAAACGCAGGGACAGGCCGGGGCCATGTTCCAGCAATCGCTATCGCAGGCGTTGGAGCGGCGCGAGCGTAAGAAGCAGGAGAAAAAGGCCAAGAAGGCGGCCAAGAAGAAGCAAACCACGACGATGGCTATTGGCGCTGGCGTTGGGGCAGTAGGAGGATTGATAGCTGCGCCAGCGATTGCCGGGTCTGCCGCATTATCGCCAGCAGTAGGCAGCACGGCAACCGCGCTCGGCACTACAGCAGAAGTGGCATCGGGGCTTCTTGGGGCTGGGACGGGTGCCGCCCTTGGCGCTGGCATGGGCTACGCCACGGGCAATCCCGCCGCTGGATACAGCATGATGTCCGACATGACCAACCAGTCGATGCAGCAGCAGCAGTTCCAACGTAGCGGCGTATGGCATGACGAGGAAATGGGCCTGAAAGAGAAGCAATTCGGCCTAGAAGAGAAAGACGTTAAGAGCCGCATTGAAGATCGTGGCATCGGTCGGGCAATGGCTGAGAACACACATCAGCTTCAACTACGTCAGTTTGATGCTGACCGGATCAATGCCAATACGACTCAAGCATTGAACTGGCTGCAACTACAACAACGCGGGAATGAGGCCACCGCCACGCAGAAATACCAAGACGCCATGATGAAGAACACGGCCGACTGGCACCAGGGAATGCTCGAAACTAGAGAGCGAGACAGTATCAGGCGCGAAGGCAACAGGTTCATGCGCACGCTTGGCGATACCGCCGTTGATATCTACAAGACCTGGAAAGGTCCGCAGAACAAGCCGGCGCAACCATCCTACGGGGATTACATTAACGCCGCCAAGGGCATTGGAGACGGTTCTGCGGCCAACGATGAGTTGCGAAATGCAGTTGGGTACATTGGCCAACAACTAGGGATTCCGTCGCCAGGCTCGGAGGTTCCCGATGCGGATGTAATTGCCGATCTTCGGCAGCAAGGCTACTCGGAAGAAGATATTAAGAAGCTGATGATGAGGCGAAGACAACAGTTTCCAGGCGGATAATGAATACGCTCGGGACCGATACTAGCCCATTGGTCGCTCGCCAGATGCTCGACGAGCAGAAGCGACGGCGCGCCGCCGCCGAACTCGCCGATAGGCTCATCGAACTTGAGCACCAGGCCAGCAACCTCGTCATCAGGCCGCGGCGCGATCCTTATGCCGTGGTCCCGATTGGGCAATCAGCCTTGCGGGAGGATGCGCGACAGCTTGGCGAGCCGACGATTCCACAAGAGGAGGCTTCGCAACTTCCGCCTGCCGGGGAATACATCGACAGACTACTCGCGGCAATGCCCACGCCGACTATCGAGGGGCCGACTGGCGAAACCTTATACATGCCGTCGGACGATCGCGGCAAGACCGAACTGGGACGGCAACGACTTTTCCTATCCAGCATCCGCGACAACCCGAGCCTGACGGAAGAACAACGGTGGAAGCTCATCAAGTCGCAGGGGTTCTCTCCTAACCTACCGCCGCGCACGGGCGCGCTGCCGCCGTCGCCAGAAGCCGCACCCGGTACAACCCAAACGAGTCAGGAAGAGATATGGCCGCACCGGCGGGCATATACCGATGTGTTTCCTGATGTTCCTGGCACAACCAAGGGCGAACAGCGGATGGTGCAATGGCTGGCGGGCATCGGCGAGAACGTCGTCCAGCCAACCGCACAACTCGCTAATGCCGCCTTTACCGGGCTTGAAGGCGTGACGCGACCGTTGCGGACCATAGGCGAGGATATCGAGACGTTCCGTGCGCAGAACCCGCCCGAGGACAGGAAAGAGGCGGTGATTCAGGGGCTGCTCGGTGGCGGTGGTCAGGCGACCTCAATGTTCCTGCCTGGGCCGAAAGTGCTGGGCGCGAAGATCGGGGCGGGTATTGGTGGGGCGCTAACTCCTTACGGACTCGGCCGACTTCCCGGCGCGATTGCTGGCTGGACGGCTGGCGGCGAGATTCCGGCCGCGCTTTCTGGCGACACCACAGTAAGCGAAGCGGCCAAGCAGTCGGCCTTGTCGCCGATTGAATTCGCCAAAACCATCAAGAACATGCCGGAGGCCATCGCGCGCGGCTTGAAGGCCGACGCGACGCCGGAAGAGCTTGCCGGGCTGCGCGACACGATTGACTTCGCCGGAATGATGGCGGCTTTGCACACCATCAGCAAGGCCAAGGCGGCGAAGAAGGCGCAAGGCGGAGAACCGCCGAAACCGGAAGTGGTTGCGCCGCTAGAAGTGCCGCCGAGCACGGGCGCGGTGAAACCCGCTGGACCGCCTGAGCCGCCTACTGCCGAAACCAAACCCGGCGGTACGCCGATGCTGCCGTACAACCAAGTCACGGCGCTCAAGACGCAATTGGCCGATATCGAAGCCCGCCTTGCGGAAAAATCCGCCGCCGCCCTGCCGCCGGGCGCGCGGGCCGGACTGGAACAAGCGAAGCGCGAAATCGAGACGACGCTTAGACAGCCGGAAGCGGCCACGGGTCCAGGGGGGGCCGTGGAAACGGAAAGCCCCGAGATCGTCGCGAAGATCGAAGAAGTCAAGCAACTGGACAGCCTGATTGAGACACAGGGGCCGGCCAATCCGCCCTACATCAGACAGAAGTGGCAGAACAGCCGCGACCAGGCGTTGGCGGAACTGGACGCCATGCGGGAGAAGGAAGCGGAGGTGCAAGAGGCCAAGGCGCAGGCCGAAGCAGAAGTGGAAGAAGCGCCTCCGGTCGTGGCGGAAGCAAAACCAGAAGTTGAACCTACAGGAGTACCAAGTCGTGCCGAAGCAGTACCTAGCGTTGAAACGAAAGTACGGGAAGAGCCGGGCGGCGGCGATCTACGTGGGCAAGGGCAAGAGCAAGGCGGCGAGAAGCCGCCGGGCGAAGGCGCTGCACCACAAGTAGGGGTGCCCAATGAAGCTCGTGGCGGTGTTGCCGACCAAGTGCGGCCTGTGGCGGGTGGTGCGGTGGACGCCGCGCAAGCTGGCGTGGGAGCGCGCCCGATACCAGCGGTGGTGGAAGAAACGCGGCCTACTGCTGCACCTCCTGCACCCGGAGTGGTGGGCGGAGTGAAGGCGGTCAAAATCGGCGACAATCATCGCGTCATGGGCACGGATATGACCGTTGCCGACGTGCGCACCGTCGATGGAGTCTCGTATGAACTCTACAACGGAGCGAGTCTCAAAGAGAAGAAGGCGGCGGTTCGGGTTATCGACCAGGATTCCGGCGAGGTTGTTTCTCTCAATAGCTACCCGGACTTCGACAGGGCGGAGGCGGCGTACAACGAAGCGATTACCAAGGTTGGTGAGAAGGTGCGTACCACCGCCGCCCAGGGCGAGGCCAAGCAGCCGCTCGTGTCGGAGCGTAAGCCCGTATGGGACATGACTCAGGATGAGGCCCGAAAGTTCTACGAAGATTGGCAACAGCATTTTGACAAGGCAGAAGGGGGCGTAGTCGCCTCTCTCTGGAAGAAAGGCAGGCCGACGGGTGAGTCTGGAACTCTCCGCGTTGTTACTGCGAAACAACTTCACAATGCCGTCGAGAAGTTTCAGCGCGCTTTCGGTTCCTTAGAGGTAATGGTCGCCACACTGGCCAAGCATTCGAGTTGGGATTGGGGGATATCGGAAGCTCCTCTTGGTCAATTCTTTATCTCAAAGCGCGACGGATTTCAATTCATGCGGAGGTCGGGTGTTGAACGCGCCGCCCAGCGCGGCCAGTTCGGCGAGGGGATCAAGGACTATCCCGACCTGATGAAGCAGTACGGGCGGGAAGCCAAGACCGCGCTCCCCTACGAGCAATCCGTCGAGCAGTACGCCGGTCCCAAGCCCAAGGACGCCACGCCCGAAGAAGCCGCGCTCTATGAAAGCAGCGTTCAGGAGCACGCCCGTCTCGTCGAACAAGCCGCCAAGAGCGGCGCGGAGATCAAGCCCGAAATCCTCGCCGAACATCCCGAAGTCGCCGCCAAGCTGGGCAAGCCGATTCCAACTCCCGCTACGCAAGGGGAAGCGGCCGAGAAGCTGTTACGCACGCCAGCCGGAGAAACGTCCTCTCCATCCAGACAAGTCATGCGCCGCCGGCAACGCCTGAGTACGCCGCCGGACCTGCCGCCCGGCATGTTCGGCATCGTCTCCGGCGGCAAGGGCGGTAAGACCAAGCCGTCCGTTACCTCGCTGGCGGGGCGCGTTCCGCTTGCCGGAACCCACGGCGTCGAAGAAGCAATCGTCGCCGTCGCGCGCCAAGCTGGCAAGTACGGGCGCGGCATCGCCGACTACGCCCGTAAAGTCATCTCGCAAGCCACCACCATGAAGGGCGTGCTCGACAGGAACCTGAACGAAGCCACCAAGAAGTTCGGCACCTACTTTTTCCCCGGCCCCAAAGGCAAGCCGTATCGGCAGGCGCGAGACAGCCTGACACAAGCGGAGGAATGGCATACGGTCGCTAGCGGAAGTTACGGAGTGGGACGGAGCCATGTGGCGGTCGAGCACCCGGAGCGCCTTGGTCGTCCAGTCGATCCACACGAAGGCGAGTTGATCGGCTTCATGCGCAAGAACAACAAGTACTTGTGGGGCATGGCCAAGTTGTTCGGTGTGAAGCTCGTCAATCCCAAGACCGGCCAGGAAGTTCAGCGCACCGCCGAAGGCCGACCGGAAGTTCCACGCATTCCCACGCCGTCGTTCTACCAGATCATCCGGCGCGGAGCCGGCGAGTGGTGGGACATCATGCACGAGGGCATCCGCGACCTGAACGGCTGGACCAACGAGAAAACCACGGAGACCATGCGCTCCTTGCAAGCGCCGGCGGTGGAACGAAACGTTGGCGCGATAGAGTTCCAGCGATTGATTCCCGAAGTTCCAACGCACCTGCGCAATAAAAAGGGAACGGTCGTCGAACTGTACGAGACCGATCCTCTTACCATCATGTCTCGCGAAGCTCAGCACGGCCCGATGCGCACGGCCTACATCGCATTCTTTGGCCAGCGCCGGGCGCGATCGGAGCGGCCGATAGTGAAGGGCGATCCCGAAGAAGGCGCGCCGCGCTTCCGGGACCAGTTCCGCAAGGCGGGCGGGAGGGTTCAGGACTTCGATCACTTGGTTGCGATGCTGAGCCAGCGCCGCCCGTGGGGCGATATCTACAGCCGTGGCGAAGTGCTGGGTTCATGGAAGGACTACACGAAGCGCATTGCTCTCACCGGCGAACACGTCCTATCGGGCGGGATGCTCAGCATGGCGTTCCTGCAAAACCTAATGCAAGTCTCCGTCGGCTCGGCACATAGCCTTGCGGGGACCAGGGCACTCGCCAAGGGCCTGTACAAGCTCGTTACCAATTACCGGGCCATGTCGGAGATGATGAACTACCAGGGCATCGTTACTCAAACACTGCACGACATCAAGCCGCTTCCCGGCCGCAAGATCGAAGGCGTCGGCAACATTATCCGCCGCGTGCTCGACGGACACCGCGCCTTGGTTGACGAGTTCAATGAGCGGTGGGCGGGGGCGACGGGATTGGTGCTGAAGGAGAACATCAAGAACAACGCCCTGCGCTGGGCCGAAGCGGACCGCGATCGCCTGCGTATCCTGCACTTCACGCCCAAGGAAATCGAGGCCCTTATCAGCGGCAAGGCGTCGGATGCACTCTATACGGAAATCCCGCGCCGGTTCGTCAAGCAGACGCAGTACACGACGCTGACGCAGGCGGAGAAGTCGTTTATCGCCAACAGCCCGGCGCTCAACCTGTTCTTCCGGTTCCATCAGTATGCGCAGGGCGAAACGCGGCTGTTTGATCGGCACTTGGTCAACTTTGTCGATGCCATTCGTTCTGGCAACGGCGAACGCATGGCGGCGTCAACACTCAGGATGGCACGGTTCCTGGTTCACGGGCAGGCGGTGGGAGCAGCAAACCTGATGCTCATGTCGCTGGTGGCCGGGAAGAGCATCGACCGATCCGACGAATCGTGGGGCGATTGGATACTGAACAACACGGCGTCATGGATTGGAGGCCCGCCGCTGGCGGCGATCCGCATGATTGCCGGCGACGCCTCGACGATGAGCTTGTACGACCAAGTGTCCAACGTCTCGCCGTACTTGCGGCAGAGCGCCCAAGCCTATGACGCGCTGGTCGGCGAGGGGCGGTTCCGCGACTTGAGTGTGGGCGAGCGGGCGGCGGAGTGGGCGCGGGGGCTGTACCCGCTGAGCCGGATGCAAGGCGGCTTCATGGCGCTGATGGGCTTGCAAGACCCGGAGATGGTAAAAGCCCAAGAAGTGTACCGCAAATACGTATGGGAAACGGAAGGGCGGCACACGCATCGCGGCGGGGATGAAGACCCAGCCAAGTCTAAGTTCGCGAAGCACATGGTGCGTGGCGAGCGCTACATGACGAACGGGAGAACCGAGGACGCAATGGCCGAGATTGGGCTGGCGACTCAGGAGACCGGGCGGGGGCGCAAGGAAGTGGAGCAATCGCTGGCGGCAAGGAAGTGGGTGCCAAGCGACGAAGCCGAACAAGACAAAATGCAGGCAGCGGTCGGCTCGCACTACTTCACCAAGTTTCAGGACCACGATAAGCTGTTAGACCTGCTGAAACACGCCGGGAACCATGAGGCGGTGAAGATTGAAGCCCTTATTCGCCCGCTTGCCAGACTTCATAAACAGCATCTTGACGACGAGAAAATCCCAGATGTAAACGACTACGCCAAGAGGACGCTGAGCCTCTACAACAGCGGCAAGAAGAAGATCGGGGAGTTGAAGAAGAAACACGACGACGAAACCGATCCGGGCAAGCTGAAAAAGCTGGCCGAACAAATCAAGGCAGAGTACCATCGGCTGCTACTGAACATCGAGCCGCGCATGAAGCCGAAAGAGAAGCCAGGAGTTTAGCATGAACGCGATACCAGTGACCCATCCAACCGTCAACAAGAACACCCAAACCGACTTCAACGAAGGCTGGGCCGTGGTTCGGGAAATCGAGGCGGTGCAAGCCAGGAATCCTAGCCCGCTGTGGACGCCACCGGACGCCGAATGCTTCCGGGCTTCGGGCAAGAACCTGTTGCTACGGTTCTTTGCGAACGTGAGCGCCGCCACGCCGGTCATTCAGATATGGTCGTGGAGCGCCCCCGGAGGCCAGCGCGCCGATCAAAAGGGGCTGTTACAGGTTCCTGCGCCGTCGCCGCTGTTTCACGGGACGTTGACGCACAGCGGGTTCACCTATGTCGGCTATCATCCGATCACGCGCGCCGAGACCGCTGGGACGACGTGGTATGCCGTGAGCGATTTCACGTCGGCGACCGGGCATTGCTCGAATCTGATTGTCGAGAATCCGGCCATTGCTGCGGCAGGGTATGAGAAGCGTTTCTCGGTGGATTGCTTCGGCGAAACGATGTGGTGGCCGTTTGCTACCAGCATGGGTGGTGTCGCGGCGACCAAGATCATCGTAGCTGCAAAGCGATTGGAGTAAGGAGAGGGAGCCTTACGTGTGGCAGAGTTGGTCGTAACAACCGCAGAGGTAGTTGCAATCGGTACTACGTCTGCTACGTGCGGCGGAACGGTCTTGAACGGAGAAAGTCGCCGGCATGGGTGCGCGTGGTCCAGAACGGTGTTTACTCCCACCCCCTACAGTGGGGAGGGTTACACTGACGACGGCGCAGGAGACGGCACCTATGCGAGTACGCTGGCCCCTTTGTTGCCTGGGACGTGGTATCACGTAGCTGCTTGGTGTCGCGACCCCTGGACGGGCGATCCGCCAGCAACGGGCTGGTTCAACGGGGTTGACCTACAGTTTCAGACGGTTGCAGGCGGACGGGCTGGGGGCGGTCGTCCATATTGCGGTCGGCCGAGATATCTTCGGCGGTAGGGTGGGTGCATAGATGACCTACATCGACATCGCAGCTTCGCCGTGGGGCACTTGCGACGGCGTGACCATCGACACGACGGGCGTGGGCGATCCGCTTACGCACACGGCGGCTGGCGCGGGCGGGGTGCTCGTGGTGGGCATTGCCGGCGACTTCACGCCGCTAGAAGCGTTTGCGGCGACGCGGGCCGAAGTGCGCTTCAACGTGTCGGTGAACGGCTTGGCGGAGTTGCTGTGCGAAGCGAAGTTTGGGCAGTGCATCGGCGTGACGATGAGCAGCACGGCGGCGGATCTGTTTGTCGCGCTGGGCTACATTGCCGACTACGGGGATGAGGTCGTCGCCCAGATTCCGCTGGCTTACGACCTGCCGACCGGGGTCGTCATCGTCCCTATTACCAGCGCGAACTTGCTCGCCATCATTGTTGACTCGCTGGCCAACGTCACTCCGCTCTGTCTGGGTATCACCGTCAAGTCCACGAATGCACAATTACTCACGCTCTTGAAGTCCGGCGATATCACGATCCGCGCCTACCACGATAATACCGTGACGTTCACGGCGGGTACGGGTGGCACGCTCACCGGCGACACGCCGCAACTGATCCAAGATGGCGAGGATTGCACCGAAGTTACGGCGGTCCCGGATGCGGGCTACACGTTTGTCAACTGGACCAAGGCGGGCGTGCAGTACGCCGTCACGCCCGCGATCAGCGTCACGAACGTCCTCGCCGATGCCACGTACATCGCGCACTTCCGGCGGACGTGGTACGTCGATTCGACGAACGTGGGCGGGGATGGCAGCCTACTTGACCCGTTTACTACGGTGAACGCTGCCATTGCGGCGGCAGCGGACGTGGACGACATCGAAGTCGCGTCCGGCGACGCGCAAACCGCCAGGGTCTCGGTCGCGGAATCGGCGGGCGGCGGCGCGGTAGCGTTGAGCGGCAAGCACCTGACCGTGCATGGCGCGGGCGGCGATCCGTGGACGCTGACTTTCACCGGCGATGGGGCCGTGTACGTCCCGGCCACGGACTTCTCGGCCGATAGCAGCCTCACGTTCAGTGACGCGACCCTGACGTGCATCGACGCGGATTTCAGCGGCCGTATCGTGCGCTGGGCGCAACCCAGCGCGCAGATGACCGTTAGCGTGCTGATCGACTTCGATGCGACCTGCACCTGGATTCACGATGGTGTACACGACTCGAGTACAGCTGCCCTGGTCGTTTTGGAGGGGGCCACGGGGACCAAGACGGGCGACACGTCGATAGGCCGCAAAGTCAGAATGCACGGTACGGTGGAGTTGCACGACTACGCCAAGCTGATTACCAGCGGTTCGGCGGCGTCCATCGACTTCGAGGGTATGACTGGCACATACGCGACTGCGGATGCGGCATGGTGGAAGAACGGCGACGCGACCTTCGTAAGTATCGCCGGCACGCTCGGCGAGTTGCGTTTCGAGGATTCGTCGATTGCGTTCACCATCGGCGCGGGCGCGGGCGGGGCGTTCACCGGCCGATTCATCGACGTATCGTCGGCGGCTGGCAGCGTGGTCTTCGCGGGAACCAATAGCTTCTCCGGCCTGCGCGACTGCAACATCGGCTGGATTCGCAGCGCGGCGGACGGCACCCTTACGCTGACGACTACCGGAACTACCTCATTCGACGACTGGATCGTACCGACCGGCGCGGCCAGCATCGGCCTACTGATCGGCTACGCCGCCGATACCGAGACCAACACGCTGGGCGAGATCAACGTCGATGGCCTGCGGATCAAGGCCACGGGTGGGAGCGCCACGAGCGCGCCGGTACTTCTGCATTGCGGGCCGTCCGTGAAGGCTGGCGAGTTCCAGCATATGTTTCTGACCAGCCACAACGTCGCGTCCGGCGGCGCGGGTATCGGTGTGTATCTGCAAGCCTGTGAGGCGGCTGCACCCGTGGGCGGCGTTTATGCTCTGCGGTTTCATCACAACGTCGTGAACAGTCGGAGCGCGTTCACGCGCGTGGCCACGAAGAACGTTGAGGGCATTTTCAACACGCTGGTCGACTTGGTTGGGGCCGCCGTCTCTGGGCCGGTGGTCATGCGCGATGGCAACAGCGGCGAGTACCTGGACGGCAGCGGCGACGATTTCCACGACAACATCTGCCTTGGCGGAGCGCTGTACGCCGTCAACTACAACTCGCACTCGTCGCCGCCTTCGATGGACCTTGGCACGCAACTCGTGGACCGCAACTGCTACTGGCCGGGCACGGGCAATCACGCGGTGTACTCGAATGCGGAAGGCGCGCCGGCGACATATGACACCATCACCGAGTTGCGGGGGCTGTGGACGACGTACTACACCGGACAGGACGCTGAGGACAACGACATTCATAGCGTCATTGCCGATCCGATGCTGGTCGATTCGACGGGGGACGACCTCGACGATTACCGGCCGCAGAACCCGGCGTGCATCATTGACGGAGAAGTGATGGGGGCATTGGAGTTTGCGGGAACGTTATCGGGCGGCCGCGCCAAGGCTGGTCGTCCCTTTTCCGGTCGGCCGAGATATCTTCGGCGGTAGAATGGACGAGTATGTTAGCGGAGCTGACCAATGTTGAGTCGG